>CADCMP010000049.1 GCA_902802565.1 Oscillospiraceae bacterium
GAACAGGTGATCCGGGTCATTGCCGGAGTAGGACAGAGAATCAAATGAGAGAATTTCAGTGCACCCTGATCCGCCACGGGAAAACGGCGGGAAACAGGGAGAGAAGATATATGGGAGGGCGAACGGATGAGCCGCTGCTTCCGGAGGAGCGGCAGTTCCTTCAGAAAAAGAAAGCACCGGAAGTGACCCGTGTATTCGTCAGCCCGATGAAGCGGTGTGTGGAAACGGCGGAGATCCTGTTTCCACGGCATGAACTGATCCTTGTCCCGGAATTCCGGGAGATGGATTTCGGTGTGGCAGAATACCGGAATTATGAGGAGATGAATGGTCTCGACTGGTATCAGAGATTTATCGATACCAACGGAGAGAGCGGTTTCCCGGAGGGGGAGACGCTGCAGGAGTTTTCCCGCCGTGTGATCTCCGGAGGAGGACGGTTAGGCGACCTGACTGGAGACATAGCGCTTGTAGTGCATGGAGGAACGATCATGGCACTGATGGATGACTGGTCGGATCCTCATGAGGACTTTTATCACTGGATGACAGAAAACGGAGCCGGATGGACCGGCAGTATCCGGGGAAACGGGAAGGAGGGATTCCGCCTTCGTTCCATCGTTCCCTGGGCGTGAGGGCTGAGACATGATAGCTAGAATGGAAATGATAACCATCGGGTTCCTCCTGGATTTTATTCTGGGAGATCCCGAAAACTGGTGGCACCCGGTCCAGGGGATCGGAGCGCTCGTGTCCGGCCTGGAAAAACTGTTCCGGAAATTGTTTCGGATCTCGGAAGAGCCGGAACAGGATATCGGAAAGAAGCGGTTCGCCGGGGGCCTGCTGGTCGTCATCGTTGTGATTCTTACCACCGCGGTTCCGTGGCTCCTGCTGTGGGGGGCAAAACAGCTGCATCCCTATGCGTATATCGCAGCAGGAGGGATCCTGTGCTATCCCATGCTGGCACTGCGGTCTCTGAGAAAAGCGGGATACCGCGTGTTTCAGGCACTGAAAGGCGAAGATCTTGCACGGGCAAGAGTCGAGGTGTCCAAGATGGTGGGCCGGGATACGGAGAATCTGAATGCATATGATGTGACGAGAGCTGCGGTGGAGAGCATCGCGGAAAACAGTTCCGACGGAGAGATCGCGCCGCTGCTCTTTATGCTTATCTTCGGAATACCGGGAGGATGGTTCTATAAAGCGGTGAATACCATGGATTCCATGCTGGGATACCGCAATGACCGGTATCGATATTTCGGATCGGCCGCGGCACGTCTGGATGACGTGTGCAACTGGCTTCCTGCCCGCATCACGGCACTGTTCATGATCGTTGCGTCCTGGACGCTGCGGATGGATTACAGGAATGCGTTTCGCATCTGGAAACGGGATCGGCACGCCAATGCAAGCCCCAATGCGGCACATCCGGAATCTGCCTGTGCCGGCGCACTGGATGTGGTGCTGCTGGGAGACGCGACTTATGAGGGAAAACTGGTCTGCAAAGATACGGTGGGGGATGATCTGAAGCCCATCGAATTTGTGGACATCAATCGAGCAAATTATCTGATACTGCGCACCTCCAATCTCGTGTATCTCGTCGGGATGGTGGTCCTGTATTTCGTATAGCGGAGGACATCAAAAGTGAAGGACTTTCCCCACGGAGGAAGAACATACGGAGAAACAGCCCGACTGGACTTTTCCGCCAATATCAATCCTCTGGGCATGCCGGAAAAGGTACGGGATGCCGCATTGCAGGGCGTGCTGCGATCGGGGGAATACCCGGATCCGAGCAACACGGTCCTGACGGAGAAACTGTCCCGGCGCTGGGGTATATCGCCGGAAATGCTGACGTTCGGGAACGGAGCGGCGGAACTGCTGCTGCGTGCAGCATGCGCCTGCCCTTCGGATGTGACGATCATTCCGATTCCATCCTTTTATGAGTATGAACGGGCTGCACGCGCCTGCGGCAGCGAGATCTGCTGGATCCGGCTGGAAAAAGAAAACGGATTTGTTCTGGACGGGAGGATCCTTTCGGAGATCCTCCATGCCGCCCGCCGGGAACGGGATCGCGGAAAGACCGTCTCGGTCCTGCTGGGAAATCCCAACAATCCTACGGGAAGATGCATTCCCGGTGAGATCCTGGATGCCCTGCTGACCGCGCTGGAACAGATGGACATCCGGCTACTGGTAGATGAGAGTTTTCTTCCCTTTGCGAAAGCGGAGGAAGCACATACGGTGATACGCAGGCTGAAAAGCGGGCGTAAGATCGCCGCGCTGCGGTCATTTACAAAGATCTTTGGAATGCCGGGACTTCGCCTGGGTGTTCTGGCAACAGGGGACAGGCAGTGGAATGAAGCCCTCTTCGGCTGCGCACAGCCCTGGCCGATCTCTCTTCCGGCACAGCTGGCAGGGGAAGCGGCGCTGGACGAAAAAGATTTCATTACCGCCACGACCGAGCTGATTACCGCCGAGCGCGAGTATCTCTGCCGGGAACTACAGAAGGATCTGGTCTGGGAGCTCCATGCAGGTCCGGCACCGTTTGTCCTTTTCCAGGCGCCGGCAGATACGGCGGCGCGTCTGAAGGAACAGGGGATCCTGATTCGATCCTGCAAAAACTTCCGGGGACTGGATGAGACCTGGTTTCGCATCGGCATCCGGACTCATGAGGAGAATCGGGAATTGGTGGAGCAATGGAGGAAACTGCGATGACGGCAAAAACAATCATGATCCAGGGAACGATGTCCAGCGCAGGAAAAAGCCTTCTGGTCACCGGGTTGTGCCGGCTGTTTCACCGTGAAGGACTCCGGGTGGCCCCGTTCAAATCTCAGAATATGGCCCTTAATTCCTGTGTTACCGGGGAAGGACTGGAAATGGGACGTGCGCAGGCGGTACAGGCGCAGGCTGCAGGGATCGAACCATCGGTGCTTATGAATCCAGTCCTGCTGAAACCCACCTCCGACCATCAGTCACAGGTCATTGTGCAGGGCGAGGTGTGGGATACCATGGATGCCCGGGAGTACTATAAACGAAAAGCGGAACTGATTCCGTGTGTGAAGGACAGTTTCGAAAAACTGGCAGAACAGGAAGACCTCATCATTATTGAAGGAGCGGGATCGCCGGCGGAGATCAATCTGCGGGAAAATGATTTCGTGAACATGGGGATGGCGGCTATTGCGGACGCACCGGTTCTGCTGGTGGGAGATATTGACCGAGGCGGCGTTTTTGCTCAGCTGTACGGTACGATGAAGCTGCTGGAACCGGAGGAACAGAAACGGATCCGCGGATTCATCATCAACAAATTCCGGGGGGATCCGTCGATTCTGGAACCGGGACTGAGGGAATTGGAGGAAAAGACCGGCGTGCCGGTTCTGGGAGTGCTGCCTTATCTGGATGTACATGTGGAAGAGGAAGATTCTCTCTACGAACCCAGAGACCATTCCGGAGAAGTGGACGTTGCGGTGATCCGCCTTCCCCGTATTTCCAATGCGACAGATTTTCTTCCGCTGGAGGAAGAAGAACATATCCGCCTCCGGTATGTGACAAAGGTTCAGGAAATGGGAGACCCGGATCTGATCATTCTTCCCGGCACAAAGAGCACGATGCAGGATTTAAACTGGCTTCGCTCGGTCGGACTGGATGCCAGGATCCTGCAGCATGCCCGGAGAGGAACACCCGTCCTTGGAATCTGCGGCGGATATCAGATGCTGGGTGAGGAGATCCGGGATCCCAGAGGGGTCGAAGGCTGGGACTTTATGCGCGGCCTGGGACTGATCCCCATGGTCACGGAGTTTCGGGAAGAGAAAACGCGAACGGTGGTTGCCGGCACGATGGAGCCTGTGGAAGGCTTCTGGAGCTGTGTCTCCGGCCGAAAGGTCCAGGGATATGAGATTCATATGGGAATCTCGGATTTTCACGGCGGAGAAGTGTTTTCCCGCATCGGGGATGCGATGGAAGGCAGAGTGGCCGGCAATATCGCAGGAACGTACCTGCACGGCTTCTTCGAGGAAGATGAGCTTCGCCATGCAGTCGTGAACGCATTATGTGAGAAAAAGAATGTCGTGCCGGCCGCAGGTTGGTCATTCCGGGAAGAACAGGATCGGCAGTATGATCTTGTGGCGGATGCGCTGCGCGATCATCTGGATATGGGTGCGATCCGCAGAATCATCGGACTGGAGTGAAGAAGTCATGGATGTAAAACTGGAATACATGAAACCCGGAGAGATCGAAGCAAGAAGTTTTGAGATTATCCGGCAGGAGCTGGAAGAACGGGGGATCCGTCCGGATCCGGAAAAGGATGCCGTAATCCGACGGGTGATCCATGCCACAGCGGACTTTGACTATGTTGACAATCTGGTCTTTTCTCCCGGAGCTGTCCGGTCCATGAAGGAAGCCATCGCCAATGGGGCGTGGGTCATCACAGACACCAATATGGCACGGTCCGGGATCAATCGCAGAATCCTTACCGCTTTCGGAGGGGAGTGCCGGTGCTTTATGGGCGAAGATGATGTGGCGGAAGAAGCAAAGAAACGCGGCGTCACGAGAGCTGTGGTGAGCATGGAACGGGCTGCCGCGCTGGACCGGGATGTCATCTTTGCAGTAGGGAACGCACCTACCGCACTGGTGCGACTTTATGAGATGATCCGAAACGGGATGATCTCTCCCCGCGGAATCATTGGGGTCCCTGTGGGGTTTGTGAATGTGGTGGAGGCAAAGGAACTGATCCTGGAGACCGGGGTTCCCCATATCGTTGCCCGCGGTCGAAAAGGAGGCAGCAATGTGGCTGCTGCCATCGTCAATGCGATGCTGTACGAGCTGGACCCATCCAGAGGCGAGACAAAAAAATAATATTGACTATTGCAAATAGAAAAAATTCGTGTAAAATGGAATCAGTTCAGAACTGACTCGACTCCGGAAGCGGAAATGCGTTAGTTATTGCACGGGGGGATAGAAGGACTTGATCACTCGTTTGATCGTCCTGTGAGATGCAAGCCAATGTAATCCGTTTCTAATTTTCAAGGGACCGGCATGCCGGTCCCGTTTTTTTGTAAAAAAAGATCCTGCTGTATCATGCACAGCAGGATCTTTTCTATATTGGAAATCAATAGATGACCACAGGGGTGTTGAGCGCAACAGCGTTGAACAGTTCTCCGGCTTTGGAAGGCGGCATGTTGACACAGCCATGGGAACCGTTGTACCGATAGATTCCGCCACCGAAACTGCCGCGCCAGTTGGCATCGTGCAGGCCGACACCGGTCCATGTAATGGGCATCCAATAGCTGACAGGGGTCTCGTAGTCATCTCCCCGCAGCGTGGCGTTCCGTTCTTTGCCCCAGATCTTGAATACTCCGCCGGGGGTGTTGCGCCGCCCGTTGGTGAGTCCTGTGACAACGTCGCTTTCCAGAACGAGATTACCTTCCCGGTAATACCACAGATGCTGGCGGGCAAGGCTGACTTCCACATAGGTCGTGCCAATGTCATTGCCGTTTTCACCGCGGCATATGCCCGCTACGTCCCACGCGGCATTGACGGTGGTGGATTTCCGTTCCCGGATGGCGGCTTTCAGACGGTTGATGGTCTCCTTCTTGGACATGGAAAATCCCAGGGTGTCGTAACTGCTTCCCACTTCCACCTTTTCGCCGGTGGTTGTGGTGAACGGCCGTTTTTTCTTGTAGGTATCGTATTTCTCCGCAAGCCAGTCAACATATTTGGCCAGAGCCTCATCGTTCAGGACATACTTGTCCCGCTTGAAGGTTCCCATGTCAATGATCTTGTCCGCAGTGAGGATCTCGTTGGCGTCTACCATGTTGATGGTAATGGTCAGAGAATCGATCTTCTGGATCAAGCGGAATTTGTCGTTAAGGGTTTTGTTGTCCTGACGGATCTCCGCTTTCAGGTAGCAGTCCTCATCTTGAAGGTTTACACTGCCTTCGTCTCTGGCGAGAGCATACTTGATTGCACCGAATGCACGGTCCTCGTTGAGCTTGTTGCCGTCATCTTCTTTCACAATCTCATACTTGCCGTTGTTCTGTGCGATGTAGGCATTCTTCGGCGCACGAACATTCTCCCCGGCAATAGCGTTGAGATTATGGACAAGGTCTTTCAGCTTTTTCGCATCAAAGGACACCTCGCCGCCGGTAGTATTTTCCGTCCGCTTCACCAGAGAAATGGGCCATGCGAGAGATGTGGTTTTCTTCATCATCTCATGGACGATCTTCTCATAGTCGGCCACAAAATTAATCTCATTCAGGGAGATCTGTTCCGTGACCCCGTCCATTTCCACCACGTTGAAGGACGGATTGACGGCTTTGGTCAGGGCGTCCACGGCCTCCTCTTCCGTCATGGTTCCGATGTTCACACCATGGAGAAATGTGTTGGGAAGAAATTCCTTATAAAAAACCCGGACACCGACCAGATACCCGATGACCAATGCCCCCAGTATGGATAATAATATGATCTTCTTAGTTTTACTCATAGTTTCAAATATCTTAAAAGACTCTCACAAAAATAAACTTCTATCATTATAATTAGATAAAAATGCAAAAACAACTGAAAAAGGGGAAAATGAAGAAAAAGTAAGAAAAAGTCGCATGGTAATATACACATTTTTCCAAACTGATGATTTGAAACGATCTGTTTTTATGATATAGTGAATAAGTCAGGTCTAACTTGACGAACATGATCCCTTTTTTGGAGGAAAAACCGTGATAGTTTATCTGGATTCAAATATATATATCGATGCCGACTACGTGTTCGATCGTGAAGAGTTCCTGACTCTCCGGGATCTGATGCGAAAAGGAAAACTGGAGATCCTGTATACCATCGATACCGCAGGCCGGGTCAACGAACAGATCGAGACCGATATCCGGCGTGCCGCATCGACCTATAACCGCTATCTGCGGAAATACATGGGCCCGTTTCGGAAAAACGAAAACTACGGAATCCGGGAGATCTCCGCGGATGCTGCCGTGGATGACATTCAGGCGGATTTCCGGAAGTTGCTGGCAGAAGAAGGCATGGTGCAGATCCCGCTGGATCCGGTCAGTGCCGACCGTCTGATCTCCGACTATTACGGAGGACAGCCTCCGTTTGAAAACAAACGGTCTCTGGGATTCCGGGATGCCATCGTGATCAATGCACTTCGGAACTATGCCCGTGCGAAGGATCTTATCTGTGTGGTATCCAAAGACGAGGAGTTCCGCAATGCCTTTGCAGAGGACAGGAATTTCCTTCCTTTCTCCACGCTGGACGGCTTTATCCGCTTCGTACAGGAGACCCAGGATGAACTGGTGGATCTGTCGGACAAGCTGAAAGAGATCATTGGCCAGGGCCAGATGAACGAGGGGATCGAGAAATACATCTACAGTCTGGATATCGTTCGCGAATGCGAGGAGGACTGCCTGTGCCGCAGCACAAGCATTGAGGATGTCGACTGTTATCTGGCTTATATCGAGGAGCAGGATGACAAACTCTATGCGGTGATCAATACCGTGCTGTACATTTCTGCGGAAGTGATCTATATCGACAAGGATCGGTCCTACTACGATGAGGACACGAGAGAATATCTGATTGAAAACTACCGAATCGAACGGGAATACCATGAGGTGCCCCGGAAAGTGCGGGCGGTCTGCATCTGCAATGAACCGGAAGGGGAACGAAAGACCCTGCGCGGCTACAAGATCGTTCATGATAAGATCAACACGGTGATCGATCTCACGGATGAGACCATGTACAAAAGCGAAGAAGTGAAAGATCAATAAAGGATCGAAACAGCAGAGGGCAGTCACCGTCTGCTGTTTTTTTGGGGAGGAGCAAGAAGTGAAAAAGGGAAACGGACTGAGGATGATACAGACAGCGGTCATGCTGACGCTGGGAGCCGTCCTGGCGGCATTTTCCGTGGAGGAATTTCTGGTTCCCAGCGGAATCTTTGACGGCGGCATCATCGGTCTCAGCATGGTGGCGGATCGATTCATCCCGGTGCCTCTCGGTGTGCTCACCTTTGTGCTCAACATGCCGTTTCTGTTTTTTGGATGGAAGAAGATGGGTCACACTTTCATACTGAAAGCCGGCTATGCCATCGCTTTGTTCTCCGTGATGACGCGGATCTTCGAGAATACGCCGTCCGCCACGGATGAAGTGGTTCTGGCGGTGACGTTCGGAGGTGTCCTTCTGGGTGCCGGCGTCGGTCTGGTGCTGCGTGCCGGTGGATGCCTGGACGGAACGGAAGTCGTCGCTATTCTCCTGTCGAAACATACCTCCGTTTCCACCGGGCAGATCATTCTGTTCTTCAACTGCATCATATACGCGGTTGTCGGTGCCGTATTCGGACTGGAAAAAGGAATGTATTCTCTTCTCATGTATTTCGTCACATCCAAGACCATCGACCTTGTGGAACTGGGATGGGACAATACCAAATCCGTCATGATCATCACCGAAGACGGAAAAGCACTGGCAGAACAGATCTACCGAGAACTGGGAAGAACGGTCACTTTCATGAAAGGTCACGGCTACGTCAGCGACGAATCCAAGGATATCCTGTACGTTGTGGTCACCCGTGCCGAGATCTTTGATCTCAGAAAAATGATCCGGGAGGCTCCCGGCAGTACCTTCACCACCATTACGGAGGTGTCCGAGATCATCGGCAATCATATCCGGACGGAAGACATTTTGGAGGAAACGAATTAAATGGCATCGAAGAGAATTGACATCAAGTGTCCGGAATGCGGCGCGGTGGGAAGCTTTGAGATATGGAACAGCATCGACCTGGAAGAAAACCCGCCCCTGGAGGAGAAAGCACGGTCCGGCTCGCTGTTCCGTTATGCCTGTCCCGAGTGCGGTATCATCACGAAGGTTGCCTATCCTACACTGATCCATGATTCCGCCCATAAGCGGATGCTCTATCTGGCGACGGACAGGGAGATGTTTGAAGGCATCGTCCGTCAGTACGCCTACGGCGGATCCTCCGCAGCGGGAGGTCTGCTGGAAGGTGATTATATGGTGCGTGCAGTGCGTACCGTGCCGGAGCTGTCAGAACTGATGCGCATCATCCATGCACAGTTGGATGACCGGGTCATCGCACTGATGAAGCTGTTTGTGTTTCAGGAAGTAACCGATAACAATCCGGACTATGAATTTGACAATCTGTTTTTCATGGATCGGGATGAGTCGGAAAACGAATACTTCTTTGAACTGCAGTATCATGGTGAGACCGTCGGACAGATCGGATTTGACCGCAAGGCTTATGACAATATGCAGAAGATGTTCTCGGAAGCTA
This sequence comes from Oscillospiraceae bacterium, assembly GCA_902802565.1. Lineage (GTDB taxonomy): Bacteria > Bacillota > Clostridia > Oscillospirales > Oscillospiraceae > UBA2922. The sequence continues at coordinate 9,257 of CADCMP010000049.1, forward strand.
TCGAAGAGCACGGAAAGGGAGCCGTAGTCATCGATGCCCGATGGGCGGGGGAGGTCTTTGAGGATTACGGGAGAAAACACCCGAACGAATAGAAAAACGCGTTTCTGTCCAAAAAACAGAAACGCGTTTTTTAATCTTCAAACAGCGGTGTGCTGAAATACCGTTCCCCGGTATCCGGGAGGATGGTGAATACCGTCTTTCCTTTTCCCAGTTCACGGGCGAGCTTAAGGGCGACACAGACATTCGTCCCGCTGGAGATCCCGCAGAGGATCCCTTCTTTTCTGGCAAGGTCCAGAGTGGTCTGCATGGCTTCTTCATCCGTCACGATACGGATGCCGTCATAGATCTCCTGATCCAGAATCGGCGGGATGAGCCCGTCACCGATTCCCATCTGCAGATGGGTGCCGATTCCCCCTCCGGAGAGGATGGCTGCATTCTTTGGCTCGCAGGCATAGATCCGGATGTTGGGATTGTGCTCCCGCAGAACCGCGCCGATTCCGGAAATGGAACCGCCGGTCCCCACACCGGAACAGAACGCATCGATGGGGCCACCCACCTGGGAAATGATCTCCTGACCGGTGTATTTCAGATGGACTCTGGTGTTGTCCATGTTGGAGAACTGATCCGGCATATAGACATTGGGATCTTCC
>CADCMP010000050.1 GCA_902802565.1 Oscillospiraceae bacterium
ACCACTGAGGAAGCGCATCGAAGGATGCGCTTCCTCTTATTTTTTGGGAAAGGAGAACAGGGGACGGGAAGACAAGTTTAATGTTCCTATCAGCGGGAGACTTACACAACAGAATTAGTATTGACAGATAAAATTAGGAATGATAAACTCTGTTAGTGAGATGAAACCCATATTGGGATACTTATCCCAATGCACATATCAGGAGGCAGAAATGATCCCATTGGCAGTGGCCAACCCAGGCGACAAGGTCAACGTCGTACGCGTCGGCGGAAACGAGGAAGGCAGACAGCATCTGGCGGATCTGGGCTTCGTGCCCGGCGCGGAAGTGTCTGTGGTCTCCGCCCCCGGAGACGGGAATGTCATCGTGAACCTGAAAGGGGCAAAACTGGCCATCACCAGTCAGATGGCGACCCGTATCATGATCAATCAGGAACGGGACTGAAACGGTGAATATCAGCCGGCGCAGCCGGCTTTTTGGAGGAAAAATCAATGAAAACTCTGAGAGATGTTCCGGTGGGGGAGACCTCAACGGTAGTCAAGATCCATGGTGTAGGTGCCACCAAGCGCCGCATTATGGACATGGGCCTTACCAAAGGTACCGAGATCTATGTCCGAAAGGTCGCTCCGCTGGGCGATCCGGTGGAGATCACGGTGCGCGGCTACGAATTATCCATTCGCAAGGCCGATGCAGATATTCTGGAAATGACCTGAACCGGTCTGGTTTCCAAACAATAATTTGAACAGAGGGAAGTGAACGCTCCATGGGTATTAAAATTGCCCTCGCAGGAAACCCGAACTGCGGAAAAACAACACTGTTCAACGACCTGACCGGCAGCACCCAGTATGTTGGCAACTGGCCGGGAGTCACCGTTGAAAAGAAAGAAGGACGCCTGAAAGGCGACAAGGATGTCGTGATCCAGGACCTTCCGGGTATCTATTCCTTAAGTCCGTACACCCTGGAAGAAGTCGTATCCAGAAACTATCTGGTGGAGGAGAAGCCCGACGTCATCCTCAACATCGTGGACGGCACCAACATTGAACGCAACCTGTACCTGACCACACAGCTTCTGGAGATCGGCCTGCCCGTGGTCATGGCTGTGAACATGATGGACCTTGTCAAGAAGAACGGCGACAAGATCGACATGAAGAAACTGGCCGATGCACTGGGTGTCAGGATCGTAGAGATCAGCGCACTGAAAGGCCAGGGAACACAGGATGCCGTGAAGGCCTGCCTGGAGGCGGCCAAGGCCGGAAAGACCACGGAACTGCCCCATGTCTTCACCGGCAGCGTGGAACATGCCATCGCTCATATCGAGGAATCCATCGAGGATAAGGTGGATCCGGAGAACCTGCGCTGGTATGCCATCAAAGTGTTTGAGCGCGACGAAAAAGCGCTGGAACATGTGGAACTGTCCGATGAGCTCAAAGAGCATCTGGAAGGCCACATTGCCGATTGCGAAAAAGAAATGGACGATGACTCCGAGAGCATCATCACCAATCAGAGATACAACTACATCCAGGATCTCGTATCCGGTGCGGTAAAGAAAAAAGCCAAGAAAGGCGATATGAGTGTTTCCGATAAGATCGACCAGGTCGTCACCAACCGCTGGCTGGCTCTGCCGATCTTCGCGGGGATCATGTTCCTGGTCTACTATATTTCCGTGACCACGCTGGGTGGCTTCCTCACCGACTGGACCAACGATGTTCTCTTCGGCGAATGGATCACCAACGGCGTCACCGGATGGCTCGAGTCCGTCAATGCGGCACCCTGGCTGACCAGTCTGGTCGTAGACGGCATCATCGGCGGCGTCGGCACCGTTCTGGGCTTTGTGCCGCAGATGGTCCTGCTGTTCCTGCTGATCTCCATCCTGGAAGACTCCGGTTACATGGCCCGTATCGCATTCATCATGGACCGTGTCTTCCGTCGGTTCGGTCTTTCCGGCAAATCCTTTATCCCGATGCTGGTTGGCGTCGGCTGCGGTGTCCCCGCCATCATGGCGGCGCGTACCATTGAAAATGAGAGAGACCGCCGCATGACCATCATCCTCTCGACCTTCATGCCCTGCGGCGCGAAGACCGAGATCATCGCAATGATCGCTCTGTGCTTCTTCCCGGGCAGCAAGTTCGTGGCTCCGGGCATGTACTTCCTGGGCATCGCCATCGTCATCCTCGGCGGCATCGCCCTGAAGAAGGCACGTTATTTCGCCGGCGATCCCGCTCCCTTCGTCATGGAGCTGCCGGCATACCATATCCCCTCCGTGAAGGGCGTCCTGATCCACACATGGGAACGGGCCAAAGCCTTCATGATCAAAGCCGGTACCATCATCTTCATCATGTGCGCGGTGCTCTGGCTCCTCATGAACTTCAACTGGGGTCTCCAGTTCCTGGACGGCGATCTGGAACGCAGCATGCTGCGTGACATCGGTACCGTTCTGGCATGGCTCTTCGTTCCTCTTGGTTTCGGTACCTGGCAGGGTGCCGTGGCATCGGTCTCCGCGGAGATCGCCAAGGAACAGGCCGTTGCCACTCTGGGCATGCTGGCGCATGCGGCCAGCGACGCAGAAGCGGATATGGCCACTGCCATCCGCGGGATGTTCGGCACTCCTCTGGTAGGTCTGAGCTTCCTGCTGTTCAACATCTTTGACGCACCGTGTCTGGTGGCCATTGCCACCGCATTCCGTGAGCAGGGCAGCCGGAAATGGGGATGGATCACCTTCCTGTTCCAGATGGGCGTCGGATACTGTCTGGCACTGTGTGTCTATCAGCTGGGCATGCTATTCACTCAGGGCGTATTCGGCTTCTGGACGCTGGTGGCCATCGTGATCTGCCTCGCAGTCTGCTATTTTGTCTTCCGTAAAACACCGGATTATGGTAGACTGTCGGATGAACCGCATGGTGCTGACGCATAACGCGAATCTGCAAGTATAAGGGATCTGCGGGGGAAACCTTCAGATCCCTTTTTTTGAAATGAGGCGATTTGATGAATCTGATATCCTATCTGATCCTCGCCGTGCTCATCGTCTGCTTCGTGCTGGCGGTGCGCTATACGAGAAAACACGGAAGCTGCGAATCCTGCGGCGGCAACTGCGCCGGGTGCAGCTCCGCTGCGGGCTGCCAGATGCAGCAGCAGGATACACAAGGAACAAAACGGAGATGAAATCATGACCGAATATATCATGCACATCGACGGAATGATGTGCGGTATGTGTGAGTCCCATATGAACGATGCCATCCGGAAACTGGATCCGAAGGCGAAGAAGGTGAGCTCCTCCCACAGGAAGGGCATCTCCAAATTCCGCTCGGAACAGAGCTTTGACGAGGCGGCGCTGCGCGCTGCGGTGGAAGCCACCGGGTATCACTTCAGCGGGGTCGACATCACAGAGATCTAAGAAAAGGGAAGTATCATCGTCCTTCCGGGACCGGTGGTACTTCCCTTTTCTTTCTCCAAAAGAATATTGCCCCCCTTGGCGGAAAGTGCTAGAATGAAAACACTTTTTTGAAAGAGAGTGAAAAACGTTGGCTCGTTTACAGAAGATTCTTGCGATGGTACTGACCATCGCCCTTATCGCAGCGCTGACGGCCTCGGCAGCGGCTGCCGCTCCCATCACGGGAGACTTTTCGGATCTCGGATATCAGGTCTATACCTGCTTCGGGGACTCCATCTCTGCCGGGTACGGACTGGCAGACTATGTCAGCGGCGAGAAATGGCGTCATGTGGACGGATCCTATCCGGTCATGGTCGCGGACGCGCTGGGTGTCAAGAAATATAATCCCTACTCTCTGTCCGCCATGCGCACCGTGGAGATGCGCATGTTCCTGGAAGATGACTTCTACGGAGACAAGGTCACCAATCACGTGATGTATTATTTCGTGGAAGATACGGAACACACGGCACAGTGCATCGAAAAGCAGCGGAAGATGTTCCGGGACGGGATCCGCAACTCTGATCTGCTGAGCCTGCAGCTTGGCTTCAACGATGTATGGTTTACCATGCTGGGAACGGCACAGCTGCTGGGACGCGGCGAAGTGTATACCGGTGTGGACGATGCCCAGGACGAATTTTTCGGTTCCGTGGACCGTCTGGGTCTGGGAAAGGCCCTGAAGGACGGCATCGACACTCTGCAGACGGTCATCGGCCTTCCCACGCTGCTGCCCACCATCATCCTGGCAGGCGTGCAGGCCAAACAGCAGTATTTTGAAAACTACAAGACCATCCTCAAGGAGATCTACGCACTCAATCCGGACGTGACCATCGCCGCCATCGGATACTACAACCCGGTGAAGAACCTCCGTCTCGGCAGACCCCAGGGCCTTCTGGATCTGGACTTCGGGCAGATGAACGATTTTCTGAAGGAGATGCAGCTGGATCACGAGAACTTCTACTACGTTCCCGTGGAGGAAACGGAGACCCGGTTTGAGACCACGCTGGATTTTGACATGCATCCCACGGAGAAGGGACATGTCTACATGGCACAGCAGATGCTGAACACACTGCCGAAGAATGCCAATCCGCTGCCTCCGGTGATCCCGGGCGCACCGGATCTGCCTGACGGCACCGATACCGTCTGTGCGGCTTTCACGGATATCAACACCATGGAGTGGTATCACAATGCGGTGCACTATGTGCTGCAGAAGGGGATCATGAGCGGAACCACCACTACGACCTTTTCACCGGATATGTCCGTGACCCGCGGCATGATGGCGCAGATGATCTATGCCATGGAGGGAAGACCGGCAACGGCACCCAATGCATCCTACCGGGATGTGCCGTCCACGATGTACTATGCGTCCGCCGCGGCATTCGTTTCCGCCAACGGGATCATGACCGGCTATGACGGGAATACCTTCGGTCCGGAAGATCAGCTGACGAGAGAACAGCTGGCGACGGTCCTGAGAAGCTATGCCGTCTACAAAAAGAAACAGACCACGAAGACGCAGGACATCAGTTCCTTCAATGATGCTTCGTCCGTCTCCTTCTGGGCAAAAGACGCAGTGGCATGGGCTGTGGCCTCCGGGCTGATGGCCGGCCGTGACGGCGGAATGCTGGCACCGCTGGATCCCATCCGGCGCTGCGAAGTGGCGCAGATGGTGATGAACTTCAACACGGTCCTCTGAACTAATTGCAAAGAACATGAAAAGATGCGGAATCATTAAGATTCTGCATCTTTTTTCTGTTGTCTTGCCTGCAAAAGGGGAACATGGTACAATGTGTCAGGATTGTTTACATAATAATATTATGGGAGATGGATATGAGAAATTGGAAAAAAGTCGTCGCACTGATGCTGGCATTGGTTCTGATGGTCAGTCTGGCCGCCATGTCGGCGATGGCAGAGGATACGAAGACGACGGAAAAGAAACTGGTATACACCTGCCTTGGAGACAGTATCGCGGCAGGGTATTCGCTGCCCACTTATGTCACGCGCATCGATTCCGGTCTTGTTCCGGTGGAGGGATCCTACGGCAAGATCGTGGCCGATACGCTGAAGGCAGATGTCTATCATGCCTACGGCACCTCCGGTGTGCGCACTCAGGAGATGCTCATGTTCCTGAAGGACGGATACTACGGGGATGCGGTCACCAATTACAACATGCACTACTGGGTGCATACAGACAATATCGATAAGGAGCTTCCGGTGCTGCAGAAACAGATCCGGGACGGCCTTGCGGAATCCAACCTCATCACCATGGGCGTCGGCATCAACGATCTGTGGCTCACGGTGGAAGGGATCCTTCTGCAGCTGGGTACCGGCAAACCGTACACGGGTCCGGAAGATGCCCAGAAGGAGTATATGGATACCGTCAGTGCCTTCGGCGTAAGTCAGGCCATGAAGCTCGTCCAGCAGGCAGCGGATGCGGTCTTCGGTGTGGCAACGCTGGTGCCGCAGCTGGTGGCAGCCATTGGAGATGCTCTGCTGAGTTTTGAGCCCCGCTATGAAGAGATCCTTCAGCTGATCCGGAAACTGAACCCCAACGCCATCATTGTGGAAGTAGGGTTCTACAATCCCTTCGATATCCTCACCCCGGGCTTTAACGGGATCATCGATACCTATCTGGGAACCATGAACTCCTTCCTGAAGACCATGGAGAAAGAGTACAGCAACGTCTACTATGCGGACACGACCGGGACGGAGACCATCTTCGGCACCACGCTGGCCAATGACCCCCATCCAACGGAAAAGGGTCACCAGTTCATGGCGGATCAGATCCTGAAAGTGCTGGAGGGAAAGAAGTTCCCGCCGGTGCCCAAGACGGTAAAGCCCACCACGGAACCGACCCTGCGCCCGACGGAGACCGTCACACCGGCTCCCACCGCAACGGCGGAACCGGAGAAGACGGAAAAACCCTCGGAGGGAGACACCGTGTGCGCGCCCTATACGGATATCAACCGCAGCGCCTGGTATCATACCGCCGTGCACTATGCCATTGAAAACGGCATCATGGGCGGTACCGGCAACGGCAAGTTTGAACCGGGCATCGCCGTGACCCGCGGCATGATCGCCCAGATGATCTACGCCATGGAAGGAAAGCCCTTTGTGATGGTGAGAAAACAGTTTGATGATGTAGCCGCAGGCATGTGGTACACCAGCGCCGTGGAATTCGTCTATGCCAACAAGATCATGGGCGGATACGATGAGAAGACCTTCGGACCGGAGGATTACGTCACGAGAGAGCAGCTGGCCACCCTGCTGCGGGGATATGCCCAGTACAAGGGACTGAGCGTGTCCAACACCGTCAGCATCAACAGTTTCAATGACGCTGCCCGCGTCTCCGAGTGGGCCGTTAAGGGAATGGAATGGGCCGTGGGAGACGGGATCATCGCCGGACGCAACGGCAATGTCCTGGCACCCCAGGAGCGCGCCACCCGCGCCGAAGTGGCTCAGATGCTGATGAAATTTCAGAGCCTGAAAGCGTAATATCACAGAATAACGGAAATGCCAGACCGTTCGGTCTGGCATTTTTATTGGCATGGAACATCAGATCTTCATACCGCAGAGAAGATCGAAGATCACGAGAAACTCCTCTTCCACGATACGGGGATCCTGGAAATTGAAATCGGCCGTCTCTCCCAGCGGATCGGTGATGATCTTGCCGTAAGTGCCGTGAAGGCGTTCCGGCATGAGATGGGAGAATTCGTAGGCCAGCATGTCATTGTCCAGCTGGGTAATGATCCGCCGGTCCTCCGGAGTGAGCTTCTCCGGGAAGTAGCGGCTCCAGATGAGGTCATTCAGCTTGTCTTCCAGCAGGACGAATTCCGGCAGCTCCACTTTTGTGGGGCGGGTGAGATCCGCCAGATAGGCTTCCGCCGCGTCGTGCAAGAGGCAGCCTGCCTGGACGATGCGGGAATAGTTCCGCGCTGCCGCCTCGTGGTAGCAGGCGATGCAGTGGGCACCCACGGAATAGAACTGACGGAGATGGCCGTTTCCGCGGCACAGCATGGAAAGGGAATGGGCGATATCCCGGATGTCGATGTCACTCTTGCGAGGCTTCGTGATATAGAAGTGCTTGCCGGTGTAGGTGACGATGTACTGACTGTTTACCGGGGATTCATCGTCATTCTGATACACCACGGGAGCATTGACCTGATCCAGCCGGCGCGCCAGTTTTCGTATGGAGGAGGTGATCTCTTCCACGAATTCCTCCGAAGACATGCAGGGCTCGGAAGACAGCCACGCCTGAAAGCGGTCGAACACCGCGTTGGTGATGAGATCGATATAGAAGTGAGCGTCTTCCTCGGAACGGAAGACCGGCTCCAGATCCTTGTACAGATAGGGATACAGATGATCGGTGCAGAAGGAACGGAAGGAGTTCTGTCCGGAAACACCGAAGGCGTTGTTGTAGAAGGCACGGTCCCGGTACAGCTCCCGGCAGACATCCGGGAACAGGTCCAGGGCGCGGGAAACGGGCTTCTGCTCCATCTCCTTGACGAAATCTTCGTAGTAGACCCAGGTCAGAAGTTCGTACTTGTCCAGAAAATGGCGGTAGAAGTTCCGGCGGCTGGTGCCGGCACCTTCGCAGATGCTCTCCACCGAGATCTTATTAAAGGGCTTCTTCCTCATCAGAGCCTTGAAGCTCTCCGCGAGGGCCCGTTTTGTAATATCGGTCTTTGCCATAATCTCTCCGTCCGTGCCGCGCAGGCAGATCATTTCTCTTCTTATAATGATATTGTAGCAAAAAACAGGGACAAAACAAGCATCTTCCGTCCTTTTGCCCGCCGGAAGGGCGGAAATCCGGGGTCCGGAAACGATGACAAACTGTTCACAGTTTTGTAATAAGTTGACATAATTTAAGAAAACGATTATAATACTAGACTGCCACAGGAATCACTGCGGCGGAAGACGAGAAAAGAAATCACATTCATGCCGAAAAAGGAAGACAAAAATATCCTTTGAGGCAGGAGGTAGATCTTATATGACAAAGCGAATGCACTCTGTGATCAGCGTGCTGGTTGCATTTGCCATGGTCCTGTTCATGGGTCTGAGCACCCTGGGGATCAGTGCCGGGGCCGTTACGCAGTCGGATATCGACGCGCTGGCGAAAAAGAAGAAGGAACTTCAGTCCCAGCAGGCATCGCTGCAGCAGACGATCAACAATCTGCGCAGCCAGCAGGCAGACGCCTATGCACAGAAGGAACAACTGGATAGAGAAGTCGAAGTCATCTATCAGAAGATCCAGGTGACACAGCAGGAGATCCAGCTGTATCAGGCGAAGATCGAAGAAGAGACGGCGGAACTCCAGAAACAGGAGATGCTTCGTCAGGAGCAGGAACAGAAACTGAAAGTCCGGATGCGTGCCATGGAAGAGAACGGACGCTACGGATATCTGGAAGTGCTCATGACGGCGGAGAGCCTGTCGGACCTTCTGTCCAAGCTGGATGACGTCGAACAGATCATGACCAACGACAAGGACCTGGAGGACGGCTACAAGGCCGCCGTGGAACAGTGCTCCAAGATCAAAGGGGAACTGGAGACCCAGGAAAAAGAGCTGAAGAACTTCGAATCGGAACTGAAGAGCCAGCAGACGGAGATGCAGAAGCAGATCGAGACGGCAGCCGCCACCATCGCCAGCATTCAGGGCGATATCGATGAGTATCTCACGGAGTACGATCTGAATGCAGCCAACCTGCAGGAAGTCACCGACGATATCTCTTCGCTGGAGGCACAGCGTGCGGCAGCGGCCCGTGCCGCAGCGGCAGCAAAGGCAGCAGCGTCCGGGACCGGGCATGTATCCCAGTCCTATGCCGCAGCCCCGTCCGGTGCAGCCGGAATGTTCATCTGGCCCACCACGGTGCGTACCATCACCAGTCCCTACGGTTATCGGTACCATCCGATCTCCGGAACGTATAAATTCCACTCCGGTGTGGATATCGGCGCCTCCTACGGCAGCCCGGTCTATGCCGCAGCAGCAGGAACCGCCACCGTCTCCTATGACTCCGGCGGATTCGGAAACTACGTGACCATCAATCACGGAAACGGTTATTCCACCCTGTACGGACACATGAGCTCCGTGGCGATCTCGTCCGGAAGCTATGTCTCCCAGGGACAGGTCATCGGATATGTGGGTTCCACCGGTGCATCCACCGGACCGCACCTGCACTTCAATGTGTATCACAACGGTTCTCTCACGAACCCCATGTCCTACTTCTAAACAACGCAACAGCCGCAGACGATTGTCTGCGGCTGTTCTTCTAGTGTGCCGGGCATGGCACAGTTCTAATGGGTGAAAGTCCCATCACAGGTAGTTACCGCCAAGTGTAGCGAACCACAAGCCGTAGCCAGCAATAA
>CADCMP010000051.1 GCA_902802565.1 Oscillospiraceae bacterium
ATCTGCTGAAATAATCAGCGCTACAGACAATCCTTAGAGAAAAGGTATTGAAAGAAGGCTTCAAATCATGAAGATCGTTGTTGTCGGCGGCGGGCGCGTTGGGCTTGCCATTATCCGACTGCTTCTCAATGAACAGCACGATATCACCGTTGTGGAGAGCGACCCGGAACGGGCGGAATTTCTTGCCACAACAATGGATGTCTATGTGATCGAAGGAAGATCCGATGTGGAACATCTGAAAGAAGCAGGCACCGCGGAGGCAGACCTGCTTATCGCCGTTACGCCCTCGGATGAAAACAATCTGATTGCATGTGCAGTCGGACGAAAACTGGGCGCAAAGCATACCATCGCACGCGTGCGGGATGAAGAGTACTATCAGGATATGGTCCTGTTAAGGGAAGAGCTTGGCCTGTCCATGTCCATCAACCCGGAGCGAACCGCGGCGAAGGAGATCTCAAGATGTCTTCGATTCCCTTCCGCGGTAAAAGTGGAACCGTTTGCACACCGGCAGGTCGAACTGGTGGAATACAAGGTCTCAAATGACTGCAAACTGTGCAATGTCGTTTTGACAGACTTTCGTGAAAAATTCGGGGACCGGGTCCTTGTGTGCACCATCGAACGGGACGGACAGGTCTATATCCCCAGCGGCAAATCCCAAATCGAAGCAGGTGATACCATCACACTGGTGGGGGCACCGGAATCGATTCACAAGCTGTTCCGGCAGATCAAGGAATTCCGGCATGAAACTCGCAACGTCATGCTTCTGGGTGGAGGTCGCTTGGCAGAACGTCTCGGCCAGGAACTGCAGAAACTTCATATTAGATTTACCATTATTGAAAAAGACATGAAGCGGTGCATGGAGCTGAAAGCAGCCTTTCCGGAAGCCACCATTGTGTGCGCGGACGGAACCCAACCGGATGTTCTGATCGAAGAAGGTCTGGAAAAAATGGATGCGCTTGTTGCCCTGACCGATTCCGACACGACGAATATGGTCATGTCCTCTTTTGCCAAAGCAGAAGGAGTCCCGCAAAACACGACGCTAATCAATGAAGACCATTTTGTAAAGATGACGGAAGCCAATGGACGTACGACTGTGATTCAGCCGCCGAAAGTGACGGCGGAACGGATTGTGGAATATGTCCGATGGATGCAGAACTCTTCCCGCAGTAGCGAGATAGAGACCCTGCGAATGATCTCGGACGGACAGGCGGAGGCGGTGGAATTCGTCGCTCGAAGCGATATGGATGTTTTGAATGTTCCCCTGAAAGATCTTCCGCTGAAATCATCGGTTCTCATTGCTGCAATCACCCGTGGAAGACAGTGTATCATTCCTAACGGCAATGATACCATTCAGGTGGGAGATCATGTCGTCGTTGTAACGACGCGGCACGGGATGAAAGAACTGGGTGATATCCTGGATCATTCCGCCGCAAATGACCGGAAACCGTCAAGAAAACTATTTGAAAGAGGAAATAAGAATTGAATTACCGATTCATTTTCCATATTACAGGGCAGGCCATTTTAGTTGAAGCGGGGCTTCTTCTATGTCCTGCTCTGGTTGCATTGCTGTACCATGAGAACAGCGGGTGGAGTTTTCTGATTACCGCCGCGATAGCGCTGGCGGCAGGAGGAGCTCTTTTTCTGCTGGGAAAAGGTGCAAAGAAAACGGTATATGCAAAAGAGGCGTTTTGCGCAGTCAGCCTCGTTTGGATCAACCTGTCTTTGGTGGGCGCGCTTCCGTTTGTGCTCAGCGGACAGATTCCGAATTTCATAGATGCATTATTTGAAACGGTAAGCGGTTTTACCACCACAGGAGCCTCTCTGGTAAATCAAGTTGAGAATCTGGATCACGGTATCCTCTTCTGGAGAAGTTTCACCCACTGGGTCGGAGGAATGGGGATCCTTGTCTTTATCGTGATGTTTGGTACCCGCACATCGGATAATGCACTGCTCATTTTCCGGGCGGAAATGCCGGGGCCGGATGTGGGAAAACTTCTTCCAAAGGCAAGCGAAACGGCTAGGATCCTGTATCGGATCTATCTGGCGTTGACTCTGCTTGAGATTGTATTGCTGGTCTTGGGAGGAAGCCCGCTGTTTGACAGTGTTGTCCATGCGATGGGAACTGCAGGAACCGGCGGTTTTGGCATTCGTTCCGACAGCATTGGCGGATACAGCAGCTACATACAGTGGGTCATCACGATCTTTATGCTGCTGTTTGGTATCAACTTCAACCTTTATTTCTTCCTGTTATACAGAAAATTCCGTGCAGTCGTGAAAAGTGAAGAACTGCGGGCCTATTTGGGAATTGTGATCGCAGCGGTACTTTTGATTCTGTGGAATATCCGGCCTCTGTATTCTTCCGCATCTCACGCACTGAGAGATTCTGCGTTTCAGGTCGCGTCTATCATCACGACAACCGGATATTCAACAACAGACTTTGATCTCTGGCCTGCCTTTTCCAAGGGCATCCTGCTTATCCTGATGGTCATTGGAGGCTGTGCGGGATCTACTGCAGGCGGACTGAAAGTATCCCGGATCGTGATACTTGCAAAGACAATATCTGCGGAGATCCGGAATGCGCTTCATCCCAGACACGTCACCTCTGTGACACTGGATGAAAAACATGTGAAAGATGCATCTGGAAAAGGAGCAGCCATTTATTTCGCGATTTATTCCGGCGTTCTGGTACTGGTTTTTCTGCTGGTCAGTTTGAATGGATTCAGTATGGAGACGAATATCAGTGCAACATTTGCCTGCCTTAACAACGTTGGTCCTGGATTTGCACAAGTGGGTCCCAGTGCAGGTTATGCGCTGTTTTCTCCGTTCTCCAAGGTGGTATTGACATTGGCGATGCTGTTTGGACGTCTGGAGCTGTATCCCATGCTGATCTGTCTGTCACCACTGGTATGGCTCCCAAATCGAACTCATTTTCGTTGAACGATTTGTGTTTTTTTGACCGCACGATCCACAAAGACGAACCATAGAATAGAAAAGAACAATCCTGAAACTCAATGGAGTTTCAGGATTTTTTATATGTGTGTTTATTTATCCCGCCGGAAAAAATGGTGTAAATGCCAGGATATAAATCCGTTGTCATCGATCTCCAGGATCCCCCATGTGGGATCATATCCCGTACCGGCGGAGCCGGGGTTGATGAGGGTGATGTTTCCCAGCCGTTTACATACAGGGATGTGCGTATGTCCGAAAACGGCAACCGAAGCGCCTGCTTCTCTTGCGGCATAACCCAGCCGGTCCAGATCACCGTACTTAACTCCCAGAGTATGTCCGTGGGCAATGTAGATCTTCACACCGGCGATATCCACGGTACGCGCAAGGCGCATGTTATCCCCGAAATCACAGTTGCCTGCGACGTAATAAAAGGGGAGTCCGGGAAAATCCGGTTCCACGGAACGAACATCACGGACACCGTCTCCACAGTGGATCACTGCATCAGGTTCACACAGGCGGATTGCTTCCCGCATCGGGTCGGGACTGTTATGGGTGTCGGAAAACACCGCTACTTTTACCATAGGTATACTCCTATAAATCAGTTGAGTTCGTGATACGGGTCAAAGGGAGCCGGGACCTTGTCGGAAAGGCCGGCGTGACACAGGATCGCATCAGCAATGCGTTCGCATGCATGGCCGTCTCCGTAGGGATTGACCGCACGGGCCATTTTTGCATAAGCGGACGAATCGGAAAGAAGCTCGGTGGCATCCTCAATGATGGCAGGATACTCAACGCCGGTCAGGCGGACCGTACCGGCGGCAACGGCTTCCGGACGTTCCGTCTCTCTGCGAAGGACCAGAACCGGTTTGCCCAGAGCAGGAGCTTCCTCCTGAATTCCGCCGGAATCGGTCATGACAAAATAGCTGCGGTCCATGAGACGGTGCATATCAATGGCATCCAGCGGTTCGATCAGACAAATATTATCGATCCCCGACAGAATGGGTTCTGCGGCATCCCGTACGACGGGGCTCATGTGAATCGGATATACGATAAGCAGATCCGGGTTTTTCAATGCAAGATCCCGAACGGCTGTGAAGATCTGTTTCATGGGTTCCCCGTAGTTCTCCCGACGGTGGCAGGTGAGAACGATAAGGCGGCGCCCGTCAAGATCCAACGCATTAAGCTCATCCGACGAGAAACTCCCGTTGTCGCCGATGGTATATTTCATCGCATCAATAACGGTGTTGCCAGTGATGAAGATCTCGCCCTGAACATTTTCCCTCTTCAGGTTTTCCGCGTTTTTCGGAGTGGGGGCGAAATGAAGGGTCGCGAGCCGTCCGACGAGACTGCGGTTCATCTCTTCCGGAAAAGGACTGTAACGGTCATAGGTGCGAAGGCCTGCTTCCACGTGGCCTACCGTCACCTTGTGATAGAAGGAAGACAGGGCAGCGGAGAACGTCGTCGTCGTGTCGCCGTGCACCAGAAGAAGATCCGGCTTTGCATCTTCCAGAACGGCGGGAAGACCGTTCAATACGCGGGAAGTAACATCGGTCAGAGTCTGATTCTTCCCCATGATATTCAGATCGTAATCTGCCTTCAGATGAAAACAGTCCATCACGGAGTCCAGCATCTGACGGTGCTGTGCCGTTACACACACCTGACTGACGATGCCGTCCCGTTTTCCGAGCTCCAGAGCCAGAGGAGCCATTTTGATCGCTTCCGGACGGGTGCCGAAAACGGAGAGAACGCGGATGTTATTCATGGGAGTCCTCCTTATCTGGATCCTTTTCCCGGGTGGATGGACCCTGATCATGATTCCAGCGAAGGACGAAGATCCACAGGGACAGGGCGATGGCAAAAGCCAGAATCGCCAGGATCACACGAAGAATACCCCAGTTAGAAGCAAGGACCACCGCGGCGAGACCGATGATGGCGGAGATGGAGTACAGGATCGCAACCGCCTGTTTCTGGCTGAGTCCCATATCCAGAAGTCTGTGATGGAAATGTCCGCGGTCTGCATGGAAGGGACTCTGTCCTTTCATCAGACGGCGAATGAAAGCAAATGCCGTATCCGACAGAGGGATCGCGAGGGCAAGGACCGGAACGACGAACGTCACGATGGCATAGTATTTGAACATGCCCATGACGGAGACCGTCGCCAGCACATAACCAAGAAGCTGAGAGCCGGTGTCGCCCATGAACAGCTTTGCCGGATTGAGGTTATAGGGAAGGAATCCCAGACAACCTCCGACCAGCGCGGAAAGGATGATGGCAACATTGCCTTCGGCAACCATCAGAGCAACGGCCAGCATGGTCAGACTGCTGATGACGGATACCCCACAGGCCAGCCCGTCCAGTCCGTCGATCAGGTTGACGGCGTTCGTGCATCCGACGATCCACAGAATCGTCAGAGGGATGGCGAGCTTGCCGGTATTAAACATCGCATATGCTGACAGGAAAGTAGGATTCGTTACCACGTGGATCACGATCCCGTAGTAAATAGCAACGGCGGCGGCCACGATCTGAACCGCTAGCTTTACCAGCGGCGGCAGATTCATAATGTCATCAATGGCGCCCATGACCACGATGATAATGGAACCGATCAGGATACCTTTGACCTGATTGGTGATATCTGCAAACAGGATCACTCCAATGATGAATCCGAAAAAGATGGCCAGGCCGCCCATGCGGGGGATGGGGTGATCGTGAACACGCCGGGCTTCCGAAGGCACGTCGATGGCGCCCACCTGTTCGGCGAACATCTTCACGATAGGCGTTGTAGCCAGTGCGATGAGAAAGGATATCAGGGCACTGAGGCCGATTTTGATCCAGACTGCAGTGGAAAATAACATAACGAAGATCTCCTAATGAAGTTTGCCGTCAGCTGTTATTTGCTGTCCGGCGAAGTCCGTAATCAGAAAGGTTTTTCTACGAAACCGACACGTTTGTATACCTTGCGCAAAGTTTTGCGGGCCACATAAGTAGCCTTCTGGGCGCCCTCGGTATATACGCTTTCAAGATAGGCCTTATCGGCAAGAATGCGTTCCGATTCCTCACGAAGAGGACGAAGAGACTCGATAACGGCATCTCCGACCGTGGGTTTCAGTGCACCATAGCCCTGTCCGTCGAATTCTTTTTCGATCTCCTCCAGGGTCTTTCCGGTAACGGAAGAATAAATCTGCATCAGATTCGATACGCCCGGCTTTTCCTTTGGCGCATAACGGACACAGTGTTCCGTATCGGAATCCGTGACTGCACGTTTGAACTTGCGGGCAATGTCCTCCGGTTTGTCCATCACGAACACGCAGCCGGCGGGATCGGATTTGGACATCTTGGAGACAGGGTTGGACAGGCTCATGATACGGGCGCCCACTTTGGGGATAAAGGGTTCCGGAACCTTGAACGTCTCGCCATAGATGTTGTTGAAACGAATGGCGACGTCGCGGGTCAGCTCACAATGCTGTTTCTGATCTTCCCCGACAGGAACATAGTCTGCCTGATACAGCAGAATATCTGCTGCCATCAGAGCCGGATAGGTGAACAGCCCGCCGTTGATGTTTTCCGTATTCTTGGCGGATTTATCCTTGAACTGGGTCATGCGGCTCAGTTCTCCGAACATGGTGTAGCAGTTGAGGATCCAACCCAGCTCGGCGTGTTCATGAACGTGGCTTTGTATAAACAAGGTACATTTCTCAGGATCCAGACCACTGGCGATATACTGTGCCAGCTGCGTCTTGGAGCGGCGGCGGAGATCAGCCGGGTTCTGGCGCACGGTAATGGAATGAAGGTCTGCCATAAAATAATAGCAGTCAAACTGATCGATCATCTCATCCCAGTTTTTTACCGCACCGAGATAGTTTCCAAGGTGAAGATCCCCGGAAGGCTGGATCCCGGATAACATCCTTTTTTTGTTTTCCTGATTTTCCATCAAATAACACCTCAAAGATTTCTACATAATATATCAGTATAGCATTGTATCATTTCGCAGTCTTCTTGACAACTTTGGAAATCTCAAATAGTATGAATTGACAGACAGATTTTCAGGAGGAAAACGGCATGAAAGACCCGAAATGGTTTGAAGAAATGGAAGCACGAATCCCGGCGGGGGAAGTGCGCACCAGATTTGCTCCGTCGCCCACCGGCTACATGCACGTGGGCAATCTTCGAACCGCTTTGTACACTTACCTGATCGCACGCCACGGGGGAGGAAAATTCATCCTTCGAATCGAGGATACGGATCAGAACCGCTTCGTGGAAGGTGCCACGGAAGTGATCTACAAGACCATGAAGGAATGCGGGCTGGAACACGACGAGGGTCCGGATATCGGAGGACCGGTAGGTCCGTATATCCAGACAGAGCGGAGAGGTCTGTACAAAGAATATGCCGAACTTCTGGTTCAGCGGGGACATGCCTATCGCTGCTTCTGCGAAAAAGCGGAAGAAACGGAAGAAGGAGACAGCTTCCGGAAGGAAGCAGATCCCTGCCGGGATCTTTCACGGGAAGAATCCGATGCCAGAGCGGCTGCCGGTGAGCCGTATGTCATCCGCCAGAGGATCCCTTCGGAAGGGAGCACCTCCTTTGTTGATGAGATCTTTGGAGAAATCTCCGTGGATAACAGCGAACTGGACGATCAGGTCCTGCTGAAACGGGATGGGCTTCCCACCTATAACTTTGCCAATGTCATCGATGATCACCTTATGGGCATTACCCATGTGGTTCGCGGAAATGAATATCTGGCATCTGCACCGAAATACAATCTGCTGTATGAAGGTTTTGGCTGGCCGATCCCCAAATACATCCACTGTTCCCCGGTCATGCGGGATCAGCATAACAAAATGTCCAAGCGGCACGGAGATCCCAGTTACGAGGATCTGATCGCACAGGGGTATCTTACGGATGCGGTGATCAACTATGTGGCACTGCTGGGGTGGAGTCCTTCCGGTGAGCAGGCAGAGCAGGAGATCTTCTCAAAGAAAGAGCTGATCGATGCTTTTGATACCAAAGGAATCTCCAAATCACCGGCGATCTTTGATATCGAGAAACTGCGATATTTCAATGCCGAGTATATCCGAAGACTCACCCCGGAACAGTTCCATGCTGTAGCGGAACCCTATATCCGGCAGGGGATCGGAGATACGGACCTCAATACGGAAGAAATCGCAGAGCTGCTCCATCAGCGCACCGAAGTGCTCACGGAGATCCCGGAAAAGCTGGGATTCTTCGCTGTACTTCCGGAATATGAGAAAGAACTGTTCACGCACAAGAAATCCAAATCCAATGAAGAGACGAGCCGTGAGATCCTGACGGAGATGGTCCCTGCGTTTGAAAGTCTGAAGGAATGGACTCCGGAGGCTATTCTGGATGCCATGAAGGCTCTGGTGGAAAAGAAAGAGTGTAAGAATGCTCTCGTTATGTGGCCGGTGCGCATCGCCGCAGCCGGACAGATGGTCACTCCCGGCGGTGCGGTGGAGATCTGCCATATCCTGGGAAAGGAAGAGACCCTGCGCCGGCTTAAGATCGGACTGGATAAACTGCAGAACTGAGCATCGGAAAAAACTGTGCTTTTCGATCCACAACAGAAGGAAACCACCTTGACGAAAGAAAGGGTTTGGGCTATTATAAAGTAACAATTGTTTACAGAAAATGACGTTTTATGACGTAGAACGGAGGCCACATAATGAGTCTGATACCAACGGTAACCTGCAGACGATGTGGATATGAATATAAAGTGACCAGCCGCAGATGCCCAAACTGCGGTACCAGAAGAGTTCAGCAGTCCGGCCGGACACCGGCAGGAACGCCCAGCACGGTAAAGGGAACTGCCGCAAACAGCAGAGCATCCATGAATGCCCGCTGGCAGATGATCTTCGGCATCGTTCTGGTGCTCGCCATCATCCTGGCTGTGATCGTTATGGTTACGGTAAGTCTCAACGGAGAGGATGCCACCCCGGTGGCGACGCCCACGCCCAGTGCCAGTTCACAGGCGGGAGCGACCCCGACACCGACGGCAACGCCCACGCCTTCGGAAAGCATTCAGGTCACCAGTGTCACCATTGCATATTATGATGATCCCAGGACCGAGTTCGGAGTTACCATCGGCGGTTCTCCCACTCCAGTCACCGCAAAGGTATATCCGGTGGATGTAGAAGCGGAAGTGAACTGGAGCGTCAAGGAGGGAGGAGAAGACATCATCTCCATCTCCATCGATGATGACGGAACCTGTGAAGTGGAAGGAATCGGAAACGGCTCCGCAGTACTGGTGGCGGAATGCGGAGGAGTCTCCGCAGAATGCACCGTTTACAGCGGCTGATCGATACAAAGAAAGGTCTAAGACCGGCAGAATTCTCTGCCGGTCTTTTTGTAGCGGAAAAGCCAACCGAAAAATTGACATTTTCTGGTTTGTGTATATACTTTTATGTAAGGAATCTTAAGAATTCTATCCCCAAAAAATGAAGAGAAAAGAGGAAAAAGAGATGATTGACAATAAGACAATCGTGCTGACCGGCGCTTCCAGCGGTATCGGGCTGGAAACACTGAAACTTCTGGCTCAGGGCAAGGGAAACCGTATCCTTGCAGTATCCCGCCATGCCACCGGGATCATGGGCTTCGGAGACAATGTCATCCGTTTCGATGCGGATATCAGCACCAAGGAAGGTGTGGACAGCATTTTTGCAAAAGCAGAGGAGCTCTTCGATAAGATCGATATCTTCTATGCGAATGCCGGATTCCCGTATTATGAGACCTTTAATTATGTGGATTGGGATCGTGTGGATATCATGTTCCAGACCAATACGGTTGCAAAATACCGGGAACACCTGAATGGCCGTGACGGACATCTTGCATATACCGTCAGCGCAATCGGTCAGATGGCAATGCCCGGCTACGCCCTGTACAGCGCCAGCAAATTCGGCCTGCAGGGATTCCAGCAGGCCATCCGACTGGAGAAACCCGCCAACATGAAACTGACCTGCCTGTACCCAGTCGCCACCAACACCAATTTCTTCAAGGTGGCAAACTCCGAGACCTTTGAGAAACCGTTCCCGGTACAGGATCCGAAAGTGGTCGCACGCAAGATGGTGAAGGGCATTGAGAAGGGCAAGAAGACCGTATCTCCCTGCGGCCTGTTTGCTTTGGCAAAAGTGCTGATGGGCATATTCCCGTTCGTCCGCACGATCTACTGGAAGCTGGAGACCAACAAACTGCTTCGTTTCCAGAAGAAGCTGGATCAAAAGGGAGGAAAATAAGATATGAGTTTTGAGCATCTGCTTTCCCCGATGAAAATCGGTACGATGGAAGTGAAGAACCGTACCGTAATGACCGCTGCGGAATTCAGCCTCGGACAGGCAAACGGCAAACCCACAGAACGGCTGATGGACTACTATGAAGAGCGCGCAAAGGGTGGAGTCGGTCTGATCATCCCCGGTATCTGCCGCGTCAATGATATGGGCGCCGCCTCCACTTTCACTCAGCTCGCCATGAGCCATGATTACCATATTGAGCCCATGCACGAGTTTGCTGAGCGTCTGCACAAACACGGTGCCAAACTGTGCCTGCAGCTGCATCACCCCGGAAGACAGGGCTATTCCAGCTCCACAAACTCCCTGCCCATGGTCATTCCCATCGTGGACCGATTCCCGAAAGTGCTGGACGGCATTTTCAAATGCACCCCGCTGCTTCTCGGTTTGGAAGAAAAGAAGATCATCTGGTCGGTACAGGCTCCCTCCAAGGTCGAACTTGCCAATCATGGTGCCACCAGAATGCACGCCATGAGCCATCGTGAGGTCACCAACCTCCGGGATGATTTTATCGCTGCTGCAGTACGCTGCCAGAAAGCCGGCGTGG
Organism: Oscillospiraceae bacterium; assembly: GCA_902802565.1. Classification (GTDB taxonomy): domain Bacteria; phylum Bacillota; class Clostridia; order Oscillospirales; family Oscillospiraceae; genus UBA2922. Next base: position 10,793 of record CADCMP010000051.1, read on the forward strand.
ATGCCGTGGAGCTGCACGGCGGACACGGATATATCATTCAGCAGTTCTTAAGCCCCAACACCAACAAACGTACCGACGAATACGGCGGTAGCTTCGAGAACCGGATGCGTTTTGTCACTGAGATCATTCAGGGCATCCGGGAGCGCTGCGGCAGAGAGTATCCTCTGATCGTCCGACTCACCGCCGACGAGATGTATGACCGCATCGGCTTCGAAAATAAAGGCTATGGACTGGAAGACGGAAAACGTATCGCCAAGCGCCTGGAAGAACTGGGAGTTGACGCCATCAATGTTACTTCCGCATGCTACGATGCTTATAACTACTGGCTGGAACCGACATCCTTTGAGCCCGGCTGGAGATCTTATCTGGCGAAGGCAATCAAGGAGACCGTAAGCATTCCGGTCATTGCCGCGAACTTCATCCGTTCTCCGCAGCAGGCGGAGGAACAGATCGCCAACGGCACGCAGGACTTCATGGGTTCCGCAAGAACCTTCATCTGCGACCCCCACTGGGTCAAGAAGATCGAAGAAGGACATCCGGAACAGATCCGTCGCTGTATTGGCTGCCTCAACTGCATCCAGTCCTTCATGACCAATGCCAAAGTAGGCAAACCGGGTGAGTGCGCGCTGAATATGTCCATCGGCATCGAAAAGGCGTATGAAAACATCGAACAGGACGGCGAAGGTCAGCTGGCTGTCGTTGTCGGTGCAGGCGTTGCCGGACTGATGGCTGCACATACCCTGGCACGACGCGGGTTTAAAGTAAAAGTGTTTGAAAAGGAAGATGTTCCCGGCGGACAGGTCAACATCGCGTCTTCCTGCAATCTGAAAGATAAACTGCACTGGAGCGTCGAAGATCTCATGACCATAATACAGACCCAGGGAGTGGAAGTGAACTTCGGAAAAACAATCACGGCTGCGGATATCCGGGAAATGAAACCGTATGCAGTGTTTGTTGCTACCGGCGGTGTGCCCATCCGTCCAGGCTCCATTCCGGGAACGGACCGTGAGAATGTTCTGGTGGCGCCGGAAGTCATTATGGGCGAGAAAGTTCCAGAGAATCAGAATGTCATCGTGGTCGGAAGCGGTATGACCGGATTGGAGACTACCGAGAAACTCAACGAGGCAGGAAATACGGTTACGGTCATTGAGATGGCCAAGGAGATCGCACCGGGCACCTGGTTCCAGCTGCTGGATGATGAGATGGAGCGTATCCGTCCTTATGGAACGAAATTCCTTACCAACACGAAGCTGGTATCCATCAATGATGGAACGGTAACCGTTGCCAATGCCAAAACCGGAGCGGAAGAGAAACTTCCCGCGGATACCGTAGTTCTCTCCATGGGCGTTCGTCCTGTAAACGGACTGTTCGCTGCGCTGAGAGAAGAGATGGAAAATGTATTTGCGGTTGGCGATGCCTGCGCCAGCGGACGCATTGCCGATGCCACAAAGAGTGCCTATCAGGCGGTCATGGCGCTGCCGGCACCCGCTGCGGTAAAGGCTCGCTGAGACAGGGATAAGAGAAAAAGAAATGAGCTGCAGTTAAACTGCAGCTCATTTCTTTGCTTCATACACACAATTTGTAGCCTTTTCCCCATACTGTACGGATAATTCTTGGATGAGAGGTGTCATCTTCCAGTTTCTTTCGAAGGTTCAGAATATGCACCATAACGGTGTTGGAAGACTGAGAGAAGAACTTCTCGCCCCATACATTTTCATAAATATCCTGAATGGATACGACCTTTCCCTTCTGAGAAAACATATACTCCAGAATGTTCAGTTCCAGATCCGTCAGGTCAAGAAGATCTCCGTTTTTCGTGATGATACGCTTCTCATGATCGATCTGAATGCCGTGAAATTCTATGATCTTACCACGATAGACAAGATATCTTCGAAGAAGGGATTCGAGTTTCGTAAGAAAAACTTCCTTCTGATAAGGAACTTCGAGGATATCATCCGCGCCGGCCGCATAGGCATCCAGCTTTTGATTCAGATTCAGTCCATGAGAAAGATACAGAACAGGAAGATAACTGATTGTCCGCAAAGAACGGCAAAGATCAGGGCCGGAAATGTCGGGATAGGATGCTTCAACGATCGCCAGATCTGTGTCGATGGTTGAACGGATCCCATCCAGAGCGGAGAGACCATCGCTGGCTTCCAGACAGGAAAAACCATTATCTTTCAGTTCTGCAACCATCGCGCTTCGGAGAACAGGGTCTTCTACGGCGATGAGAATGACAGAATTTGAATACATCTTTTTCCTTTCCTCAAAAAACTCAGACTGCCGACAGCGAATGGTGGGGGTCTCGCATACGACAATCTGCATTCTTTATACATTTTTATTTTATATAGAACATCCGAATCCGGTCAAATGTGGCGCAAAAAGTGGCCACTTTTTTTGGAGATTCGAGGATTTTTGACACTTTTTGTCAAAAAATGGAAAATCCCGGAGCGTCGGCTCCGGGATTTCAAATATAACAGAACAAAGGGATCAACTGGTCTTGATGTTCTCATCAAAGGCTTTGAGAATAACGGCAAGCTGTGCCCGTGTGGCCGTTCCTCTGGGAGACAGGATATGATGTTCTTCCACTTTCATACCGGAGATGATCCGATGGCCGATGGCCCATTTCATCGGAATGACCGCATACTCCGACAGGCTGTCCGTGTCCTCAAAACCGGCGATGGTCCCACTGGCGGTGCTGTCATATCTCTTGTACTGTGCATATCGGTACACGATAGTCACCAGCTGCTGACGGGAGACGGGCTCTTCCGGGCGGAAAGAGCTTTTGCTGTATCCGGATACGATGTGGTTGTTGGCAGCCCAGTTTACGGCATTGGTGAACCAGCGTCCGGCGGAAACATCGCCGAATCCTGCGGGGGCTCCGGGAGCGGGCTTTCCGTCCATGGCGTACAGGACCTGTACGACCATAGCCCGGGAAATGACAGCGTCCGGAGCAAAAGACGTATCGGAAAGACCCTGCATGTATTTGTGATTCAGGACATAATCGATCGGCTTGTGTGTCCAGTTCGCCGAGTTGGGATTTACATCCGTGAAGCCAGCACTGGGGCAGTCGTGATCCGGTGCCGCTACGAGGAAGTCCTGTGTATATTCCTTTTCCAGATAATTGCCGTTGTTGGCCTGGGCTCCGGTTCCGATGACAAGAGTGTGCTTTCCCGGCTTCAGATTGGAGTACGCCACCGAGAAGGTGCGGTCTCCGTCGAATGTCACTTTGCAGTCGGCATCCGCGATCTTAATGGCGGCCATTGTCGCTTCAGAGTGATCACCCATTCCGCGGGTAAAGCCGATAACAATAGTGCCGGAAGCGGGGACCGAAGAAACAGAGTCCAGGGCAGTTCCGTTTATTTTGACAGAGCTTACATTCAGAGGGCTTTTTCCGTTGCCTCCTCCGGAGCCGTCCCCGCCTGCTGCAAGAACGGGTACCGAAGCAAGGGAAGCAAGCAAAAGAACCGCAAGAAGAACAGACAGTAATCGTTTCATTGAAATAACCTCCTTAACCTGTGGGGTCTGTTATTGAGGGTCTTTTTTATTGTTTTTTCTCGATACAAGGAAATAGATCAGAACGCCCAGAAGGATCAGACCAAGGATCACATAGATCGCAACCGGCTGAGCGTGAGTCCGGGAGGGAGTGACTTCTTCGCCGTCATCAGTGTCCTCCATCACCAGAGAAGAAGATTTTTTCTCCTTTTCTTTAACCTTTGCCGTTCCTTTTGCTTTTTCCTTTTTCTCTGTTTTTGCGGAAGGACTGGGAGAGACGGAGGGGGAAGCGGAAACGGTCTGGGAAGGGGAAGCCGTCACGGTTGCTGCCGGACCTGCCGTTACAGCAGGAGCAGGTGTTGCGGCAGGAGTGGGCGTTGCGGCAGGGGCAACAGTGGAAAAATGCAGGACAACGTCATTCCCCAGTACCGCCCCGCTCTTTGCCGTAAGGTTTCCGCTAATCGTAAGAGCGTAGGCTTCTCCTTCCGAGAGGGAGGAGGGCTTGATGTTCACGATTCGTTTTATGTCCGGATTGACCTGATCGTCCCCCATGAGAACCGTAACAGGAATGTTGTTTCCTCTGGAATCGGAAAGGGAAAAACAGGTCATGTTATTGTCTTTTACGGTGAAATTCACCACATTTTTGTTGAAAGTCAGAGTAATCGTCACATCCGTCGGAATGTTGGTACTTCCGTCGGGAACGGAGCTTTCCGCCAGCCCGAGAGGAACGTTTTTTCCACCACCGGATCCGTCCCCGTTTCCGCCTTCCGCGAAAACAGAGACGGCAAGACTGGTAATCAGTATCAGAATCAAAAGGATGGAAAGGATTCTTTTTCTATTCATGGCGAACCTCCCTGTGCATACATTCAAAGCTGTCATTTGTCCATCGCCGGTACCGGCAGTTGTAACAGCTTACATCTTCCCGGGCAAAACACTCGTCCTCGTCGTCCAAACGGAAAAACCGGCATTTGCCCGCTTCGGATGCGGCGTGTTCTGATGCATCTTTTCCAGGGAGGAAATACCATCCGCGTTCGTGCTTTTCCCACATGCTATTTTTTCCTTCCCCGATGGGGCACCGGATGCCAGGCCCCGTCGATCTGTTCTGCAAGAACGGTTTTCCTGTTGTCAAGCAGGACCGCCTTGGTCGGCAGGTCAAAGATCAGTTCCGTGTCATCGGAAAGCAGATGGTGATCTGCGGTCAGCACCTGATCTATTCCGTGACGGGAACAGAACTGAGAAACGGTCAGCCGCTCACAGCCACCCTCCGGCAGAATCTTTCCCTTGATTCGTCCGTCGGATCCGGACATTCGGAGACCGACGCCTGCCAGCGCACCGATCACACCGTCTCCGGTGCCTCCGTGTTCCGACAGGGACATCTCAGGAAACTGCCGCGCCAGTCCATAGGCATCTGTTTTCTGCAGCACCTCGGACTGTGCCCGAAGTCCGAATGCGGTAAGTGCAGAGTAGTTCTGTTCCGGATCGACGGGAAGGATACAAAGCCCGGGATCCGAACCCTCGGCAGCGTGTTCCTCCAGATAGGACGTGGCAAAAGACCGGACTGCAGAAGGGTTCTCGGTACGGAACTCACAGCACATGGAACTGTTATGAGAGGTATACTCGATCTTTTCATGGATGAGCAACTGGTGTCTGGAGACAAAACCCGCTTCTCCAAGCCCGAGAACATGCATTTCGCGGCACATGTTTTCCAGCAGCTGACCGGTTCCGATGCTCTCCAGATTGTCGGTATCATCGATGCAGATCAAAAGTGTTTTCTGCATGGTTATTCTGCGGAAACAGACACTTTGGCTGCCCGCATCTCATCTCCTTCCATCATGGCTTCCGCCAGCTCTTCGCTGATGGGATAATCATAAAAAGTGTCGTAGTAGGAAATCAGTTCTTCGGTAAAATCAATCGGGTACAGATCCGGATGCAGTAGATTCATCAGCCACATCAGAGCCAACGGTGTTTCCGAGCTGGTGGGATGGCCCATACGGGAGACTCCTACCGGGATCTGATAGACTTCGCCTTCCCGAACACAGCGCAGTCCCTGCCACTTGTCATCGGTGAGGATATAGTCATCTACGCCGGCCTCGTTGCAGTCCGGTAAGAGCGATCCACTGAGCACAGTATCCGTCTTTTTCATCGGTGCGCACCGCCTCATTGACGGCATGATACAGCCGTATCGGAGTCCCGGTATACTGATCGGCCACATTGGCAACATCCTGATAGACCGAACGGCACCATGCGGTATACTGTTCAGCTTTTTCTTCTGCACCGAATGCCTGTCCAAGAACTTCTATGGCGTGCAGCTGGGATTCCAGACCGTCAAACTCGATCACAATATAGGGGATCCCCATGGTGTCCATTTTCTGCCGTTCATTGGGATCGGCATAAAGCTCCCCGTTTACGACGAGAAGATCCGTATCCTGTTCCAGAATCTCCTCGGCGTTGATGGAGCCGCTGCTCTTCACGACAAGGGCGTCCGCAACGGAGGGGCAGATGGATGCCAGAAGCAGGCTGCGGGTCATGTTGTTGCAGGCCGTAGTGATCGCATCTCCGGCACCGAACATGACGATATAGGCGCCGGAAAA
>CADCMP010000052.1 GCA_902802565.1 Oscillospiraceae bacterium
GGCCAGGAAAATCTGTATAACATCTGTATTATGGAGGAACTGTGCAGCATCGTCGCCATGGGCGGCGGCGGATCCACCAAGCTGGTGTGTCCGGGCAACGGAAAAAACATTCGTCTGATGGCACCAAAGTATTCCTACGAGTACATCAGTCACATCGATAAAACATGTGCCGACAAGGAGAAGATAAAGGAGTTTTATTATGTCTTATCAGCTGGAAGAGATTAATCTAAAGACCGTCTCGGATCCAAAAGGGTTTGTGGAAGAGTCTGACGCCGCGTATATGAGAAAAGTTGATCGGGCTGCTGATCTGATTATTGCCAATATGGAAGCCAGCCCCATCGTTCTGCTGTCCGGTCCTTCCGGGAGCGGAAAGACGACCACTTCCATTAAGATCTCAGAAGCGCTCAAACGCAAAGGCGTCGGAACACATTATGTTGGTATGGACGATTATTTCAAGACCGTGGACCCTGAAACGGCTCCCCGTACCAAAGAAGGAGAGATCGATCTGGAGTCTCCTCTCTGTCTGGACATGGACCTTCTGAACGATCACTTTGATGCCCTTGCCCGGGGAAGCCGCATCTTTGTTCCCAAATATGAGTTCTCCCGGAGAATGCGCATCACAGAACCGTCCAAATCCATCAAGCTCAACAAGGATGAGATCGTGATCTTTGAAGGAATCCACGCTCTCAATGATATGATTACGGATTCTCACCCGGATGCTTTCAAGCTGTATATCTCTGCCCGGAGCCATGTCATGTATCACGGACAGATTGCATTTAAAAACACCTGGTTCCGTCTGGTCCGACGAATGGTCCGGGATTATAAGTTCCGGAACTCCGCACCGGAAGAGACCTTGTCGATGTGGGCCAATGTTCGCCGCGGTGAAAAGGCCAATATCTCTCCGTTCAAGGGCAAGGCAAATTACCAGTTCGATTCTTCTCTTCCCTATGAGATCGCCGTGATGAACGAGACTGCGACCAAACTGTTTCAGCAGATCCCCGAGGGAATCGAGCGCTACGACGAGCTGAAGCAGGTTCTTCCCGCTCTCCAGCTGTTCGGCGTAATAGATGAGAAGTATGTGGCAGAGGATGCTCTGATCCGGGAGTTTATCGGAGGCGGCATCTACGACTACTGATCGCGCGCCGCAGACATTTCTTTGAAAGTGAGCTCTTTGTTATGAGACGACTGTATACAAAGGCATACGCAAAACTGAATCTGTCCCTGGATATCACCGGCCTTCGCCCGGATGGATATCATGAACTGATTATGGTGATGCAGACGACCACCCTCTATGACAATGTTGCACTGGAACGCCTTACAGAAGCGGAGGGGATCCGTTCCCGAAGTAATCTGCGTTACATCCCTAATGACAGCCGCAATCTAGCGGTGAAAGCCGCAACGGCTTTTTTTGAACATACGGGGATCCGTGCCGGTGTTTCCATCAACATCAAGAAAAATATTCCCGTAGGTTCGGGAATGGGTGGAGGCTCTGCCGACGCTGCTGCGGTTCTTCGCGGACTCAATCAGATGTTCGGATATCCTCTGGATCGCAAGGCGCTGGAAGATCTTGGTGCCACTATCGGCTCTGATGTTCCCTTCTGTATTGCAGGGGGGACCCAGCTTGCAAAAGGACGCGGAGAAATTCTTTCCGATCTTCCTCCCATTCCGGACTGTTCGATCGTCATCTGCAAACCTGCCTTCTCCATTTCCACACCGGAACTGTATCGACGTATTGATGACACTGAGATTCTGCATCATCCGGACACACAGGCTCTTCTGGAAGGTCTGGACAAAGGAGATCTTCCGCAGATCTGCAGAAATATGTACAATGTTTTTGAAGAGACTCCTCTGGAGAAGTTCGTGACCATACGGCAGATCCGCAGCACCCTCAACGACTTCGGTGCTCTGGGCTCCATGATGACGGGATCCGGTTCCGCTGTGTTCGGAATCTTCGAACACGCGGAACAGGCCAGCGCGGCATTTGAGGCACTGAAAGGAGACTATCCTTTCTGTTTTCATGTAAATAACCGGAAGGCCATCCGAATCCGCTGATCTGCCCTTTCTTCAACATAAAATGAAGACCAGTCTGCTGTCTTTGCAGATCGGTCTTCATTTGATTTGTTGTTACATTTTCTTCGGTGCACTGACTCCGATAATTCCAAGTGACAGTTCCAGCACTTTTCGGGTAATATCTGCCAGATACAACCGCGCCTGAAGGAGGTTTTCCTCTTCTCCCTTGATCCGGCACTCCGTATAGAACTTATGGAACTTTGTTGCCAGCACCGTAACATACCGATTGATGCGGCTGGGATCATATTCCCGCGCTGCGGTGGCAATCTCGTTGGGAAGTTCCGCCAACTGACGGATCAGCGCCTTCTCTTCCTCCGTCGTCAGAAGTTCGCTGTGAACCTTGTCTGCCTCCGGAACGGCATGTCCGTCCGCTTTCAGATTCTCAATCATGGTGCAGATTCTGGCATGAGCATACTGAACATAGTATACCGGGTTCTCGCTGTCGTTTCGAACTGCCAGTTCCAGGTCGAATTCCACCGGAGATTCCGGTCTTGAATTGAAGAAGTATCGGGCTGCATCTACCGGAACTTCATCCAGCAGATCCGTCAGTGAGATGGCCTTTCCGGTACGTTTGGACATTCGGACCACTTCTCCGCCGCGGGTAAGCTTAACCAGCTGCATCAAAACAATCTCCAGCCGCTCCTGTCCGTTGAGTCCCAGGGCATCCAGGGCTCCCTTCAACCGTGCCACATGTCCGTGGTGATCGGCTCCCCAGATATTGACCGCTTTGTCAAATCCCCGTTCTTCCAGTTTGTTGCGATGATAAGCGATGTCCGCGGCAAAATAGGTATAAAAACCGTTAGCTCTGCGCAGAACATCATCTTTCAATTCCAGCTTTTCAATGGCTTCCTCAGATTTTCCCTGTTTCCGATATCCTTCCGCAAGGATCTCCGCAGTCTTCAGCCACAGGGCGCCGTCCTTCTCGTACGTATATCCCTTTTCCGTCAGGACTGCGACCGTATCCGCAACATAGCCGGTTTTATGCAGATCGGACTCCATAAACCATTTATCGTAATGAATGCCATAACGCTCCAGATCGGACTCCATTTTCGGAATGTTCCGTTCCAGTCCGAACTGCGCCATGGCGTCCCTGGCCTCCCGGTCATCCTTATCCAGATACCCATCCCCGCAGGCGTTCCGGAATTCCTTTGCAAGCTCCCGGATATCATCACCCTGGTACCCGTCTTCCGGGAACTGAATGGCGTCCTCACCACGGATCAGCTGGATATAACGTGCCTGAATGGAGGTTGCAAATTTTTCAATCTGGTTTCCGGCATCATTGACATAAAACTCCCGCCATACCTTGTAGCCGGCCTTCTCCATGACGGATGCCAGTGCGTCTCCCAGTACGCCCCCGCGGGCATTTCCCATGTGCATGGGCCCGGTGGGATTGGCGGAAACAAATTCCACCATCAGTTTCTGCCCGTGTCCGACATCCACATCGCCGTAGGAATCTCCCTGGCGTTGAATCTCCTGCAGTACATCGCGGTACCATTCCTGCGCCAGTCGGAAATTAATAAACCCGGGGCCGGCAACATCCACATCAGAAAACCATGTTCCTTCCAGAGACAGATGTGAAACCAGTGTTTCCGCAATCTTTCTGGGGGCCATGCGGAAGGCCTTTGCGCCGGCCATGGCATGATTGGCAGCAAAATCTCCGTTGGCATTATCCTTAGGGATCTCCACGCTTCCGTGCAGTTCTCCCTCCGGCAGCTCACCCGCCTGAATCGCCGCTGCTGCGGCGTCCGTCAGAAGGGTCGTTATTCTTTCTTTTGCCTGTTCGATCAAATTCATTCTAAATTCTCCCGTTTCCGTACATTGATCTGAAACTGATTGCGTCCGGACAGTGCATGATCCATATCCAGAACATAATCAATGATCATATTACCGCCATTTTCATCAAAATGCGCGAAGATCTTTCTGGTATCCAGCCCCATAAGGGTCTTTCCAAATGCGGTCTCATACAGAAAAGTATTGCGCATTCCTTCCCGAAAGACCATAGTGCTGGTCAGTGTGCCCCATCGTTCCATCCGGACTTCTTCCGGCGTGATGTACAATGCGGTGCTGGTTCCCTCCAGCCCGGTAAGCTCACTTTCGGAATAGTAGATCTCCGCTTCTCCTTCGGAGTACTCGTAGACGCCGTCAGTCACGAGTTCTATGGCATCTGCGGAATCCAGATTATAGTTTTGTGTTCCAACTATTTTGATGATTGCTTCCATAATCACTCCACCTTTCTGCCCTGCAACAGAACAGAAATTGATAGCCGTATCATCATACATGAAATAGAGAAGGAAAACAAGTTCCCGCTACCAGGAATCTTCTGTGGCTTTCGCCGTTTTTGAGTTCCTTTTTCTGTTGACTCCGTCCATTTAAAGTGCTAAACTAAGGAAGCTGTTATATTAATGTATAAACAGCAGATAAAAAATAAAAAGAGGGTAAATTTGCAATGAAAAAGAAACTGCTTGCGGTACTTCTTGCTCTGGCTATGATCTTTGTTCTTGTAGCCTGCGGAACTGCCACTACCACCACAGAAGCTCCGGAAGAAGCTTCTGAAGCAGCCAGCGGCGAAGCTGGTGCATATCAGGTCGGTGTTGTACAGCTGGTACAGCACGTTGCTCTGGACGCTGCTACAAAGGGCTTCCAGGATAAGCTGACTGAGCTTGTCGAGGACGCCGGCGGCTCTGTTGAGTTCGATGTCCAGAACGCTTCCGGCGATTCCGCCACCTGCGCCACCATCGTAAATGGATTTGTTTCCAACGGTGTTGACCTGATTATGGCCAACGCAACTCCGGCTCTTCAGGCTGCACAGGCCGGCACTGCCGACATCCCCATCCTCGGCACTTCCGTAACCGATTACGCAACTGCTCTGGATATTAAGGATTGGAAAGGCACTACCGGTTCCAACATCTCCGGAACCAGCGACCTGGCTCCTCTGGAAGATCAGGCTCTCATGCTGAAAGAGGTCTTCCCCGATGCCAAGAAGGTTGGCCTGCTTTTCTGCACGGCAGAACCCAACTCCGTCTATCAGGTAGAAGAGATCGAACCGCTGTTTGAAGGTCTCGGATATGAGTGTGAGCGCTTCAGCTTCACGGACTCCAATGACGTTGCTTCCGTTACCACGAAAGCTGCTGATGAGTGCGATGTCGTTTACATTCCCACCGATAATACCGCCGCTTCCTGCACGGAAGCTATTGCCAATGTTCTGATCCCGGCCGGCGTTCCTGCTGTCTGCGGTGAAGAAGGTCTGGCAAAAGGATGCGGTGCTGTCACCCTTTCCATCGATTACTATGAACTCGGCGAACAGACTGCTGAGATGGCATTTGAGATCCTCGTCAATGGTGCGGATCCCGCTGAGATGGAAGTCGAATATGCTCCCAGTGTCACGAAAAAATACAACCCGGACAACTGCAAAGAACTGGGTGTAGAAGTTCCTGACGATTACGAAGCCATCGATATGGATGACTGATTTCTGAATGAAATATAAAAAAGGAGCGGAAAACTTCTTTTCCGCTTCTTTTTTCCTGTTTTTGTAACCTTTCCCTTGGAGGTATTTTCGTGAGTTTTTTTCCTAGTTTGATGAATGCCCTTCCCGGCGCCATCGCGCAGGGACTGATCTGGGGCATCATGGCAATCGGCGTCTTTCTGACATTCAAAGTTCTGGATTTTGCAGATATGACCGTCGATGGAACGATGTGTACCGGCGGTGCGATCGTGATCATGATGATGACACAGGCCGGTATGAATGTCTGGGTTGCGCTGCTGGTTGCTTTTCTTGCCGGTCTCGTTGCCGGCTGTGTCACCGGCCTTCTTCATACGAAGCTCGGCATCCCTGCCATCCTCTCCGGTATTCTGACACAGCTCGCTCTGTATTCCATTAACCTGCGGATCATGGGTGGAAAGGCGAACGTCGCCATCAATCCCAGCAGCTATAACCTGCTGGTGTCCCTTCGTAATGTAAAAGCCGTTGGCCTGGCCAATCCGATCCTCGTCGCTGGTCTTTTTACCGTGGCACTTATCGCAGCGCTGTACTGGTTCTTTGGTACTGAGCTCGGCTGTTCGATCCGTGCCACCGGATGTAATCCCAACATGAGCCGCGCACAGGGCATCAATGTGAATCGCAATATTATCATCGGACTGATGATCTCCAATGGCATCGTTGCGGTAGCCAGCGGCCTGTACAGCCAGTATCAGGGCTTTGCAGACATCAATGCCGGCCGTGGTGCTATCGTCATCGGTCTTGCCGCCGTTATCATCGGCGACGTGATCTTTTCCAAGATCTTCCGCAACTTTGCGCTGAAGCTGCTGTCCGTTTCCCTGGGTGCGGTCATCTACTATATCGTGATCCAGATCGTTCTGACTCTGGGTCTGAACAGCAATGACCTGAAGCTTCTTTCCGCAGTCATCGTTGCGATCTTCCTTGGTCTTCCGTATCTCCAGAAGACGATCTTCAAGACCAAGCCGAAACCCGTCCCTGTGACAAACGAGGAAGGAGATGACAACAATGCTTGAACTGAAAAATCTGTATAAAACATTTAATGCGGGAACAGTGAATGAAAAGCTTGCCATCGAAAACCTCAGTCTGACACTGGAAGACGGCGACTTTGTCACGGTTATCGGAAGTAACGGCTCCGGCAAGAGCACGATGCTGAACCTCATCGCAGGCGTCTTTGTGCCGGATTCCGGCACCATCATGCTCAATGACCATAACATCACCTATCTTCCGGAACATAAGCGAGCCAAATATCTGGGAAGAGTTTTTCAGGATCCCATGATGGGCACTGCCGCAACCATGGGCATCGAGGAGAACCTTGCTCTTGCGAACCGGCGCGGAATGCCCCGTGGTCTTCGCACGGGAATTTCTCATCAGGAGCGCGAGTTCTTCAAGGAAAAACTCGCAGCTTTCGATCTGGGGCTGGAGACCCGCCTCAGCACAAAGATCGGCCTTCTGTCCGGAGGACAGCGTCAGGCGATCACATTGCTGATGGCTTCCCTTCAGAAACCGGATCTTCTCCTTCTGGACGAACATACCGCAGCACTGGACCCGAAAACGGCCGAAAAAGTGCTGCAGCTGACCAACGAAATCGTTCAGGAAGACAATCTGACCACTCTTATGGTCACACATAACATGAAAAATGCTATCGAGTACGGCAACCGTCTGATCATGATGGACTCCGGACGGATCGTAGTTGATATCAAAGGCGAAGAGAAAAAGGGCCTGACAGTTCAGGACCTTCTTCAGAAATTCGAGATCGACAACGACGCCATGCTCCTCAGCGATTAAACGAAATCATTGCAAAACCTAAACAGCCACGCAGAAAAAGCAGTTTCTGCGTGGCATTTTTATTCGTTGTATTCCGGAGCGGATCTCAGATCCGTCTGGGTATGGTATCGCACATATTCTCTGGGGGTCACTCCATAGACGCGCCGGAAAGCTCGAAGGAAAGTGGAGTAATCCGTAAATCCACTTTCTCTGGCCGCCTGTTCCGCAGAAGTCTGCTCCAGCAGTTTCTGCGTGGAAAGGATCAGTCTCTTCTGCAGGACATACTGATGAATGGTACAGTTGGCGATCTCCTTGAATCGGTGCATGAGCCAGCTTTTGCTCAGGTAAAAATGTCCCGAGAGCGCTTCCACGGAAAGATCCTCCGTCAGATTCTGATTCATATACTGCAGGATCGCGTCGATTCTGGGATCGGAAAGCTCTTCGTGTTCCCGCAGCGACGGACCGGTCTGGAGCACCGCTCTGGAGACCTGAGTCGCGATCTCGATGAACAGCGCCTCTTTCAGAGCTTCCCATCCATATTCCTTCTCGGTCTCTGTTTTTTCCAGTCGCTGCAGCAGTCCCATTAGTTCGCTGCGATCATACCGATTGCGTTTGAGCAGATAGGCATTCTGTTCTTCGCAGATCGAAAATCCGTCCGTTAGATTCCATCGTTCCAGACTCTCCGGGCGGATCCACAGGATATACCGGGAATAGGCCTCCTCCCCGCTGATCATCGGCTGATGGATGGCATAGGCGGGAATCAGCAGAATATCCCCCTCCTTCAGCAGATAATTCCGTCCTTCGATCAGATACCGGACATCGCCGGACAGAAACAGGATCAGTTTATGAAATTCATGATAATGGTATGGAATATCTCCGCCTCTGGTATCTTCCAGATGAAACAGCCGGAACGGTGTTTCAAGATATCCCCGTTTATTCGCATTTTCAATCTTTCCCATAGAAATCTCCCTGCACGTTTTGCCTTGTTTGACCTTATTTTACCACAATAATATGGATATTTCTCCATTCTCCATGTTTGCAGCAAAAAAGATCACGGAGAATTGCCTCCGTGATCTTTTTTCAGTATTGCAGGATGGGTGCTGAGCCGTCATCGGCACCTTTTTCGATGTGCCGAATCTCACAGACATAGGAATAATCGTTGCTGACAGCGACCGTGACCCGATCTCCTTCTCGGGCACCCAGCACAGCTTTTCCGAAAGGAGATTCTTTGCTGATCAGTCCCTGACGGGGATCGGTGCGGACGGTCGTTACGACCTGGATGACCTGCTCCTCATCGTCCTCCTCCATATACACCGTTACACGGTCATAGAGTCCTACCGTATCCGCTGAGGAACGATCGGAAATGACATGTGCTGTTTTGATCATCTGTTCCAAATAGCGAATGCGGCTTTTATTGCGGTTCAGTTCCTGCTTTGCAGTCTTGTATTCGTAATTCTCACTGAGATCGCCGAAGGCGCGCGTCCGTTTGACTTCCTCCAGCTGTTCGGGAAGAAGCTCTTTTCTGCGATGCTCCAGCTCCTCTTTCATCTTCTGAATATCCTGCTTTGTCAGTTCATCATGCATGGTATCTTTCTTTCTCGCTGAAAAAACGCAGAAACAAGTCGTTTCTGCGTTTTTATCTTGGTTTGATTGTTACTCAGACAAGCTCAATAACTGCAGTCTCTGCTGCATCACCGCGGCGAACACCAGTGCGGGTGACGCGGGTGTAACCGCCGTTGCGGTCAGCATACTTAGGAGCTATTGTATCAAATACCTTTTTGGCAACTTCTTCACGAGTGATGAAGGAAAGCGCCTGACGGTATGCAGCCATATCTTTCTTTTTACCAAGAGTAATCATTTTTTCAGCCATAGGGGCAATCTCCTTGGCACGGGTAAAGGTGGTCTCCATTCTGCCGTTATCCAGAAAATCTGTTACCTGCTGACGGAGCATGGCCTTACGCTGTGCAGTAGTCTTGCCAAGCTTTCTTGTTCCGGGCATATCGATTTCTCCTCCTATTCAGAGCGCTTACTGGTTGTTGCCGGGGTTGTCTTCGTCTGCCAAAGACAGTCCCATCATAGCCAGTTTGTGCTCAACTTCTTCCAGGGATTTGCGGCCGAGGTTGCGAACTTTGATCATCTCGTCCTGAGTCTTGGAGATCAGGTCGGCCACAGTGTTAATGTTCGCACGTTTCAGACAGTTGAAACTTCTGACGGACAGATCCAGTTCCTCGATGGTCATATCGAGAACCTTGTCATGGGTATTATCCACATGTTCCACAACCGTGGAGCTTGCACCGATAGTATCCGACAGATCTGTGAACAGAGTGAAGTGATCACAGAGGATCTTTGCACCCAGAGAGAGTGCATCGCGGTCTGGTTACCCACACGAGTGTTTTCCACAGTGTAATTAACTTTAAGCACCGGGGTATAAATGGAGTCCACAGGAATCGTGCCGATCGCCAGCTGAGAATTCTTGTTCTTGTCTGCAGAAACATATCCTCTGCCGTGATTCAAAACCAGTTCCATACTGAGAGCTCCATCAGGACCCAGTGTTGCGATGGGTTGCTCAGGGTTCAGGATTTCTACTTCGCCGTCCGCCTTGATATCGCCGGCAGTGACAACGCCTTCACCGGAAGCTTCAATATAGACGGTCTTTGCTCCTTCCGAATGCAGGCGAGCAATGATGCTCTTAACATTCAGAACGATCTCTGTTACATCTTCCTTCACTCCCGGAATTGTTGAGAACTCATGCTGAACACCAGCGATCTTAACACTGGTCACAGCAGTTCCGGGCAGGGAGGACAGTAAAACCCTGCGAAGAGAGTTACCTAAAGTCGTACCGTAGCCTCGCTCCAGAGGTTCCACAATATACTTGCCATAAGAGCTGTCGGTGGGG
>CADCMP010000053.1 GCA_902802565.1 Oscillospiraceae bacterium
ATCTTCGCTGACACCGGCAAAGTATCCCTTATCCACTACAAAGTCCACATAAGGTTTCGCCCAGTGTCCATCCGGGACATCCTTAAATGCCTTTGCAGCAAATGCGGAAGTAACGCCGGCAAACAAAGATACAATCATGCAGACCATCAGGACAAACCCGACGACTTTTTTCATTGATCTTGTCATACGTGAGTTTCCTCCTCTTTTTCATTAAATGGTTCCGTTTTTTACACGAATTACTGATAAAACGTGTATGTATACTCATTTAATTTTAAGGATAAATTCTCGCATATTTCAATTCACATGATGTAGGAAAATTATTAAAAATTATTAAAAGCTGTGAAAACCATTAGTTTTCACAGCTTTTCTCAAATACTCTGAGGCAAATAGTAAAGAACCAGCATGTCCCCCACTTCGACATGATAGGTTTCCGTTGGTTTCACAACACTACTGCCGCGCCGGACCAGAACGAGCATCAGGCCGAATTCATCCTCCAGTTCCTGCGAACTCTTTCCGATCCACCTGCTGTCGATGTCGACCATGACATTGTGGGTCGGCATGTCCAGATCCGCGCTTCCGCTTCGTTCCGCCGCTTTCATCTCCTGATACTGCTCCACGAAGCCGGCGGAAATGATACCGGTGGGCAGTGCCACGGCAAACACACCGAGGAATGAGATGATGACACCCAGGATCTTTCCCAGGATCGTGACCGGATAGATATCGCCATATCCGATGGTAAGGATCGTGGATACCGACCACCAGAGTCCGGAGAACGCATTTTCAAAACTCTCCGGCTGCACCTTGTTTTCCACGTTGTACATCAGAAGAGACGATGCCATGATCACGATGAAGATGATAAACAAGGAGGACAGGATCTGGTTTTTCTTCTCGTTCAAAACCGTCCGAATGACAGAAAAGGAATCATAATGAGAGTTCAACCGGAACAGGTGGAAGATACGGACGACACGAAGCATCCGGAATACCACCACGCCGCTGAGGAAGAAGAACGGCAGGATCGTCAGCAGCTCAATAATACCGTTTGCCGATGTAATAAACCGGAAGATTGCCACTCCCCGTTTCTGTTCCGGGAAAAGAAAATCTGCCGTCCAGATCCGCAGGATGTATTCCACGATGAAAATAGACACAGTGATATCATCGATGGCATCGAACAGGCCGAAGTACTCCGAAAGGCTCTGGAATGTCTCCAGAAACAGCACCGAGATATTTGCGATGATGACCACCGCAATAAAGATATCGAAGTACCGGCTGGGACGGTCCGACGTATTTCCGATCTGGATAATATCGAATAATCGTTTTCTCGTTTTGTTCAAACTTGAATTCTCCACAGTTTGTCCCTTCCTTATTCGTCGTATAAAGGAATTATACCATATTAGTATTGTTTTAGATTATTTTTTCCGCAAAAAACCGGGATCTTCTGTTTTGAGATCCCGGTTTTTTGGCACCCTGAAGAGGATTCGAACCTCCGGCCTACCGCTTAGGAGGCGGTTGCTCTATCCAGCTGAGCTATCAGGGCTTACAGATAACGGAGAAATTGTAACCTTTCACCGTTTCCATGTCAAGGAACTCCGCCTCACTTTCTTGACAATCCAAACCATGACATTTAAACTGAATTCACTGACAAACAACCACTTCATCATGATTGGAGTATCTGTATGCGAAGAATCATTGCAATGATCATTACTGTGGCCATGATCCTCGTGCTGTGCAGCGCCTGCGGTTCGGTGGAATCTCAGGATTCTGCCGCAGTTCCCGCCGAACAGCCTGCGGATCTTACCCCCATTACGGTCGTGCTGGACCACTACCCCATGGCCGACACCGCTTTTCTGTATATGGCAAAAGAACAGGGGTTCTTCGCCGACGCGGGACTGGACGTATCTTTTGTAATGCCCTCGGAGCTTTCTTCGGCAGAGATGATCGCCAACGGATTTGCCTATTTCGGGCTTTGTTCCCAGCTGGATGTTGTTTCCGCACGGGAGCAGGGCCTCGCCGTAAAATCCATCGGTGCCGTCCTTCAGTCTCCGGATGATCTGTTCCTTACCAAGAAAGGCAACAAGATCTACTCCCCCAGCGATCTGTACGACAAGAAACTGGGATACGACGGATCTGAACTGCAGAAAGCCATGATCGCCTGCATGCTGTACGGTTCCTACCGCAGCTTCATGGATGTCAATCTTACCGATATCTCCGGAATGGATCTCGGTGAGATTCTGGATAACGATACCGTGGATGCCATGCTCGCCGGCAGCATCCTCTATGATCTTCCTCTGCTGGAAGAGCAGAATAAAAAGCCGGACTGGCTGAAGCTGGAGAACTACAACATTCCCAGCTATTACGGCGAAGTACTCATCGCTTCCGACAGTCTTATCGCATCGGAGCCGGATCTCATCCGCGCCTTCCTCGATGCCTGTGCCAAGGGCTATGATGCCATGAACGCCAACCGGGAAGAAGCGATCCGCTGCCTCATCCGATCCCAGGACAAGGAGCATCTTCCCATCTCCGATTCTCTTGCCCGCACGACGCTGTATACCGCCATTCCCTTGATGAAACCGGAAGAAGTATCCTTCCTGGATCAGTCTGACGACTGCTGGAACGCGGTACTGACATGGATGACCCGCTGGAATCTCATCTCCGGAAATCTCACCGTGGACGATGTCCGGGCCGTCATCAGATGAACAACGATGAAAATAAAAAGACGACTTCTGTTTATGAGAAGTCGTATTTTTTATGTCAGATCAGTTTTTCCTCACGGATGGATCCAATGATCCGCTGGATCAGCGCCGTTCTGGAAAACGGGGTCATCAGGTAATACCCGTTCACGTAAGGCTCCGCCTCCCGGGCAAACTGTGTCATCAGGGATACGGCCAGCCGTTCCGATTCCTCCCGGTCCAGATCCTCATACTGTTCGATGATCTCCGGCGATACCCGGATGCCGTTGACCTCGCTGTCCATGAACCGGGCGTTGCGGGCACTGACCGGAGGAAACAGTCCTGCGAGGATATACCCGTTCAGTCCTTCCCTCGCCCGTTTCAGATTTTCCACCGCACGGGGCGACAGCAGCGGCTGCGTCAGGAACCCTGTCATTCCGATGCGTTCCTTTTCCTGTGCCAGCTGCAGCTGGATATCGAAATTGCGGGCATTGACATTCAGGGCACCGAACATGTGGAACGGTTCCGGCAGGATGGTCTCTCCCAGTGAGGCTACGAAGGTGGCCAGCTTCCGGGAGTTGAACTGATACACCGCTTTGACTTCATCCCGTTCCGCAGACGGCACCGGATCTCCGGTGACGAGAAGGATGTTCTTGATCCCTTCCGCATAAAGTCCCAGAAGCAGTGCCTTGGTGGCATTGATATTCCGGTCCCGGCAGGTCAGATGAGGAAGTGCTTCCACTCCCACTTCCCGTTCCAGTTTGCAGGCAAGCAGGCTGGAATCCATGCGCACCCTGCCCACCGGGCAGTCGGCGATGGTGATCACATCAGCGCCGGATTCCTTCAGGTCATACGCTCCCTGTACAAATTTGGTAAGATCCGCATCCATGGGAGGATCCAGCTCCACCGCGATGACTTTCTCTCCGCGCTGCAGTTTTTCCCAGAACGCGCTCTTCTTTGCCGTTCCGGAGGAAACTTTTTCCCGTGTCCGTCCGGGTCTCGATACGGAGGACGTACCGGCAGCAAGAAAACGGGCCACCTGCCGGATATGTTCCGGTGTGGTACCGCAGCATCCGCCGAGGATCCTGGCTCCGTTTGCCGCCAGTTCCGCCATCTTTCTTCCGAAGAACTGGGGATCGCTTTCATAAACGACACGGTTATCCACAACGATGGGAGAACCGGCACTGGGCATGAAGGAATAGAGGATCTCCTCGTGCTCCATCTGATCGAACAGATTCCGCATCTCCCGGGCGCCGCTGATGCAGTTGAGTCCCACCGCATCCGCCAGTCCCGTTTCGGTGATCTTCCGGATCAGGTCACGGTAATAATAACCTTCCAGCGAGTATCCGTCTGCCTGAACGGCAAACATGACGATGATGAAGGCATCCTCCGTATTCTCCCGGATATACTGCATGGCTTCCGGGATCCCTTCCGCGGAGGAATTGGTCTCAAAAACGAAATGACGGATGCCGGCATCGATAAACTGACGGGCGACAAAGCTGTATTCCTTCCCAGTCTGTCCATTCTCCAGCCCCTTGATGGGACCGATATCACCGAAGATCTCCGCATCATAGCCTTCTGCCGCTTCCCGTGCCACTGCCACCGCCTCATGGATGAGCTGGTGGACCAGCGTATCGTTGCCATGGCAGAAAACGCGGTTGGCATTGTAGGTGTTGGTCAGGATGGCCTGGCTGCCCGCCTCCAGATACTGCTGATGGATATCCTTGACGATATCCCTCTGCTCCAGTACGGCAAGTTCACAGTCCTGGCTGCTCTGTCCCGTGATGGTGGAAAGATAGGATCCCATGGATCCGTCCATGAGCAGCACGCCGTTTTTGATCTGTTCTCTTACATTCATTAAAACAATTATCCAATCTTCTTATTTGGAGAAAAACTCCTTTGCGATATCCGCGGAAGCTTTCGCGTCCCGCGCGTAATAATCCGCACCGATCTCTCTGGCATAGTCCTCCGTCAGTACGGCGCCTCCAACCATGACCGCGCATTCGTGTCCGGATTGACGGAGAAGCTCGATGGTCTCCTTCATGGCGGACACGGTGGTGGTCATCAGTGCCGACAGTCCGATGAGCCGGATATCCTCCCGGACGGCGGTCTCCACTACTGTCCTGGGCGGCACATCCTTTCCGAGGTCCATTACCTGGAAACCGTAGTTTTCCAGTACGACTTTCACGATATTCTTGCCGATATCATGAATATCTCCCTGTACGGTGGCAAGGATGATCTTCCCTTTGGACACGCTGTCTCCGCCCCGTTTTGCGATCTCGGTCTTGATGAGATCAAAGCCTTCGCATGCGGCATTGGCGGAATTGATGAGCTGAGGCAGGAAGATCTCCTGTTTCTCATATTTTTCACCCACGAGATCCAGTGCCGGGATGAGCACTTCATTGATGACTTCCATCTCCGGTCTCGTCTCCAGCTGGATCCGGGTCAGTTCTCTGGTTTCCTTTTTCAGTCCCTTCAGGATCGCTTTCTCAATGGTCATTTCCGACGGGATGCCGGGATCTTTCGGTGCTTCCTCCGCCTGAGAGAACCGTGCAATATAGTTTTCGCAAGACAGATCCTCCCCGGACAGCGCCCTGAAGGAGGCAATGGCATCCATGATCTCCTTCTGATTGGGATTGACGATGGGAAGATCCAGTCCGCAGGTCATGGCCTGTACCAGGAAATTCTCCGTCACATGGATCCGCTCCGGAAGTCCGAAGGAGATGTTGCTGACGCCCAGTACACAGTGCAGTCCCATACGGTCGTGGATCTGGCGAATGGCCTTCAGTGTCTCCACCGCCTGCTCCTGCTGTGCCGAAATGGTCAGTGTAAGGCAGTCCACCAGGACGTCTTCCTTCGGGATCCCGATCTCCACGGCGGCGTCGATGATCCGCCGGGCAATGGCCACACGTTCCTCCGCGGTCTGGGGGATGCCGTTTTCATCCAGTGTCAGTCCCACCACGGCGGCTCCGTATTTGTGGACGATGGGCAGGATGGTCTTCAGTTTCTCCTCATCCCCGTTGACGGAGTTGACGATGGCGCGGCCGTTGCACGCCCGAAGGCCGGCTTCGATGGCTTCGATATTGGACGAATCGATCTGCAGCGGCAGGGACACCATCCCCTGCACCGCCGTCACGACCTCTCTCATCATGGCAGGTTCATCGATCCCCGGAAGGCCGACGTTGATATCCAGGATATCCGCACCGGCATCCGCCTGTTCGATGGCACGCTCGATGATATAGTCCAGATCGTGCTCCCGCAGAGCCTGCTGGAACCGTTTCTTTCCGGTGGGGTTGATCCGTTCGCCGATGACACGGATCCCCTTCAGTTCCGTCATATGTCCGGCGGCACATACGCCGTGCCGCTTATTTCCCTTCCGCTCGGCAGGCGCCGGGATCACTTCGCTGAGGTTCCGGATAAATTCCGGATCGGTGCCGCAGCATCCGCCCATGATGGAAACACCCAGTTCCGAGTATGGTCTCATCTGCTGTGCAAATTCCTCCGGTCCGATGCTGTAGGCTCCGGTAGCGGGATCCGGAAGGCCTGCGTTGGGTTTTACGATAATGGGCCGGTCCGTCCAGGTGATCATCTCTTCGATGATGGGGATCAGCTGTCTGGGACCCAGAGAGCAGTTGACGCCCATGGCATCCACGCCCAGTGCATCCAGCGTGCAGGCCATGGAAGCCACGGTGGTCCCGGAAAAGGTCCGTCCGCTCTCCTCAAAGGACATGGTGGTCCACACCGGAAGGTCGGTGTTCTCCCGGGCAGCAAAGACGCCTGCCCGCACTTCCTGCAGGTCGGTCTGCGTCTCAAAGACCACCAGGTCGGCTCCGGCCTTTTCCCCGGCGATGACCATCTCTTTATACACCTGATAGGCTTCCTCGAATGTCAGCGTCCCCAGCGGTTCCATCAGTTCTCCGATGGGACCCACGTCCAGAGCAACTTTCACGGAATCCCCCGCCGCCCGGCGGGCGGTCCGGATGTTGGCGGTAATGACTTCCGCAGGCGTGTGTCCGGTGCCTTTCAGTTTATGTCCGTTGGCTTCGAAGGTGTTGGCATAGATGACATTGCTTCCCGCCTCAATGTATTTCCGGTGGATCTCCTCCACGATCTCGGGATGCTCCATCCCGTAGATCTCCGGATGATCCCCCGGCTTCAGGCCGCGGGCCTGCAGCATGGTGCCCATGCCTCCGTCCAGTATGATTCGGTCACCCATGACAGGTCCCTCCTTCTTTTCGAAATTCACAGGTGCGGAAGAGATTGCACACTTCGCATCCGGATGCGCGGTGTTCCTGCGGTTCCTCCGCGATGCCGATAACGGCCGTTACCGATTTGCACGGCACCATCAGCATGGATTCGGAGACCGTCAGACCGATGCGCCGGGACGCGTTCAGCATCCGGCACAGATCCTTCTGGATCTCCAGAGGAAGATCGCCGTACCCGGGACTGAACCGGTCCGTGAGGTATTTCCCCTCTTCCGTGATCTCCCGGCAGAGATCTTCTTCAAAATGATTGCATACATTCTCTATGGCCGCGCTGGCACAGGCGTCCATGATCAGGGCATCCGCCGCATCCACGACCTCATACTTCCGGGTGATCTGGTCGATCTCCGGTCCCAGCGTCGCGGCAAACAGGACCGCTTCCCGGCAGGATTGCAGTAGTTTTCCGATGTCCTCTCCCGGCAGCAGAAGGTTCTCCGCCTTCTGTCCGGCATAGGGAACTCTTCTCCAGACGAGCCGCGGCCGTGCCGCCTTCATCACCCGTTCCTTGCAGATTTCGATCTGCCGGGCAAGATCCTCCGGCACCTCCTGTCCCCGGTGACCGAGATACATCAGTATTTCATTGTCATTCAGTTCCGTAAGACGAGGTTCCAAGGCTCCTGCTCCTTTCCAGATGATTAATTATTATATCCTGTCTGCGGTTCCCCGACAAGGCGAAATCGTTTTTCACGTTAATTTCCTAAAGTGTGCAAATCCCCTGCCCGTCTTGACAATCCCATAGGTCTTGATATAATGAACTCAATTTCATAACCTTATCAAGAGAGGTGGAGGGACCGGCCCTGTGAAGCCCGACAACCTGCAGTTACTGCAAGGTGCCAATTCCGGCGAAGCGAATCGAAAGATGAGGAACCGAATCAATCCTAGCTCCGCCGCCGGCGGAGCTTTTTCATTTCTCTTAATTTCAGCGACCAGAAGGAGAATCACATGAGTTATCTGTTTACATCCGAATCCGTCACAGAGGGACATCCCGACAAGATCTGCGACCAGATCTCGGACGCTATTTTAGACGCGATCCTGGAACAGGATCCCACCGGACGTGTGGCCTGCGAGACCACCGTCTCCACCGGTCTGATCCACATTATGGGTGAGATCTCCACCAGCTGCTATGTGGATATCAACAGCATCGCCCGCGGTGTGGTGCGGGACATCGGCTACGACCGCGCCAAATACGGTTTCGACGGTGAGACCTGCGGCGTGATCGTGAATATCGATGAACAGTCCGCGGATATCGCGCTGGGCGTGGATCACTCCCTGGAATCCAAGGATCAACACAATGACGAGCTGGACAACGGTGCCGGCGACCAGGGCATGATGTTCGGTTATGCCTGTGATGAGACGCCGGAACTGATGCCCCTTCCCATCTCCCTTGCTCATCAGCTGGCAAAACGGCTGGCGGAGATCCGGAAACTTCAGCTGGTGGATTACCTCCGTCCCGACGGAAAGACTCAGGTCACCGTGGAATACGATGACAACGGCAAACCGATGCGTATCGATACCATCGTCATCTCTTCCCAGCATTCTCTCTCCGCGACTCACGACATGATCCGGGAAGACCTGACCCGTCTCGTGATCAAGCCCATCATTCCCGCGGAAATGATGGATGAGAATACCAAGATCTATATCAATCCTACCGGACGCTTCGTCATCGGAGGACCGCAGGGTGACTCCGGTCTCACCGGAAGAAAGATCATCGTGGATACCTACGGCGGTTCCGCTCCTCACGGCGGCGGTGCCTTTTCCGGCAAGGATCCAACCAAGGTGGACCGCTCCGGCGCCTACGCAGCCCGCTGGGTCGCCAAGAACATCGTTGCCGCCGGTCTGGCTTCCCGCTGCCAGGTGCAGCTGGCCTATGCCATCGGCGTGGCAGCTCCCGTTTCCATCAACGTGTTTACCTTCGGCACCGGCAAGGTCTCCGACGAAAAACTGGCGAAAGCGGTGAAGGAAGTATTCGATCTGCGTCCCACCGCCATCATCCGTGATCTGGATCTGCAGAAACCCATCTACCGTCCGCTGGCCGCATACGGCCACATGGGACGCGAAGACCTCGGCGTCAAATGGGAGCAGACCGACCGGATCCACGCTCTTCAGGGAGCTGTAAAATAATGCATATCCCGTCCTGTCCGTCTCAGGAGATCGATCTGATCTCCTTTGAAGAGGCGCTGGCCCGTTCCGGCAAGGGGGATGACTACGATCATGACCGCTGGATCTATGTTCCGGATTTCTACACGGAATACCGATATATCCTCGGCACCAGGGGCGACAATCCCCTGATCTGCATCGGAATCAACCCCTCCACCGCGGAACCGGACAATCTGGACAACACGTTAAAATCCGTTTCCCGCATCGCTGCAGGGAACGGATTTGACAGTTTTATCATGTTTAACGTGTATGCCCAGCGCGCCACCTCCCCCGATGATATGGATCGCTGCTGCAACGAGGAACTTCACCGGGAAAACATGAAGGCATTTGACTATCTCCCGGATCCCGGAGGGGACCCGTCCGGCCGTTTGGGCCGCCTGGGGAGCCATCATCGAAAAGCGGGACTATCTCCCCTGTTGTGTGGAAGATATGGTCTCCATCGGAGAACGGTACCGGGCCCGCTGGCTCTGTGCCGGAAAGATCTCCGTAAAGGGACATCCCCACCATCCGCTGTATCTGCGAAAAGACGAAAAGACCGTTCCCTTTGACATTCGGCATTATCTCAATGTACTGGAGGAAAGGAAAAAATGAGCGACAGCAAGTTTCGCCTGGCGGTGTGCCAGATCCGTACCCGCAGGGAAAAGCAGGATACTCTTGTCCGCGCGGAAGAGATGATCCGCGAGGCCGCTCTCAACGGAGCGTCCGTGGTGGTCCTGCCGGAAATGTTCACCAGTCTCTGCAGCCACGAATACTTCGGACAATACGCCGAACCCGGAAACGGAGAGACCTTTCAGTCCCTCTCCCGCTGGGCCGCGGAATACAATGTGATCGTCATCGGCGGAAGCATTCCGGAAACGGAGCAAGGAAAACTGTTTAACTCCAGCTATGTCTTTGACCGAAACGGTGATCTGCTGGCCCGTCACCGCAAAGTCCATATGTTCGATATTGACCTGAAGGATCAGTTTACCTTCAATGAATCCGACTCCTTCACCGCCGGGGACGACTATTGCGTCTTCGAC
>CADCMP010000054.1 GCA_902802565.1 Oscillospiraceae bacterium
CACTCCTGCAGGGTACGGGGATGACGGAAGAGTTTCTCTGTACCGTGGGCTCCCTTCGCGCGGCCGTGGTCCAGCACGGAGACCGTGCGGCACATGCGGTAGACTTCCTTCCGGTTGTGAGTCACCAGCACCACGGTGCCGGCAAAGTCTTCCAGCGTCTCCATCAGTTCCAGTTCCGTCTGCCACCGCAGATAGCTGTCCAGTGCCGACAGCGGTTCGTCCAGCAGAAGGATCCGGGGATCCGTGAGCAGGATCCTGGCCAGAGCGGTACGCTGCTGTTCTCCGCCGGACAGCTGCCGGGGAAGGTGGCCGCGCCGGTTCTCCAGATGGAACCGATGCAGTATGCTGTCGATCCGGCGGTCCGCTTCCCGGCGCTCCATGCCCCTTGTCACCGTGCGCAGGTTCTGCTCCACCGTCATGTTGGGAAACAGGGCGTAGTTCTGAAACAGCAGTCCCACATTCCGCTGCTGGGGCGGCAGATCGATGCCGCGTTCGCTGTCGAACAGGGTCACGCCGTTGACTTCGATGTGTCCCCGGTCCGGTCTCGCCACTCCGGCGATGCATCGCAGGGTCATGGACTTGCCGCAGCCGGACGGCCCCAGCAGACCGTGGAAACCGTCCCCGGTGTCAAAGGAGACATCCAGATGGAAATCCCCCATCTGTTTCTCGATATCCACAAGCAGGCTCATTTCCGCACCTCCCTTCTCTCCCGGCGCTCCAGCAGGTTCACAGCCATGAGCACCACGAAGGAGATGGCGATGTTGATCATCACCCACCGGAAGGCCAGGGCCTCATTGTTGGTGCGCCACAGCTGATACACGGTGGTGGAGATGGTGGCGGTGCGTCCCGGGGTATAGCCGGCCACCATGGAGGTGGCGCCGTATTCCCCCAGAGCACGGGCAAAAGCCAGTACCGTGCCCGCCAGGATGCCCTGCCGGCAGCAGGGCATCTGAATGCGCCAGAAGATGTATGTGTTGGACAGTCCCAGGGTGCGGGCGGAATCCCGCAGATTGGGATCGAAGGATTCAAAGGCGCCCCGGGCGGTGCGGTACATCAGCGGAAAGGCCACGATGGCGGAGGCGAACACCGCGGAGTACCATACCATGGTCATCCGCGTATGGAACGTGCTCATCATCCAGCTGCCGAAGATCCGGTTGGGTCCCAGCAGGACCAGCAGCAGATATCCCACCACCGTGGGCGGCAGGACCAGAGGAAGGGTCAGGATCACGTCCAGGATGCCCTTGAGCACCCGGGGGAGCTTCGCCACGTAATGGGCGCAGAGGATCCCCAGAAAGAACACGATACCGCAGCTGATGGCCGCGATGCGCAGGGAGTTCCAGAACGGGTACAGATCCATCTTCCATCGCCTCCTTTCCTGGTTTGTTTAAAGATGGTTCGTTCGGATCGGTTTCCGGATGTTCTCAGGGAGCGGTAAAGCCCACTTCCCTGAAGATCTTCATGGCGGCGGCGGACTGGAGATAATCCAGGAATGCCTTTGCTGCTTCTTCATTGGCCGTCCCCTTCATCACCGCAGCGGGATAGATGACGGGAGAGCAGTAATCGCTGCCGGAATCGTCCACCACGGTCAGTTCCGCGGAGTAGGCGTCGGTGGCGTAGATGATGCCGGCGTCCACGGTGCCTTCCTTCACCTGGGTGGTGACTTCCTTGACGTTCGTGCCGTAGGTGATCTTATTGGCTGCCTTCAGCGCATCCAGGATCTCCAGTGCGTTCAGGATCTCCTCGGAGTAGGCGCCGACGGGAACGTCCTCGTTGCCGATGCACAGCAGGGTCAGCTTGTCCGTGGCCAGATCCTGAAAGCTCTGGATGTCCGCGGGGTTGTCATCGGGAACGGCCAGGACCACCTTGTTCTCCAGCAGATCCACGCGGGTGTCGGACAGGACGAAGTCCAGGCCTTCCTCATTGCCCTGTTCCTCCGTCTTGGCGGCATCCAGCTGGTTCATCTGCTTCTGGGCGGCGGAGATGAACAGATCGCATTCCGCCCCTTCCTGGATCTGGGTCTTCAGCGTGCCGGAGGAATCATAGGTGGGAACGATGGTGACTCCCGGATTCTCCTCCTCGTACTGGGCGATGATGGCGTCCAGCGTCTCTGTCATGGAAGCGGCGGCAAAGACCTGCAGGGTCACTTCCTCCACTTCCTCCGGTCCTGATGAGCTCACGGCTTCTTCCTGCTGAATTTCTCCACAGGCGCTCAGAGCCAGAAGCAGGACCAGTGCCGCGATGATCACGGCCAGTGTCTTTTTCATGTGTTTCATGAAATGCTCCTTTCTCCCTCTTTTTTGAGGGCACTGTCTGCCTGTTTCTCCCCGCTCCGACGAACGAAAAAAAACAGCCGCTCCGAAAAAGAGCGACCGCATTCGTTTCCTGTCGTCGGATGCACCCGTTCCCGGGTGCCGAAAGGTCGTTTCCTTTTCAAACAAGGGAAGGCGGCACCGTTTCCGGTACCACCCCGGCCGGCCTGCCATGGCATGACTGCTTTAGGCACACCGGCTCGGAAACATTCTTAATTATATTGCTTCACCGGAGCCTGCTCCGGGAAAAGCCGTGTTGTTTACCGGAACCGTTCGATCCCGGGCCAGTTGAAGGGCTCCTCGTGTCCGTCGGCATGGGAGACCCGTTTGAGGAAACCGCCTTCCACCGGCATGTTCTTCTTGCCCCGGGCCGTGGCATAGGCCAGGATCACGCCCTCATCGGTGAGGTGGGCGAAGATCCGGATGCGGTAGCCGATGACGTCGAAACCGTACTGGTATTCCTCGTCCTCCGTCACGATGCAGTCCTTCATGGGACGCCATTTCCCCAGCACCCTGAGTTTGCCTTTGAAATGGTATCGGTCCACCTGTTCGAATTCCCCCGGGATATCCAGAGGACCCAGGAAGGATTTCACAAAGACCCTGCAGTGATACGTATAGCCCAGATCCATGATCATCGGTCCATCACCTCTCTCTGATTATATGGAGCCCTGTTCCGTTCCGTCAAGAACACAGGGGAAAGTTCGTGGAAAGCCACGAAACTCCCCCCTGCCGTTTTATGATATCTGCGGGGATCCATCCCTCGATACGGGACAGATGAGCCCCTTCTGTCTCAGTCGTCAGGCGTTGACCCGGATGAAGGCGGCATCCTTCACCTTCAGGGCTTCCTTCACCTGAGACGGGTTGCGGCAGATGACGGCCTTTGCCGCCTTGCCCTTCACCTTCAGATCCACGATCTCCGGAGCTCCGCCCGGCACCCAGTCCACGGAACCCAGGACGGGCTCGTATTCCGTTGCCGCGGTGCCGCCTCCCAGACTCTCCAGCGGGATGGCAGTCAGACGGGTGGGATCGGCGCCGGTACGTTTCAGGATGCGGAACAGTTCCCGCGCATTGTAGAAATAATCCGCGCATCCGGTGTCCTGCACTTCCGCGGCCAGGGAATTGCGTCCGCTGATGCGGAAGACCTTGTCGAACCGGCCTTTCGTCTCCGCGGCAAAGCGCACCTGGGCACTCTCCATGAAGACGAAATCCCCTTCCAGTTCGGAATGGTTCTCCTTCAGCCACTGCTTGGCGGCGGGATCCGCGGCGATGATGGCCGGTGATTTCTTCCGGCGCTTTGCCAGGACCTTTGCCGTCTCGGCGGCGGTGATGCGGCGCTCTTCCTCGGCGTCATACACCTCATCCACACCGATCTTCTTCAGTGCGGCGGCCAGCTGGCCCAGAGACACGCTGCCGGAGGCGGCGCCGTACAGGGCCGTCACTTCCTCCAGAACGCTCTCATCCACCAGAGCTGCGGTCTTCACGTTCCGCTCATGGGCATAGTACGGAAGCTGATCCTTGTGTTCCATGAGGATCACGCCGCCGGTGGGACACACGTCCACACACCGGCCGCAGCGGATGCATCCGCTGTCTTTCAGCAGCTTTCCGCCGGTAACGCCCACGGTCTGGCCGTTCTCCGTCTTCACCATGCCCAGGATGCCCACGGCCTGGCTGTTCTTGCAGGCGTCCACGCAGCGGCGGCATTTGACGCACTTGTTGCCGTTGCGCACCAGCACGCCGGTACTGTCGTCCACGGGGAAGTCCGCGGTCTTCGGCTCAAAGGGAAGCTCGCTGATGCCGAACTGACGGGCCAGATCCTGCAGTTCGCAGAAGCCGTCCCGGACGCAGTCACAGAAAAAGCAGTTCTCGCAGAACCAGGGATCCAGATCCTCGATGCGGGTCCCTCCCACGCGGGAGCAGTGATGGCAGTCCACCGTGTGCTGGCGGAACATGTCCAGCAGAGCCTCTCTCCGCTTCTCCGTCAGAGCGGGAGAATCCGTGGTGATCTCCATGCCTGCCGCCACTTTCACGGCGCAGGCCAGTTTCTCCTTCGCTTCCCCCTTCACTTCCACCATGCACAGGCGGCAGGCGGCGTGGGGACCCATGCCCTCATAGGCGCACAGGGTAGGGATCTCGATCCCGTTGGCCCGGGCCGCCTCCAGGATGGTGGTGCCCTCCGGGACCTTGATCTTCTGATCATTGATGGTAATGTTGATGTTTTTCATGTTCAGCACCTCCTCAGACCGCTTCGATCCGGCACGGTACGTACCGCACACAGGGGTTGCCGGTGATCTCGTCCATATTGTCCCAGGCCGTGATCTCGCCGGTGCTGTCGCCTTCCGCCACGCCCTGGAATTTCAGTCCGAAGTGATGGGGGATCATGGCGTATCCGCGGCAGATCTGCCAGTCGGCGGTGACCGGTGCCTGGATGGAGCCGGCCTTGGTGGTAATGTTCACCATCTGGCCTTCCTCGAAGCCCATCTCCTTCAGGTCATCCGGATTAAGGGCCAGTTTGTAGTAGCTGTCGTGATAACGGTTCATACGGGGATTGCGCATCATGGCGTTGACGCCGTCTTCCGTATGGCGTCCCGAGGACATGAGGAACGGGAATTCCTCCGTCAGCGTCAGGGCCTTCTCCTCGTTCTCCGGGTTCAGGTCGCCGATGACGGCATTGACGGTGTCGCAGTACAGATGGATCTTGTGATCCTTGTGCTTGATATGCTGGCGCATGTACGTTTCCGGTTCGTCGTTGCGGGCCACGCCCACCACGGCGCCCTCCGGATGTTTCAGGACCTGTTCAAAGGTCGCGTCCAGCATGCAGAAGTCCGACATACCGGGCATCTTCTCCAGCATGGGATGGAATCCCAGCTTCGGAGCGTTGGCCCGTTTTACCACATCCTTTGCCATGGGGGTCACCATGAAGGCTGCCCAGGCCACGCCCTTGGTGGCGGAGCCCCAGGCCCGTCCGAAGGTCTCACCCATAACGCCGGCCAGCAGATCCGTATCCGAGAACCTGAAGTTCCCCTGTGCCACCCAGGCCAGGGCCTTCATCAGGAAGGGGATGCGGTCGCCGGTGCGGGCCGCTTTCTCGCCGGCTTCGTACAGCCACCGGGGAAGCTCCGGCATGGCGCCGCATTTCTTGGCGATGTCCAGGAGCACTTCCGGGATCTCCCGGCGCTCGCCGATGGTCTCCTCGATGATGGGAGGACGCAGCGTGCACACCACCTCCGGGAAGTTCATCTGGAAGGCGTTGAATTCGTAGCGTTCGAAATGGCTCTTGGCGGGAAGGACGTAGTCGGCGTACTCGCAGTCCTCCGTCCAGGTGACATCCGCCACCACCAGCAGGTCCAGATTGTCGAAGGCCTTGCGCACCATATTGCTGTCGGGATAGGAGCGCATGGGGGATCCCAGCACACGGATGGCGGCGCGGATCCGGTCCTTGCGGTTGGAGAGCATCTCCACCGGCATGATGCAGGACGGGAAGGTCTGAAGCACCGGGAAATATCCGGTCTCCGGACCGCGCCAGATCTTGGGGTCGTCCTCGTTGATGGTCTTGCCCCGGGCGGCCCAGGGTTCGTGGACGATGGTAGCACCGGGTACCAGTGCCACGCCGCAGATGACTTCCAGCATCAGGCACAGATAGCTGTTGAGGGTGCTGTGGCGGCCGCAGAACAGGCCCAGGTCCTGATGGATGCCCCACTTCTTTGTGGTGAGGATCCGTGCCAGCTTCTCCATCTCTTCCATGGTGACGCCGGCCACCCGGAAGCACTCCTCCGGTTTCGTAAGACGGAACCAGCGGCGCACCTCATCCATGTCCGCCACGTGTTTATTGACGTATTCCGTATTCTCCCAGTGATTCTGAAGGATGAGGGCGATGAGGCCCTTCATCATCAGCGCGTCGGTACCGGGACGGTTGGCGATATGCAGATCCGCCATGCGGGCGGATTCCGACATGCGGGGATCGATGACGATGAGCATCTGATCGGGATTCTCGGAGTGCTCCCGGATGTTCTTCCGGGCATCGCCCATCTGATGGGTCACGTAGGAGTTGGACCCCCAGAGGACCATGACCTCGCAGCCCGTGTCGTCCGGTTCCGTAAAGCAGATCTGATCGCCGAAGATCTTGCCGTGGCTCCACCAGTTTCCCATGAACTCGAATCCGATGGGATTGAACATGTACTGGCTGCCCAGAGCCCCCATGAGGAAGCGCAGGAACACCAGCTCGCTCTGGCCGCCGCCCGAAGCGCCGCCGATGCCGCACACGGCCCGGGGGCCGTACTCATCCACGATGTCCTTCAGCTTCGTGCCGATCTCGTCGATGGCCTGATCCCAGGAGATCCGCTCAAAATGATCCCCCACTTTCTTCATGGGATAGTTCAGCCGGTCCTCATGATCGAAGAAGTACTTGCTGTTTCTCCCCTTGCGGCAGGCATAGCCGTGGGAGCGGGGGCTGTCCGGATCCGGACGCACAGAGACGACCTTGGTCCCTTCCACTTCCACTTCCAGGCCGCAGCTGACGCCACAGAGGGTGCACTGGGTCTTTTTCCATTGTCCCATAGAAACTCCTTTCCCGGTCCGGAAGTCCTGTCTTTTTTCCGATCTTCCGAACGAAATCACCGGTCCTCCCGGTGCAGTTTTTACATTTTTTTCAATCTGTCGATATTATACCAACAGCTCACTTTGTGGTAAATGTGTCATGCTTCACACTTTGCCCATATTGCGAAATAATGTGACCTGTGACATAATCTATTTTCAGAATAATAAAGGGGGAATCCTCATGGTCGCACGTCTTTCTTCCAAGGATCTTCTGGTGCAGTCGCTGTACGAGCTCATGCGGGAGCAGCCCTACGAGCAGATCACGGTACGGGCCATCGCCGCCAACTGCGGCCTGTCCCAGCGCACCTTCTACAATCATTTCAAGGACAAGCATGAACTGGTGGAATGGTCCTATCTCCATGTTCTGGAGGAATACTACGAATCCCACCGGGAGCATATGACCTTCACCGACTGGTACCGCGTCAGCGCCCAGACGGTGTGGGATCAGCGCCACGCCCTGCGGAAGATCATCCGGTATCAGGGACAGAACGCCATGCGCCTGTCGGTGCACGCGCCCTATGCCGAGACCTTTTTCCGCATCATCCGGGAGACCTACGGGGATCCCGTCACGGAGGACATAAAACTGGCGGTGAATTTCCTGGTGGGAGGCATGATCCGGTACGTGGAAGAAGCGGTAAACATGAAAGAGACCCCTTCCCCGGAGCAGGCGGTGTATCTGTTCCGTCTGTGCACCCCGGAGTGTCTGAAAAAATATCTCTGATCACGCTTTGAATCGGAAACTGCTGCAGTGTCGGCATGCTGCAGCAGTTCTTCTTTGTCTCGACATTTTTCTTGTTGTGTCCAATATATCACAGGAGCCGGAAACGCCCCGGTTCACCCCTGCGGTTTTGTAGCAAAGAGGCATACTTCCGCGGATCTGTGCCACTGACGTTCCCTTCCATACAAAAGAAAGAACCGGATCCCTTTGTTTCGGGATCCGGTTCGTCGTTTTCCGATATTCTGTTTACAGCAGGCCCTGCTCTTCCATGAGAGCGCGCAGTTTCTCCCAGTGACCTTCCTCCATGGGAGTCAGCGGCAGGCGGACGTAGTTCTCGCAGAAGCCCATGGCGGCCATGGCGGCCTTCACGGGGATGGGGTTGACTTCGCTGAACAGGGCGTTGATCAGCGGCAGGTATTTCAGCTGCATCTCTCTTGCCCCCTCCAGGTCTCCCTCGAAGAACTTGTGGCACATCTCGCTGGTCTGCTTCGGCAGCAGGTTCGACAGCACGGAGATGACACCGGAGCCGCCCATGGACAGGATGGGCACGATCTGATCGTCGTTGCCGGAATACAGGGACAGCTTGTCCCCCACCAGAGCGCGGGTCTTCACGATCTTGGAGATGTCGCCGTTGGCTTCCTTGATGCCGGCGATGTTGGGATGATCTGCCAGCTTTGCGTAGGTCTCCGGCTCGATGCCCACACCGGTGCGGGAGGGCACGTTATACAGGATGATGGGCTTGTCCACGGAATCGGCGATGGTCTCATACATGGTGACCAGTCCGTTCTGAGTGGCCTTGTTGTAGTACGGCGTCACGCACAGCAGGGCGTCGGCGCCCATGGACACGGCTTCCCGGGACATGTTGATGGCATGGGCGGTGTCGTTGGAACCCGTTCCCACGATGATGGGCACGCGGTGATCGGCACGCTCGATGGCGTAACGGACCACTTCCAGATGCTCCAGGCTCGTCAGGGTGGATTTCTCACCGGTGGTCCCCACGATGACCAGGGCGTCGATGCCCTGCTCGATCTGCCAGTCGATGAGTTTCCCCAGGGACCGGAAGTCCACACCGTTCTTGTTCAGCGGGGTGATCAGCGCCGTTGCGGCTCCCCGAAAGACAGGCTCTTTTACCATTGTATCGTTCCTCCTCCAGTTTGGTGGCGGGTCTTATGTTACCTTCATTGATCCCATTTATGCATGTTTTGCAGAAAAAGTCAATTATATATGGTATCTGCTGCCTAAAACAGGCATTTTCTGCAATGAGACAGCATTTTTTGCTATTTCCAATCGACCTTTTGCTATTTCCCGCCATCTCTGGCCCGATGAGACCCCATATCCTGGATCTGGAAAAACTTTGTGTACAATCACAGATTGTTTTTTCCCGCCTAATCATCAATAATAGCATCAGAACAACTCTAAGGAGTGATCATATATGTCGAAAATCTGTATCGATCTGAACACCTGGCAGTTCCCCACTCTTCCCGATGAGATCCCCCACGGAGACATGCCCGGGGACAAAGTGGAGATCGGCGAGAAACACGTCCGGAAGGCGCAGACCATCTTTCCCCTGCTGGCGGAAAAGCTGAACGGGCTGGAAACGGAACGGGCCGTGGTATCCGTGTACGGCGGATCCGGTGTAGGGAAAAGTGAGATCGCATCCCTTCTCAGCTTTTACCTCAATGCCGCTGGTATCGGCGCCTACACCCTGTCCGGGGACAAAGTG
>CADCMP010000055.1 GCA_902802565.1 Oscillospiraceae bacterium
ATCCTCATGTTCTTTTACAGAGATTTGCGGTATTATTATACTACGTTACGAAAGCAATTGCATTTTCGACCAATAGCGCCTTATATCCCTAGCCTTAAATGGTAGGGTTTTACGGCGCATTTTGATAAGTGTACAAACCGCGATGGGGAGACCTGCTGCGGTTTGTGCATTTCTCAGTTCCATTCTTTCTTGATTTTCCGCCGGAACAGGACTACAATATTCCTAGGTTCAAAGAAGAACCGATATGACAGGAAGCAAAGGCGCTTCCGGCATCACGCCGGAAGTGCCTTTTTTGCTGTTTTCGAAAGAGAAAAGGAGAGTGAATGGCTGTGCTGCGAAAGCTTATTCTGGAAGACGGCAGCGAATATCTGGGAGAGGGATTCGGCGCAAAACGGGATACGGTGAGCGAGATCGTATTCAATACGTCCATGGCAGGATATCAGGAGATCCTGTCCGATCCTTCCTATACCGACCAGGCCATCGTTATGTCCTATCCGCTCATGGGTAACTACGGCATCGCGGAGGAGGATTTTGAAAGCCGCATCATCGCTCCCGATGCGTTTATCGTCCGGGATCTCAACCGGGATCCGTCCAACTTCCGTTCCGTGCAGACCCTGGAGGAGCTGCTGGAGGATGCCGGCGTGCCGGGGATCACGGGAGTGGATACGAGAAAGCTGGTACGCAGCATCCGGGATCTGGGTTCCCGCCGGTGTCTTCTTACGGACGCCGATACCTCTCTGGAAGTAGGGCTGGACATTATCCGGCGAACGCCGGTGCCCCATGATTCCGTCCGGCGCCGCAGCTGCAAAAAACGCTGGTACAGCCGCACCTCCAATCCCCGGTATAACGTGACGGCCATCGACTGCGGCATGAAGGGGAATATCGTACGGATGCTCAACGAGCATAAATGCAACGTTACCATCGTGCCTTTTGATACCCCGGCGGAGGAGATCCTGTCGCTGAAGCCCGATGGTGTGTTCATCTCCAACGGACCCGGAGATCCGGAAGACGTACCGGAAGTGATCGAAACGCTGAAGGTACTGCGGGGGAAGGTCCCCATGTTCGGCATCTGTCTGGGGCATCAGCTCCTGGCGTTGTCCTACGGCGGGGAGACCTACAAACTGAAGTTCGGCCACCGGGGAGGAAACCATCCGGTAAAGGATCTCACCACCGGAAAGATCGAGATCACCAGCCAGAACCACAGCTACGCGGTGAAAGAGGAGGCGCTGGAGGGCACCGGTCTTACCGTGACCCATGTGAACGTGCTGGATGATACCGTGGAGGGGATGGAACACCGGGACGATCTCGTCTTCTCCGTCCAGTATCATCCGGAGAGCTGTCCCGGACCGCAGGACAGCCGGTATCTCTTTGCACGGTTTACGCAGAATATGGATCTGGGAAAGGGGGAATGAGCCATGCCGAAACGAAATGATATCCATAAAGTACTGGTCATCGGCTCCGGCCCCATCGTCATCGGACAGGCGGCGGAATTCGATTACGCCGGCACCCAGGCGTGCCTGGCGCTGAAGGAGGAAGGATACGAAGTGATCCTGGCAAACTCCAACCCCGCCACCATCATGACCGATCACGCCATCGCGGACAAAGTGTATATGGAGCCCCTGACCCTGGAGTATCTGGCACGGATCTGCCGCTATGAACGCCCGGATGCCATCATCCCCGGGCTGGGAGGACAGACGGGACTGAACCTGGCCATGCAGCTGGAGGAAAAGGGCGTGCTGAAGGAGTGCGAGATCGAGATGCTGGGCACCGACGCCGCCAGCATCCGGCGGGCAGAGGACCGGGAACTGTTCAAGGAACTGTGTGAGGAACTGGGGGAACCGGTGGTACCCTCCTGCATCACCACCTCCGTGGAGGAAGGGCTCCAGGCGGCGGAGGAGATCGGTTATCCCGTGATCCTGCGTCCGGCTTTCACTCTGGGAGGCACCGGCGGCGGATTTGCCGACAACGATGAGGAGATGGAGGAGCGGATGAAACATGCCCTCAGCCAGTCTCCCGTGCATCAGGTCCTGGTGGAAAAGAGCATCAAGGGCTATAAGGAGATCGAATACGAAGTGATGCGGGACGGAAACGATACCGCCATCACCGTCTGCAATATGGAAAACCTGGACCCGGTGGGGATCCACACGGGAGACTCCGTGGTGGTGGCGCCATCCCAGACCCTCACCAACCGGGAATACCACATGCTCCGGGACAGTGCTCTGCGCATTATCCGGGCACTGAAGGTACGGGGCGGCTGCAACGTGCAGTTTGCCCTGGATCCGGAATCCTTCCGGTACTATGTCATCGAAGTCAATCCGAGAGTATCCCGGTCCTCGGCGCTGGCTTCCAAAGCAAGCGGGTATCCCATTGCCCGGGTCTCCGCGAAGATCGCCGTGGGCATGGATCTGGATGAGATCCCTCTGGCCAACACTCCGGCCTGCTTTGAACCGGCACTGGACTATGTGGTGACGAAGATGCCGCGCTTTCCCTTTGACAAATTCACGCTGGCATCCAATGTCCTCGGGACCCAGATGAAGGCAACGGGGGAGACCATGAGCATCGGCCGAACCATGGAGGAGAGCCTTCTGAAGGCCATCCGGTCCCTGGAGGACGGGAAGAACCACATCCATCTTTCCAAATTCGACGTGGCCAGTCTCTCGGACAAACCGGAACCGGAAAACCGGAAGGAAGCCATGGAGAAGCTTCTTACCTACATCGAAGACGGCACCGATGACCGAATCTACGCCATCTCGGAGCTTCTGTGGCTGGGAGCCGATCCCCAGGTGATCTGCTCCCGCACCGGCATCGATCTGTTCTTCCTGGACAAGATCCGGAACATCGTGGAATTTGAAAAGACCCTGGAGTCGGCGGTGCAGGAACAGAGCGGAGATGTTCCCCGTGCCCTCACGAGAGACCTGCTGCTCCGGGCCAAGCGCATGGGCTTTTCCGATTCCTACATCGCGGAACTGGCCCGCTGTCCGGAGGAGGAGATCTTCCGGCTGCGGAAGGAATATCGGCTGGCTCCGGTGTACAAGATGATCGATACCTGTGCCAGCGAGTTTGACAGCTACGTGCCCTATTTCTATTCCACCTATGAGGAGGAGAACGAATCGGTGGTCTCCCCGAAGGAGAAGATCCTGGTGCTGGGCTCCGGCCCCATCCGTATCGGACAGGGCGTGGAGTTCGACTACTCCACGGTACATGCGGTGAAGACCATAAGGGACATGGGCTACGAAGCCATCGTCATCAACAACAACCCGGAGACGGTGTCCACCGACTACACCACCGCGGACAAACTGTACTTTGAACCTCTCACGGTGGAGGACATCCTCAATATCGTGGATCTGGAACAGCCTCTGGGAGTCATCGCCACGCTGGGGGGACAGACCGCCGTGAACCTGGCGGAGCCTCTGGAACAGCGGGGCGTGAAGATCCTGGGAACGGATCCCGCCGCCATCTTCCGGGCGGAGGACCGGGATGCTTTCGAGCAGGTCCTGGAGGAGCTGGACATCCCGCACCCCAAAGGGGTGGCGGTGACCAACATCCCCGACGGCATCCGGGCAGCGGGGGAGATCGGCTATCCCGTTCTGGTCCGTCCCAGCTTCGTGCTGGGAGGCCGTGCCATGGAGATCGTGGCCAACGAGGGAATGCTGGAACACTATCTGAAGAATGCGGTGGAAGTGGATACGGACCGCCCGGTACTGGTGGACAAGTACATCGTGGGCAGGGAAGTGGAAGTGGATGCCATCTGCGACGGCACCGATGTCTTCCTGCCTGGGATCATGGAGCTGGTGGAGCGCACCGGCGTCCACTCCGGAGACAGCATGAGCGTGTACCCGCCCTTCTCCATCTCGCAGCACGCGAAGGAGACCATCTGGGAATACACGAAGAAGCTGGGACTGGGCATCGGGATCCGGGGACTGTACAACATCCAGTTCATCGTGGACCGAAACGACGACGTGTCCATCATCGAAGTCAATCCCCGTGCCTCCCGCAGCGTGCCCTTCCTGTCCAAATCCGCCGGCGTGCCGCTGGTGGATATCGCCACGAAGGTGATGCTGGGACATTCTCTCGCCTCCCAGGGAATCGCAGCGGGAGTGCTTCCGGAAAAGGACTTCTGGTATGTGAAGGCGCCGGCCTTCTCCTTCGAGAAGCTCAACGGCATGGATGCCTATCTGTCCCCGGAGATGAAATCCACCGGGGAGGCCATCGGCTATGACAAGAGCCTGAAGCAGGCCCTGTACAAGGCACTGCAGGCATCCGGCATCAAGATGAAACAGTACGGCACGGTCATCGTCACTCTGGCGGACGAGGACAAGGAGGAGGCACTGCCCCTGGTGCGGCGGTTCTATGAACTGGGCTTCAACATCGAAGCCACGGTAGGTACCGGTACCTTCCTGAAGGAACACGGCGTACGCACCCGCATACGGGGAAAGATCAGCGAAGGAAGCGACGAGATCCTCCAGGTGATCCGGGCGGGATATGTCAGCTACATCCTCAACACCCGTGCCATCCTCTCCGGGATCCACTACGATGACGGTGTGGCCATCCGCCAGTGCGCCATTGCCAACGGAGTCACCATGTTCACCTCACTGGATACCGTGAGGATCCTTCTGGACGTGCTGGAAGAACGCACGCCCCGTATTTCCGTGATATAACAACCGTTCACCGGACCCTTTCCGCACCGTCCGTGGAAGGGCCCGGTGAAAAGAAATTTGAAATACCTATTGACATAGTAGGTGAATGGTAGTATGATTGCCACAACAAAACAAAGCGAAAGGAGACGCGGAACATGAAAAAACTCGGTAAGCACAATGACTGCATGTGTTGGCGAATGCTGTACTCCCGGGCACCTCAAACGGCCGGGACGTTGTCATGCCGATGTCTGCGTCTCGAACTATAAGAACGGATCTTTTTCCGATCCGGTCTGCTTAAGATGAATGCCGATGCCCGGGAGCGAACAGTACCACGCACCCCGGGCATTTTTTCACGGGCAGGCATCGGAGAAGAGATAAAGATTCAGATTAAAGGAGATTACAACCATGTCGAACTATCGTTTTGAGACCCTGCAGCTTCACGTAGGACAGGAACAGGCCGATCCCGCCACCGATTCCAGAGCCGTTCCCATTTACCAGACCACATCCTATGTTTTTCATAACAGCCAGCACGCCGCCGACCGCTTCGGTCTTGCGGATCCCGGCAACATCTACGGCCGTCTGACCAACTCCACTCAGGACGTTCTGGAGAAGAGAGTGGCGGCCCTGGAGGGCGGCAGTGCCGCACTGGCTCTTGCCTCCGGCGCCGCGGCCATCACCTACACCATCGAGGCTCTGGCGGCCAACGGCGGTCATGTGGTGGCACAGAAGACCATCTACGGCGGCAGCTATAACCTGCTGTCTCATACCCTTCCTCAGTACGGCATCACCACCACCTTCGTGGATGCCCACGATCTTGAGGAACTGGAGGGCGCCATTCAGGAGAACACCCGGGCGGTGTATCTGGAGACTCTTGGCAACCCCAACAGCGACATTCCCGATATCGACGCCGTCGCGGAGATCGCCCACCGGCACAATCTTCCGCTGGTGGTGGACAACACCTTCGGCACCCCGTATCTCATCCGTCCCATCGAGCACGGTGCGGATATCGTGGTGCACTCCGCCACCAAGTTCCTGGGAGGTCACGGCACCACCCTGGGCGGCATCATCGTGGAGTCCGGCGACTTCGACTGGAAGTCCACCGGCAACTATCCGCAGATCTCGGATGCCAACCCCAGCTATCACGGCGTATCCTTCCAGGACGCGGTGGGGCCGGCGGCATTCGTCACCTACATCCGGGCCATCCTGCTGAGAGACACCGGCGCGGCCATCTCGCCCTTTAACGCATTCCTGCTGCTGCAGGGCGTGGAGACTCTGTCTCTCCGTCTGGAACGGCATGTGGAGAACACGAAGAAAGTGGTGGAATACCTGTCGAAGCATCCGCTGGTGGAGAAAGTGAACCACCCGGCACTGCCGGACCATCCGGATCACGAACTGTATGAGAAGTATTTCCCCAACGGCGGCGCCTCCATTTTTACCTTCCAGATCCGGGGAGGACAGAAGGAAGCCTGGGCATTCATCGATGCCCTTGAGATCTTCTCGCTGCTTGCCAATGTGGCGGATGTAAAGAGCCTCGTGATCCATCCGGCTTCCACCACCCATTCCCAGCTGACGGAAGAGGAACTGGCGGATCAGGATATCTATCCCAACACCATCCGGCTGTCCATCGGCACCGAACACATCGACGACATCATCCACGATCTGGAGACCGGATTCGATGCCGTCTGCAAAACACTGCACTGAAAGATTCCGAATATAAAAACACAGATATAAAAAGAGACACGAAAAGGAGAATTCATCATGGCGAATATTTATAAAGGAACACTGGGACTCATCGGCAACACTCCGCTGGTGGAAGTCGTCAATATCGAAAAGGAACTGGGCCTGGAAGCCACCGTTCTCGTCAAACTGGAGTACTTCAACCCCGCCGGATCCGTCAAGGACCGCATCGCCAAGGCGATGATCGAGGACGCGGAGGAGAAGGGCCTTCTGAAGG
Source organism: Oscillospiraceae bacterium (assembly GCA_902802565.1). Lineage (GTDB taxonomy): Bacteria > Bacillota > Clostridia > Oscillospirales > Oscillospiraceae > UBA2922. The sequence continues at coordinate 6,592 of CADCMP010000055.1, forward strand.
AAGGCTCCGTCATCATCGAGCCCACTTCCGGCAACACGGGCATCGGCCTTGCCGCCATCGCCGCGGCCAAGGGCTACCGCATCATCCTCACCATGCCGGAGACCATGAGCGTGGAACGCCGCAACATCCTGAAAGCCTACGGTGCCGAGCTGGTGCTCACCGAAGGCTCCAAGGGCATGAAGGGCGCCATTGCAAAAGCCGAGGAACTGTCTCAGGAGATCCCCGACAGCTTCATTCCCGGCCAGTTCGTCAACCCCGCCAACCCGGCCATCCATAAGGCCACGACCGGTCCGGAGATCTGGAAAGATACCGACGGCAAGGTGGACCTGTTCATCGCCGGCGTAGGCACCGGCGGGACCGTCACCGGCACCGGAGAATATCTGAAAGAGCAGAATCCCGATGTGAAAGTGGTGGCACTGGAGCCGCTGGACTCTCCGGTCCTCTCCGAAGGCAGAGCCGGCGCCCATAAGATCCAGGGCATCGGAGCTGGATTCGTTCCCGATGTGCTGAACACCGGCGTGTATGACGAAGTATTCCGTTCCTCCAATGAGGACGCATTCGCCGCCGCAAAACTTCTGGCCAAGAAGGAAGGAATCTCCGTGGGAATCTCCTCCGGTGCAGCCCTCCACGGCGCCATCGAACTGGCAAAACGTCCGGAGAATAAGGGCAAGGTCATCGTGGCGCTTCTTCCCGACAGCGGCGACCGCTACTACTCCACGGCACTGTTTAACGACAACTGATCCCCGCACAAATAAAATTCTGTGAGGTGTATTTATGGCTTCCGACCAACTCCATGAAGCGATCTATCAGCGCTACATCGAGCCGACCAGGAGAAAACGGACCCGAGCGGTGGGTCTGGAATTTGAGTTTCCCATCATGAATGCCGAGACAAAACCGGTGGATTTTTCCGTGATCCATGCAATGACGGATGATTTCCTTCGTACTTTTTCCTTCTTACCGTCTGGGCAGGACGATGCGGGACATATCTATCTGGCCGAGGAGCCGGAGACCGGCGACAGTCTCTCTTTTGACTGCAGCTACAACACCCTGGAATTTTCATTTGGGACAGAGGAGGATATGGCACTGCTGGATCAGCGGTTCCGGCGGTACTACCGGTTCGTGCAGAACGAACTGGAGAAGAACGGACATCATATCACCGGGATGGGTATCAACCCGGGGTATGCGGTCAACCGCAATGTCCCGGTGGTCAGCGAGCGTTACCGCATGCTGTTCCACCATCTCTGTTCCTATAAAAACTACGGCAGGGAGATCCTGTTTCACGACCATCCCAATTTCGGCCTGTTTTCCTGTGCCTCCCAGGTACAGCTGGACGTGGAGGAAGCCGACCTCATCGAGGTGATCAACACCTTCACACTGCTGGAGCCGATGAAGGCGCTGCTGCTGGCCAATTCCCTGTGGACGGAGGGCGACAGTGAGTTTCTCTGCAGCCGGGATTATTTCTGGCGCAACAGCCTGCACGGCCTCAACCGCCACAACGTGGATATGTACGGGCTGAGGTTCGAATCCGTGGAGGAGCTGATCCTGTATATCCGGAGCATGAGCATCTACTGCGTCATGCGGGACGGGAAATACGTGAATTTCAGCCCCATTCCGCTGGATGACTATTTTGCCTCCGATACCATCGAAGGAGAGATCTTCCAGGGATCCCGGTATGAGAAGATCCGGATCCATCCGGAACTGTCGGACCTGGAATATCTCCGCTCCTTCAAATTTGAAGACCTTACGTTCCGGGGCACCGTGGAATTCCGCAGTGTCTGCGAACAGCCGGTGCCGGAGATCCTGGCTTCCGGCGCGCTGCATGCGGGGCTTATGGAGAATCTCCACGCCCTGACAGACCTGCTGGAAAATGACCATGTGATCTATCACAGGGGATATAACGCTTCGGAGATCCGCCGTCAGTTCGTGATGTCGGATCTGCCGGCTGTCTACGACCGGAAGGAGCTGACGGAACTTCTGCTGAAGATCCTGGATCTGGCCGCTGACGGCCTGAAGATCCGGTGCACGGATCTGAACTTCCTCAGCATCCCGGATCCGGAACCGGGAACGGTGTTCCGATGTCAGGCGAAGATCCGTTATCATCACCCGGCGGTCGCGGCTACGGTGACGGTTACCGGAGATGACAATGTGCTGGTCCGGTTCGACACTCCCGTACGGGCTCCGGCTCCGGGACAGTCCGCCGTTTTCTACGATGACGACCGATGTGTCATAGGCGGCGGCATCATCGCGTAATATGAATATTTCCAGGCCTGCCGTCGGCAGGTCGTTGAAAGAAGGAATAACCATGAAACATAATCAGCTGATCATCCTCACCAGGACTGCGGTGCTGGCGGCTCTCATCGCCATCGCCACCATGGTGATCCCCATTCCCATTCCCGGCGGAGGATATGCCAATGCCGGCGATATCGTGATCCTCATCACCGCTTTTGTGCTGGGTCCCGTGCCCGCTGCCTTCGCCGCCGGATTCGGCAGTGTCGTGGCGGATCTGCTGCTGGGCTACAGTGCCTATGCGCCGGGGAC
>CADCMP010000056.1 GCA_902802565.1 Oscillospiraceae bacterium
GATGCACCGGCGTAGGCTACAGCGTCTCGCCGTACTACGATTCTCTGCTGGTCAAGATCACGTCTTTCGACAACACCTTCGAGGGCGTTGTGAACAAGGCGCGTCGTGCTCTGGGTGAAGTCCATGTCCGCGGTGTCAAGACGAATATTCCCTTTGTGGAGAACATCCTGAAGCATCCCACGTTCCGTGCCGGTCAGTGCTCCACGAAGTTCATCGATGAGACGCCGGAACTGTTCGATATCGTCGAGGCGAGAGACCGTGCCACCCGAATCCTGAAATATATCGCAAACATCCAGGTGGCCAATCCCTCCACCGAACGTGATCAGTTCGACAGCCCCCGTTTCCCGCCGGTCACCGGCAACCGGGGAGAGGGCCTGAAGCCCATACTGGACAAACAGGGTCCGGAAGCTCTGTCCAAGTACGTCATGGATCAGAAGAAGCTTCTCATCACCGATACCACCATGCGCGACGCTCATCAGTCTCTGCTGAGCACCCGCATGCGTACGAGAGATATGCTGAAAGGTGCCGAGGGCACCTCGGAGATCGAAGCGGACTGCTTCTCTCTGGAAATGTGGGGCGGCGCCACCTTCGATACGGCATTCCGCTTCCTGTTTGAGGATCCCTGGGAGCGTCTGGAGATGCTCCGTTCCAAGATCCCCAATATTCCGTTCCAGATGCTGCTGCGCGGCGCCAATGCCGTGGGCTATATGAACTACCCGGATAACGTCATCCGTAAGTTCGTGGAGGAATCCGCCAAGGCCGGCATCGATGTCTTCCGGATTTTCGACTCCCTCAACTGGATTCCGGGAATGGAAGTTGCCATGGACGAAGTGCTCAAACAGGGCAAGTTCTGCGAAGCTTCCATCTGCTATACCGGCGAGATCCTGGATCCGAAGAACGACAAGTTCACACTGGAATACTATATCAAGATGGCCAAGGAACTGGAGCGCCGCGGCGCCCACATGATCGCCATCAAGGATATGGCGGGCCTGCTGAAACCGTATTCCGCCAAGAAACTGGTTTACGAACTGAAGCAGGAGATCGGTGTTCCCATCCATCTGCACACCCACGATACCACCTCCAACCAGGTGGCAACGCTGCTCATGGCTTCGGAAGCCGGCGTGGATGTCGTGGACTGCGCCATCTCCTCCATGTCCCACCTCACCAGCCAGCCCTCCCTCAATGCCGTGGTGGCAGCCCTGCAGGGTCAGGAGAGAGACACCGGTCTGGATCTGGACAAACTGCAGCATCTTACCGATTACTGGGGAGATGTCCGTCTGAGATACAAGAACTTCGACACCGGCATCACGGCTCCCGTAACGGATATCTACAAATACGAGATCCCCGGCGGACAGTATACCAATCTCTATCCGCAGGTAGTGTCCCTTGGTCTGGGCGACCGGTTCCAGGATGTCAAGGAGATGTACAAGAGCGTCAATGACATGCTGGGTGACATCGTGAAAGTCACGCCGTCCTCCAAGATGGTGGGAGACCTTGCCATCTTCATGGTCCAGAACGACCTGACTCCGGAGAACATCCTTACCAAGGGCGCTCAGCTGAGCTACCCGGATTCCGTGGTGTCCTACATGAAGGGCATGATGGGTCAGCCTTCCTGGGGATTCCCGGAGGAGCTGCAGAAGATCGTGCTCAAGGGTGATGAACCCATTACCTGCCGTCCCGGCGAACTGATGGAGCCGGTGGACTTTGAAAAGGCAAGGGAACAGGTTGCCAAGTTCCAGCCGGATCCCTCGGACCAGATGGTCATCTCCTGGGTGCTGTATCCGAAAGTCGTGGAAGACTACTGCAAGCACCGCCAGGAATACGGCTACATGATGCGCATGGGTTCCCACGTGTTCTTCAACGGCATGGCTCTGGGCGAGACCAGCAAGATCAATATCGCCGACGGCAAGACACTGGTCATCCGCTATCTGGGACTGGGTTCCCAGAATCCCGACGGTACCCGTACCGTGCACTTTGAGCTCAACGGCACGGCCCGTGAAGTGGAAGTGCCGGATCCCTTCGCTTCCTCCACCGCAAAGCCGGTCACTCTGGCCGATCCGGAGGACAAGAGCCAGGTGGGTGCACCGATTCCGGGACTGGTCTCCAAGATCAACGTCAAGAAGGGCGACAAGGTCAAGGAAAATCAGGTGCTGGCAGTTGTGGAAGCCATGAAGATGGAGACTTCCATCGTGGCCCGCATGGACGGTGAGATCGAGAGCATTCTGGCCTCTGAGGGCGACAACGTCAAGGCCGGCGAGCTGATCATTACCATCAAATAATCACCTTCGGGTGCTGAATGAAAGGCGGATCTTCGGATCCGCCTTTTGCCCTGCCGGAGCACCGGAAAAACTCTTGACAGTGCCATATGCTTGTTTTATACTTTAAAGAGCTAAATTTTCAGGATGGAAAAACCTATGAACACACAGATTTCTGCAATTGGATATTCCTATTCCGGCTATTACTTTGTTATAATGGGGTAATAGGGATTTCGCATGTGCAGAACGTCTTGATGAAAGCATCCGTGCAGTGAGATCCACTGCACGTTTCTTTTTTTATTCGGAGGAAATACAAAATGGTCGTCGTACTGAAGAAAAGAACAACCGAGGAGCAGATCACCAATCTCGTCAGCTGGCTGAAGGCACAGGGACTGGAAGCGGACATCTCGTCCGGTGAAAACACCACCATCGTGGGCCTTGTGGGAGATGTCAGCCGGGTGGATACGGAATTGCTGGAGGCGCTGGAGATCGTGGAGACCGTCAAACGCGTGTCGGAGCCATTTAAGGCGGCCAACCGCAAGTTCCACCCGGAAGACACGGTGGTGGAACTGTCGGACGGAACTAAGATCGGCGGAGGACACTTTGCCGTGTTTGCCGGACCCAGCGCGGTGGAATCGGAAGAACAGATTCTTCAGGTTGCGGAAGCGGCCCGCGCAAACGGAGCCCGTGTCCTTATGGGCGGAGCATTCAAATCCCGTACGTCGCCCTATTCCTTCCAGGGCCTGGGGAAAGAGGGCCTGGATCTTCTTCTGAAGGCGAAGAAAGCCACCGGTCTTCCTGTCATGACGGAGCTGGTGGATGCCACAGACCTGGACCTGTATGAGGATGTGGATATCCTTCAGGTGGGATCCCGGAACATGCAGAACTTCTCCATGCTGCGGGAACTGGGGCACTCCGGAAAACCGGTGCTTCTGAAGAGAGGACTTGCCAACACGGTGGAAGAGTGGCTCATGAGTGCGGAATACATCCTTTCGGAGGGAAACCGGAACGTGATCCTGTGCGAGCGGGGGATCCGCTCCATTTCGGAATCCACCCGCAACTCCATGGATCTGTCCGTCGTTCCCGTGGTACATAAACTCAGTCATCTTCCCATCGTTTCCGATCCATGCCATGCCATCGGCAATTCGGAATTCGTTCCCGCCATGGCCTGTGCGGCAACTGCGGCAGGTACGGACGGACTGCTTCTGGAGGTCCATCCGGATCCCACGAAAGCGCTGTGCGACGGTGTTCAGTCCATTGCAGTGGACCAGCTCAGTCCGCTGTGTGAAAAGATCAGAAAGATCCGGGAGGCATTAAAATGATTGTTGGCGTAGCGGGCATCGGTCTCATCGGGGGCTCCTTTGCCCGGGATTATAAAAGTGCGGGACATACGGTTTACGTGTATGACCGGACTCCTGCCGTCGCCCAGTATGCCATGCTGGCAGGCGTGGCCGACGGGCTCCTTGATGAGAATACCATTCCTCAGTGTGATCTTATCCTTATCGCACTGTTTCCGCAGGACACCATTGATTACCTGAGAAAATACGGTCCGGTCTTTAACAAGAACGGGGTCGTGATGGACTGCGGCGGCACCAAGATGGAGATCTGCAAAGTGGGATTTGAAGTCGCCGAGGAGAACGGATTCACCTATGTGGGAGGCCATCCCATGGCAGGGACCCAGTATTCCGGATTCAAGAACAGTTTTGCCGGAATGTTCGACGGTCAGCCCATGGTTATCGTACCGCCCCATTTCGATGATATTAATTTTCTGCAGAGCATCAAGGACCTGCTGGCACCCTGTCATTTCGGACGGATCACCTTCGCCACGGCGGAGGCTCACGACCGGATGATCGCCTATACGTCCCAGATGGCCCATGTGGTATCCTGCAGTTATATCAAAAGCCCCAGTGCCGAACAGCACACGGGACTGTCCGCGGGAAGTTATAAGGATATGACCCGTGTGGCACGACTCAATCCCGTCATGTGGACACAGCTGTTTCTGGAAAACCGGGAAAATCTTGTGGCAGAGCTGGATCATTTCATCCAGTCGGTGACGGATATCCGCAATGCCATCAGCGAGGAAGACGCCGGCCGACTCCAGGAGCTTCTGGAAGAGGGCCGGAAAATGAAAGTAAAGGTGGACGGAGCTCATGACTGAAGTACGTGTCAAGGCATCAAACAGCTATCCCATCCTGATCGACGGAGATCTTCTGAAGGTGTCCGGCAGCCTGATCCGAAAGGAAGTAGGCGGCGGGAGTGCATGCATCGTCTGCGGCGATGAGGTGGCGAAACTTTATGCTTCCAAGGTGGGAGAGAGCCTGAAGAGCGCAGGGTACGATACCCATCTGTTCGTTTATCCCCACGGAGAGCGATCCAAGACTCCGGAGATGTATGTCCGGCTTCTCAACTACATGGCGGAAAACGGCATTACCAGATCGGACATCATCGTCGCTCTGGGCGGCGGTGTGACCGGAGATCTTGCCGGATTTGCCGCCGCGACCTATATGAGAGGGATCCGGTATGTGCAGATCCCCACGACACTTCTTGCCATGGTGGATTCCTCGGTGGGAGGAAAGACCGCCGTGGATCTTCCCAGCGGCAAGAACCTTGCCGGTGCATTCTGGCAGCCGGAAATGGTTCTGTGTGATCACTCCACGCTGGAGACTCTGCCCAGAGAGACCTTTATCGACGGATGTGCGGAAGTGGTGAAGTACGGGATCCTGAAAGATCCCGAGATCCTGTCTCTGGTACTGGAACCGGAGCGGAATATCGAGCGGATCATTGAAAAGTGCGTTACCATCAAACGGGATATCGTACAGGAAGATGAACGGGACAACGGGAAGAGAGCGCTTCTGAACCTCGGCCATACCGCTGCTCACTCCATTGAAAAGCTGTCCCAGTACGCCGTGCCCCACGGCAAAGCCGTTGCCATCGGACTGGCCATTATCGCCCGTGCGGCGGAGGCAAACGGGGACTGCGACAAGGATACGGCAGACTTTATCATCAAGATTCTTTCGAAACTGTCTCTTCCGACGACTTCCATGTACCGGCCGGCGGAGATCGCGGACGCCATCGCCCACGACAAGAAACGGTCCGGGGAATCCATCAGCCTGATCATTCCCCGTGCATTGGGGGATTGTGAGATCCGCAGGCTCACTCTCAAAGACGCCAGAGAATATCTGATCCAAGGGGTCTGAAATCCCGGAGGGGAAGGATTGAACTGACATGACTGTAACAGTAAACACAGAAGCATTATCGGGCACGGTTCCGGCGATTCCGTCGAAATCCTATGCCCACCGGATGCTCATCTGTGCTGCTTTTTCTGAAAAACCGTGCCGGATCTTCTGCACCTCCGGGTCAGAAGACATCCTGGCTACCATTCGCTGCCTCAATGCCATGGGAGCATCCATCACCTTTGAAAACGGTGTCATCGAGGTGATGCCGGTGGACCGGAAGGCGATGCCATCCTTTGCGTCGATGGACTGCGGAGAATCCGGAAGTACGCTTCGTTTCCTGCTTCCGGTGGCCTGTGCTCTGGGAATCGAAGGAGAATTTGTGATGCACGGACGACTCGGTCAGAGGCCGTTGTCGCCGCTGTATGAGGAACTGCTCCGTCACGGTGCCAGGCTGGCGCCGCAGGGAACGCAGCCCTTCTCCGTTTCCGGAAGACTGACTGATCCGCACTTTGTCATTGCGGCCAATGTTTCCTCGCAGTTCATCAGCGGACTGCTCTTTGCTCTTCCACTCATGGGAGGCGGAAGCATCCGGATGACCGGGGAGATCCAGTCCGGCAGTTATCTGGACATAACCGCGGAGTGTATGCGCCTGGCGGGGATTGATGTGACCCAGCAGGGGGATACCTATCATGTACAGGGCACCTATTGTATGCCGCCGGAGAGCACCGTTCAGGGAGACTGGTCCAACGCGGCGTTCTGGCTGTGCGCCGGAGCCATCGGAACCCGTTCCGTCACCGTGACGGGACTCCGGCTGGATTCTGCACAGGGAGACCGTAAGATCCTGGATGTGCTGGAACGTTTCGGAGCCGATGTAAGGAAAACAGAGGATTCCGTGACAGTTTCTCCCGCAAAACTGTCCGGGATCGTGCTGGATGCATCGGATATCCCGGATCTCGTTCCGGTGATCACGGCGGTTGCCTGCCGTGCGGAAGGAGAGACGATCATCGAACATGCGGAACGGCTTCGTATCAAGGAATCGGACCGGATCCAGTCGGTGTGCGCACTGCTGGAAGCATTTGGCGCAGACTATGAGGAGCGGCCGGACGGAATGATCATCCGCGGAGGGACCCCTCTTCACGGGGCGGCGGTCAGCTCCTGCAACGATCACCGAATTGCCATGACGGCGGCGGTGATGACGCTGCTGACGGATTCCGCCATCACTATCGAACAGGCGGAGAGCGTCAACAAATCCTATCCGTCCTTTTACGAGGATTACCGAAAGCTGGGCGGACAAGAGGAGGAATCATAATTGAAATACGAAATATTCGGAGAATCCCATGGCCCTGCCATCGGAGTCGTCCTTACCGGTGTTCCGGCGGGACTGAAACTGGATACGGAATTCATCCTCGCGGAGATGGCCCGGCGTGCACCGGGAAAAAACAGCACGTCCACCGCCCGGAAGGAATCGGATCTTCCGGAGATCCTGTCGGGAGTCCTGGATGGTGTCACTACGGGAGCACCGCTGTGCGCGATGATCCGCAATTCCGACCAGCATTCCTCGGACTATTCCGAGTTTAAACGGAAACCTCGCCCGTCACATTCCGACTATGCCGCATGGGCCCGATACAACGGACACAACGATATCCGCGGCGGCGGTCATTTCTCCGGACGGCTGACGGCGCCTCTGGTGTTTGCCGGTGCGGTGGCCAAGCTGTATCTGAAAGAGAAGGGGATCGAAGTGACATCCGTTATCCGCAATATCGGTGGAACGGAGGATCCCACACCGGAGAAAATGGAGGAAGTGATCCTTCAGGCCCGAAGCGAGGAGGACAGTGTCGGCGGGATCGTGGGGATTACGATCTCCAATGTTCCGGCGGGCGTCGGCAGTCCCGACCGGGGAGAGAATATCGAAGGCGAGATGGCCCGCGCCATGTTTGCCATCCCCGCCGTGAAGGGGATCCAGTTCGGTGCCGGTTTCCGACTTGCCTCCATGCGGGGAAGCCAGGCCAATGATGCTCTGCGCGTGGAAAACGGCAGAGTGGTCACCCGTACCAATCATGCCGGCGGAATCAACGGCGGCATCTCCAACGGAATGCCGATCCTGTTTGATGTGGTGTTTCGGCCTACACCATCCATCGGGAAGGAACAGGAGACCGTGGATCTTGAGACAATGGAGAACACGACCCTGTGCATCAAGGGACGGCATGATCCCTGCGTGGTGCTGCGGGCACGTCCGGTGGTGGAAGCGGCAGCAGCCCTCACCATGATGGATCTGATGCAGCGTCAGAACGGAAATCTCTAAGGAACCTTCCAGGAAAGGAGCGTACATCCTCCGGATGTGCAGAGAAACGGATGGATATCAAAGAGCTCAGAGAACAGATCAACGAGATCGATGAAAAACTGGTGGAGCTGTTTTTGAAACGAATGGAAGTCAGCGCCGGTGTTGCCGCCTATAAGAAAGAGCGGGGCCTGCCGGTGTTCGATGCCCAGCGGGAGCGCAGTCACCTTCAGGAACTGCAGGAACATGCGGTTCCGCCCATGGATGAATATGTGCTGGAATTCTTTCAGGATGTCATGCGCCTCAGCCGCGCCTATCAGAAGACACAGAACGGCCGGTTCGGCCTGCTGGGGGAAAAACTGGGACACAGTTACTCTCCTCAGATCCACGAGATGGCAGCGGGTTATCGTTACGATCTGATCGAAGTGGAACGCAATCAGCTGGAAGCCTTCATGAAAGACAATGAATATGACGGGTTCAACGTCACCATTCCCTATAAGAAGGCGGTCATTCCGTTTCTGGATGAGATCTCTCCCCAGGCGGAAAAGATCGGAAGCGTCAATACCGTGGTGCGGCTGAAAGACGGCCGGCTTCGCGGAGACAATACAGACTATACCGGTTTTGCCTACATGGTGGAACGGGCCGGAGTCCCGGTAAAAGATAAAAAATGCATGATCCTCGGAAACGGAGGAGTTGCTCCCACCATCCGGGCGGTGCTTCAGGATATGGGTGCTTCGGAGATTCTCACGGTGTCCAGAAAAGGGGAGCTGAATTTCGGGAACCTCTATGACCATGACGATGTTCAGATCCTGGTCAATGCGACTCCCGTGGGGATGTATCCCAATAACGGGGAGTCTCTGGCGGATCTTTCAAAACTGCCTGCTCTGGAGGGCGTGTTTGATGTAATCTATAATCCCTACCGTACCAAACTGATCCTGGATGCCGAGGAGAGAGGCATCTCCTGTTCCGGCGGTCTGTCCATGCTGGTCTCCCAGGGAATCGTCGCCGCGGAACGTTTCCTCGACCGTAAGATCCCGAAGGAGCGGGTGGAGGAGATTATCGGAAAACTGGAATCCCAGATGATGAATATTGCACTCATTGC
>CADCMP010000057.1 GCA_902802565.1 Oscillospiraceae bacterium
CGGCATCAACGATACGCCGGCACTGTCCGAAGCGGACGTGGGCATCGCCGTATCCGACGGCGCCGCCATTGCCCGGGAGATCGCGGACATCACCATCGCCACGGACAATCTCTACGCGCTGCCGATGCTGCGGTACTTAAGTGACCGGCTCATGGAGCGCATCAACCGCAACTACCGGTTCATCATGTCCTTTAACATGGGACTCATCGGACTGGGCGTGCTGGGCATCATGCTGCCGGGCTCCTCGGCCCTGCTGCACAATCTGTCCACCATCGCCATCTCCCTGGAGAGCATGACCTCCCTGACGGACACGCTCCCGGCTGCCCTGGAAGAACCGGTGCATCAGCTGGAACTGCGGAAGGCATGACAAAATGAGAAAAGGAAAGGATCCGGCACCGTCTCAGGTGTTCCGGGTCCTTTTTTCACCGGATGCAGGAATCCGGTTTTTGTGATACTATGGGAAAAAACAAAAAGGGAAGGAGGCAACCGAATATGGACCGAACACAGCTGCGCCGGGAACGGTGGATCCGTATCGCGGCATGCCTTCTGACCCTCGGGATCCTGTTTGTCGTCTACCGGCTGCATCAGATGGCGCCCTTCGGGGACGCGTCTCTTGCCCGGGAGGACGCGGATATCCAGTATCTGCAGTTCTATTCCTATCTGAAAGATGTCTTTGCGGGAAAACAGGATCTGAAATACAGCCTTACCATCGGACTGGGGCTGAGCGGAGTTCCCATCCTCAATTACTATCTCCAGTCTCCCTTCAACCTGCTGCTGGTCTTCTTTTCCCGGACCCAGCTGCATTCCTTTTTCGATATCACCGCCGCCCTGAAGCTGGGGCTGGCGTCCATGACCTTTGCGTACTACCTGCAGCGGCGGTTTGCGGGCCGGCTGCCTCATCCGGCCGTGCTGGCGCTGTCGCTGTGCTACAGCCTCATGCAGTATTCCCTCGCCCAGAGCAGCAACCTCATGTGGCTGGACGGCATCTATCTGCTGCCGCTGATCCTGCTGGGGGTCTACGATCTGACCCACCGGGGACGGATCGGACTTCTGGCCGGGGCCCTTGCCCTGAACCTGATCTTCAACTGGTACATCGCCGCCGTCAACGCCCTCTTCTCGCTGATGGTCCTGATCCTGGAACTTCTGTTCCGGGAGGAGAGGGGACCGGATGCACCGAAAGGAGGAACGGCATTCTTCCGGTGGTGCCGGGCGGGAGTGCGGTCCCTTCTGCTGGCCGCCTTCAGCTTCCTGCCCATGGTACTCTATCTCACCCGGGGAAAGGGTGCTGCGCTGGATGTGCACCTGCAGTGGGACGCGTTCCTGGGAAATGCCCTGAGCACGCTGTCAAACTACCGGATCTGGAGCATCTGCCAGCCGGGGACCGTCACCTGGTACTGCGGCGGCATCGCCCTGTTCGGACTGCTGCTGTTTCTGCTGGTGCCGGGGATCTCCCGGAAAAAGAAATGTGCCGGCCTGCTCGCCGTCCTTCTTCTGAATCTGTGCTATTACTGGCAGCCGCTGTTCCGTGTGTTCTCTCTCATGAAGGAGCCCATGGGACACTGGTGCCGCTATTCCTATCTGGGATCGGCCCTGCTTCTGATGCTCACGGGACATGCCCTGACCGCTCTCATGGACCGGGACCGTCGCTGGCTTCCGGTACTGCCGGCAGCGGTGCTGGCATCCCTCGCTCTGGCGGTGACCAATCTCATGGGACCCGGCGCAGACTTTGCCCGGGCGGCGGTCACCATCGGATTCCTGCTCCTCGCCGCACTGGCGGTCCCCGCCATGGACCGGAAGAGACTGGGGTGGATCCTGCCCTGTGTCCTCCTGGCGGAGATGGGCCTCAACGCCTGGGGCCTGGCGGGGTTTTACGGTACTTCCGGGGTGGAACAGTACAACCGGTACATGACGGAGCAGGGAGAACAGATCCGGACCATCCAGACATCGGACTCCGACCTTTACCGCATCACCCAGACCTCCGTGCGCCGGTATGAGGAAAACGGACGCACCGCCGCCTTCGATGAAGGCATGGCGCTGGGATACGCCTCCAATACCGCCTATCATTCCGTGCCGGACAACCGGCACCTTACGATGCTGGACGCACTGGGCTACCGGACGGAAGCGGGCTGCATGAATATCGTCAATACCACCATCCTGCCGGCGGATTCGCTGCTGGGGGTGAAATATATCCTGAGCTCCGTGCCGGTTCCCGGACTGACTCTGCGGGAGGATCTCCCGGCGGCAAACGGGAAACGGGTGTACGAGAATCCGGATGCGTTTCCCATGGCATTCGTGACGGACGCCTCCTCCGCAACGGGAGGATCGTCCGATCCCTTCCAAAACGCCAATTCCATGATCCGGGCCCTCACCGGTGTGGAGGAGGACGTGTTCCTGCCGGCGGACAGCCGGAACGTTCCCACGGAACAGGGGATCTCCGTGACGGTGTCCGGACGAGGCGATAAGCCGGTCCTGTACGGGGCGTTTCCGGAGACGGAAGACGGGGAGCATACCATCCTCTTCCCGGACGGGTCCCGGGTGACCACCGGAGCCTGGCTGTCGCCGGAAGTACTGATGCTCTCCTCCGACGGCTCGGATACGTCGTTCCTTCTGGAGGGAACGGACGCTCCTTCCATGCTCCTCTACCGGCTGGATCCCGGGGCGCTGCAGCGTGCCGCCGCCCGGACACGGGAGCGCAGCGGGACACTGACGAAGACCGGCGCCGGCCGCTTTGCCGTAACCGCACAGGCGGAAGAAGGGGATCATCTCTATCTCAGCATTCCATACTCTCCGGACTTCCGGGTACGGATCAACGGGGAGACGACGAAGGCCTCTCCGGCGGGAGAGGACAACGCCATGATGCTCCTTCCGCTGAAGGCGGGGGAGAATACCGTGGAGCTTTCCTATCGTGTTCCGGGGCTTCTGCCCGGCATCGCCGTGACCCTGCTGGAAGCGCTCATTCTGCTGGTGATCCGCCGGCGTAAGAAAACTTAACAAATTAGAGTTCTTTTTCTCGATGTTCAATGCTATAATGGATTATGTAATCCGCCACACGGCGCGGAAATAAAAAACAAATTGGGGGAATCATACTGTGAAGAGAATGATGGCAGTAGTACTGTCCCTGGCATTTATTCTGATCTGCCTGTCCGCATGCGGCGGCACCAAGATCAAGACCGACGACAACGGAAAGACGGTCGTGGACAACCCGGACAAGACCTTTATCATGGACGTATCCAAGGCGATCCAGGCACGCTGGAAAGCCACGGACGCGGACAGCGAAAAGACATTCGAATTAAAATCCAGCGAAGAGAAGACCGCACTGACATCCTATATCGATGCGGAACTGGATATCCTGGCTCCCTATGCAAGCTCCACCTTCAAGGATGCGGCCATGCAGACCAAGGCGGCCAATTACGTGAAGGCTCTGGAGACCCAGAAGAACGCACTGGAGTATCTGCAGGAAGACCGTGCCAAGTTCCTGGAGCTGTTCGCCGGCGGATATGCACAGGAGAAGGCTCTTCTGAAAGATTTCGTGGACAACTACAATCTCACCGTTGCGGAAGAGTATCAGGAACGGCTGGCCGAACTCGTCGCCACGGCAGCGGCACCGGCAGCACCGGCGGAGAATGAGGAAGAGACCTCCTCGGCCGAAGAGAGCTCCGGTTCCGAAAAACAGGCTCCGGCGGATGCCAAGACCGCCAAGGAAGCACTGGATGACTGGGCTTCCTCCATCGCATTCAAACAGCAGGATGACGGCTCCTACGTTGCCGAAGTGGAAAACACCACCGGCAAGTCCTTCAACCAGATCTCCCTGCAGGTCATCCTTCTGGATGCCGACGGGAATGAGGTGGGACGGATCTATCCCACCGTGAACGAGCTTTCCAGCGGAAACACCGGAAAATTCAGCTTCAAGACGGATACGAAATTCGCTTCCACCAATGTATCCGTGGATTTCTACGACGAGAAGACCGCCTGAATCAACCAATAAGTCGAATGGGACCCTTCGGGGTCCCATTTCTTTTTGGTTAACCGAAAAGAATATACTTCAGAAATTTGCAATTTCTTTTACCATTTAGTATAATAAAGTCGACCCGAGGAAACATCGTGCAGAATCCGAAAGGAAGTGGATCGTCAGCGAAAGCTTCTCCCCCGGATCCATGACAATTTCACCTTGCAGCGAAGAATGCCGAACCATAAAAGAGAGGGTCCGGTATTTTCATGCTTTTTTCGGGAAAAACAAAGGAAAGGAACGAAAGTATGGACCATTCAATCCTCAGCACCCTGGACCTTGTCATCATCGGAGTCTATCTGGTGTCAATGGTCAGTATCGGCCTGTATTTCGTCCGTCGTATCAAGGGATCGGAAGACTACTACGTAGCCGGACGTTCCTTCGGCCCCCTCATCCTGATGGCCACCGTCTGCGCCACGATCATTGGCGGCAGCGGACTGATGGGACGAGCAGGAAAAGCATACAGCTTCGGTACCATGGCGATCACCACCGCCTTGCCGTATCTCATCGGCATGTTTATCTTCTCCGGGATCTCCGGAAGGATCTCCCGCATGGGAACGAGGTATGACATCACCTCCATGCCGGAACTGTTTGAAAAGCGGTTCGGCAAGACGGCAAAGATCATTCTGGCCTGCATGGTAGCCTTTACCATGATGGGCACCGTGGCCTCTCAGGTCACCGCCACCGCCACCATCATCAAGATGCTGGGCGGCAATGTGGGCATCTCCTATGAAGCCGGCGCCATGATCGCGTGCGTTGTCTTCATGCTCTACACCGCCACCTCCGGCCTGTTCGGTGTGGTGTTCACGGATGTATTCCAGTTCTACATGCTGCTTCTGTTCGTATACATCCTCATCCCCACCTCCGCCGTACATTACGTGGGAGGCTGGTCGAACTTCACCGCGAACCTCTCTCCGGAACTGACGAAGCCGTACATCAACGGCAGCATCGTGGGGGACATCGTCACCTATCTGGTGTTCACTCTGGCCGGTGCGGAGATGTGGCAGCGGGCCTTTGCGGCAAAATCGGACAAATCGGCGAAACGAGGCATGTTCCTCGGTACCACGGTCTACGGCCTCACCATCCTTCTGGTGTATCTGATGGGCATCATCGGCCATCAGATCCTGGGAGACAATGTGCTGGAGACCTTCGGATCCACCGACGCCGTGGTCCCCGCTCTTGCGGTGAAAGTACTGCCGGTGGGACTGACGGGACTTGCTCTGGCGGGCCTTCTGTCCGTCATCATGTCCACCGCGGACAGCTACCTGCTGGTCTCCGTGCAGACCTGCGTCCACGATATCGGCAAGACCATCAATCCCAAGATGCCGGAGAAACGGGAACTTCTCTTCTCCCGTCTGTTCGCCGTCATCCTGCCGCTGGCCGCTCTGGTCATCGCACTGTATATCAAGAATGCCTACGATATCCTCATGTTTGCCTGGAGCTTCTATGCGGCGGCCTGCGGCATCCCCGCGTTCGTCGCCCTCTACTGGAAGAAAGCCACCAAGGCGGGCATCATTTCCGGCATGCTGGCAGGCTTTGCCGTCACCATCCTGTGGAAGGCCATCGGACTGCCCTTCGGACTGGGTGCCACGGTGCCCGGCGCCATCTGCTGTCTCATCGCCACGGTGGGCGTGAGCCTTGCCACGTACAAATCTCATCCTTCCGTCTATCTGGAAGCCTGAGAGCATCCGACACTTTAAGATCCCGGAAGATCCTTCCGGGATCTTTTCTTGTCAATCGCCGGTGTACAGGATACAATCAGAGGGAAGGAAACCCGTTCAAGCGACTAAGAGGAGGACGAGACCATGCTGTTTGGAAAGAAGAACAAGGAAAAACCGGAAGCCCCGAAAGTGAAGAAGAACGGACGGTACACCCTCAATGACGGGTATGCCGGATATCCGTCCTTTGCCTTTCGCATCGAGCCGTCGGAACTGAAGGACGATGACCTGGTATGCCGTTGCGGCAGCGTGCAGTGGTGGGTCTTCAAGAGCGCGGTGAAAGAGGGTGCCACCACCCTGGAGGAAGTGCAGCGACAGACCGGTGTCGGTGCCGGCGGCGGTCACTGCAATGCCTACGTCTGCGAGCTTCTGGACTATCTGAAAGCGCACCCGGAAGTGCTGTAAAGGACAAAAAGATGCTGGAAAGAGCATCCCGGATATGATAAGATGTCTTTCGCATCTGCCGTTCACGGCAGGTGCGAAATTTTGCTTTTGAGGAATACTATGAATCAACGGGAAATCAGCGAACTGCGCCGGCACCTGACGCCGGAGCGTACCAATATCACCCGCATCTACGGCTGCTACGTCAACGGGGAGAAACAGATCATCTCCTCCTTTGAACAGTCTCTGGCGGTGATGGAGAAAAACGATACGGAAAAATACATCGAACTGATGAAAAAGGCCCTGTCGGGCAAGATCGGACGCACTCTGAACGATCTGGAGTTTACGTCTCAGCAGGTCATCGACGGGGAGGAGCACAAACTCCTCATGGCGCTGCGGGAGACCAAACTGGAGGACCCGCAGCTGCGGGAAGCACTGTGCCGGAAGATCATCGAGGTGCTGTCCCTGAAGGATCAGTCCAACTACCTCATCCTTCTGGCCTATGATGTCTACGACGTGCCCTTCCGGGGAAGCGACCGCCAGACCCAGATGGACAATTCCGATGAGACCTTCC
Organism: Oscillospiraceae bacterium; assembly: GCA_902802565.1. Lineage (GTDB taxonomy): Bacteria > Bacillota > Clostridia > Oscillospirales > Oscillospiraceae > UBA2922. Next base: position 6,680 of record CADCMP010000057.1, read on the forward strand.
GCTTCATCCTCTGCGCCATCTGCCCGGTAAAGAGCCGGAAGGCGGAGCTGGGCTACGATACGGGGGAGGAGCAGTTCCGTCTGGACGAATCCGTCCCGGTGGTGGGAGCGCCGGAGCTGGGCTTTCTGTTCCCCGCCTTCGATGACCGTCACACCAATATCTACAACGCCCTGCTGTACTGCAAGGATACGTCCATGATGCACCGTGAGTTTGTGGACGCGGTGTTCCGGACAAAATCTCCCATGGCTCCCGGTGAGCAGAAGGAAGCCTTTGCCGATGCCATTACGGAGGCGCTGGAGGGAGCGTGCCGGTTTGATGTGGTGCAGTCCGTGCATCAGCAGATCCGGGACCGTATGGAGGAATATAAACAGGCCAAGGTGCCGGAGCCGCTGGAGCTGTCCTCCGACGACGTGGCGGAGATCCTCCGCCAGAGCGGCGTGGAAGAGGAACGGGTGGATTCCTTCCGGGAAAAATGCGGTGAACAGTTCGGAGAGGATGCCGGCCTGGTCCCCGGCAACATCATCGAGAGCCGGAAATTCGAGATCGTGACTCCGGTGGTGAAGGTCTCCGTGGTGCCGGAATACACCCATCAGGTGAAAACGAAGATGGTGGACGGACGCATGTGTCTCGTGATCCCCGTGGACGGCGGCGTGGAAGTCAACGGCGTGCCGGTGCATACCGAAGTCCGCAAGGATGCCGCAGAATAACGGTCCTTTCCATACAGAAAGACAATCTTGTATAACAACCGGAAATATGGTACTTTAAACTCATGAAGCAAGTAAGTTGCATCCAAAACAGGATGGAGGGACAATCATGAGTTTGAATGTGAAACTGATCGCTGCGGGAATCGCACTGGCCGGTGCAGCCGCTGCCGCCGTAGTCCTGGGAGGACAGAAGAAGGAAGGCGGAGACAAACCCGCACCTGCAAAGAAGGAAGCAAAGAAACCTGCAGCCGGAGGTGCCGTGAAGGCCCCGGTGGTGGATGATCCCAATGGAGAGGGCAGCCTGAACCTGACCGTTCGGATGAAAGCTCCCGGACTGGGCGAGAAATTCATGGCCAATATCGTCATCGAGAACGTGGCCGGCGCCAGCCTCAACCGGACCCTGTTCGTGGCTCCGGGCAGCCAGAAGGGAAATGTGAAGGACGGAACCTGCACGGCGAAGCTGGGAGACGGCGAAGAGATGATCGTTGCCGGAATCCCCAACTACACGGATTTCTCCGTGGAATGCGTTCCCGTGGAAGTGGCGGAGTATTCCTTCAGCTACGATCTCCAGAAGGGCACCATGTCCGACGATACCGTGGTCACCGTCACCGCAACCAAGCTGTAACAGACCAAGACAACAACAAACTCCCGCAGATCCATTCGATCTGCGGGAGTAATTTTTATATGTTTGTCATTCCTCGGTGCCATATCCCATGGGGTTCTTGGACTGCCAGTTCCAGGAATCCCGGCACATGTCGTCCAGATTGTATCTGGCCTTCCATCCCAGCACTTCCGCGGATTTCTGCGGACTGGAGTAGGTGGTGGCCAGATCGCCGGCACGGCGGGGGGCGATCTCATAGGGGATCTTGATGTTGTTGACCCGCTCAAAGCTGTGGACCATGTCCAGCACGCTGTAGCCGGTGCCGGTCCCCAGATTGAAGACGTTCTCGCCCTTGTGGTCTTCCATGTAATCGATGGCAGCCACATGGCCTGCCGCCAGATCCACCACGTGGATGTAATCCCGGACACCGGTGCCGTCGGGAGTGTCGTAGTCATCGCCGAACACGTTCAGATGGTCCAGACGTCCCACGGCCACCTGGGAGATGTAGGGCATGAGGTTGTTGGGGATGCCCCGGGGATCCTCTCCGATGAGTCCGGAGGGATGGGCCCCGATGGGGTTGAAGTAACGCAGCAGCGTGACGGACCATTCCTCATCGGCGAAGGCGGTATCCCGCATGATCTGCTCGGACATGTACTTGGTCCATCCGTAGGGGTTCGTGCAGTTGCCGGTGAGATCCGTCTCCTTCAGAGGGACCTTG
>CADCMP010000058.1 GCA_902802565.1 Oscillospiraceae bacterium
ATTATACATCTTCTGTGTCATAATGAGAAACTTTTTTTGACGGCACGCATTGACAGAATCTCTTCCTCCTATATAATTTGTAGTACTATTTTTCGAGGTAAAGCTATGGCAAAGAAACCGATCATTACTATGGCGGGAACGGCGTTTGCCCTGTTATCCGCCGGTTTATACCGATACGTCTTCTACCGCACCCGCTCCCGCCTGTCCGAGAAGCTCCTCACGCCGTCAACGCACAGCGAGGAGTTCTATCAGAGCAGACGGGAAGCTTCCGCCCGGATGGAAGAACTGCCCCATGACAATGTCCACATCCGGTCCTCCCGCGGGCAGCGGCTGGACGGCTGGTATTACGCATCATCCAATGGGAACGGAAAGAAAGTCTGCTACATGGTCCACGGCTACCGCGGCAATCACACCAGCAACGCCGGTCCCTATGTCCGGTATTATCTGGATCAGGGCATCGACGTGTTCAGCGAAGATCATGTGGCCTGCGGAACATCGGAAGGCCGCTTCATCGGTTACGATTATTTTGAATCCGCCGACTGCCTGCAGTGGATCGAATTCCTCCGCTCCCGCTGCGGAGAGGATGTGGAGATCATCCTTCACGGATTCTCCCTGGGCGGCGCAACCGTCCTGAAGATCTGCGATCAGTGTCCGGACAACGTCAGGCTGATCATCTCCGATTCCGGGTTTGCCTCCGCGGAGGACGTGATCGTACCCAATCTCCAGCCGGTGCAGAAATGGCTGGATCTCATGAACCGTGTCATCGCCGGTTACCGGCTGAAGGATACGGATGTACGGTCTCATGTGGCCAACACCTTACTACCGGTCCTGTTCATGCACGGAACGGAGGACGAGACGGTCCCCCTGACTCAGGCGGAGGAACTTTACTCCATCTGTTCCTCTCCGGACAAACACCTGTTCACCGTGTTCGGCGCCCGCCATGTGGAGGCGGAATACGTCGATCCCGACGGGTACTACGGCATCCTGGATGAATATATCGGAAAATACCTGGAAAACTGACGGTTTCCCAGGTATTTCCTCTTGAAATCAGTTTTTGAAGTATTATACTTGTCTCACGAATGATTCGTATTAACAGCAAAGGAAGAGTGCTTATGGATACTATCTATGTCACCGGTCACCGCAACCCGGACACCGATTCCATCGTATCCGCGATGGCCTATGCCGGACTGCAGCGCGCCATGGGAAGCAGCGGCTATGTCGCCGCCCGTCTCGGTCCCGTCAGTGATGAGACCAAGTCCATCCTGGACCATTTCGGGTACGAGCCTCCCGTTCTGATCAACAATGTACGCACGCAGGTCAGTGACCTGGATTTCGATACGCCTCCCATCATGCATTCCGGTGTTACCATGAAAGCCGCATGGGAGAAACTTCAGAACGATCCCAACGTGCGCGGGATCCCCGTGATCAATACCGACGGGACTCTGTACGGCATGCTCTCTCCCGGAGACGTGGCTTCCTATGACATGCGGTCCGTGGATGACCCCAGTCTGGACGAGATCCCCCTGTTCAACATGGTGGGCGCTCTGGAGGGAAAGATCATGAATGAGGGCGGCGAATATGTCACCTCCGTTTCCGGCGAGGTCGTGGTGGCTCTTCCCCAGTCCATCCCCACTCTTCAGTTCGACAATCCCGACAGCATCGTCATCTGCGGAGACCAGCCGGATGTGGTCCGCCGGGCACTGGATCTGAAAGTGCGCTGCGTCATCGTATGCCAGGCCGAGATCCCCATGGATCTGCGGGATGCGGAATCCTCCACTCCGGTGATCTCCACGCCGCTGAGCTGCTATCAGGCCGTACGCCGCATCTTCCAGGCAGTTCCCATCTCCAGGCTCTGCCGGCACGAGAATATCATTTCGGTCCATCTGACCGATTACATCGACGACATCCGTGACGTGATCGCCACCAGCCATGTCCGTTCCTTCCCCATCCTGGACGAGAACGAAAAAGTGGTGGGCACACTGTCCCGTTACCACCTGCTCCGCCCGAAGAAGAAAAAGGTGGTTCTGGTGGATCACAACGAGATGGCGCAGACGGTTCCCGGCCTGAGTCAGGCGGATCTCATGGGCATCATCGATCATCACCGTCTGGCGGATATCCAGACGACGAATCCGGTCATGGTGCGCAACGAGCCGGTGGGCAGCACCGCCACCATCGTCGCCGGCATGTATCAGGATTACGGTCTGATGCCCAGCCCCCGGATGGCGGGACTGCTGGCATGTGCCGTGATCTCCGATACGGTCATGTTCAAATCCCCCACCGCCACTCCCAGAGACCGTCAGATCGCGGAGCGCATGGCACGCATCGCCAACGAGTCACTGGAGGATCTGGGCAATGTGGTGTTCGATTCCGGCACCAACTCCACACGGTCGGTCAGCGACATTCTGTTTACCGACTTCAAGGAGTTCCATATCGCCGGTCACGATCTGGGCGTGGGTCAGCTCACCTGTCTCGACGCCGATGAGATCCTCAAGCGCAAGGACGAGTTCCTTGCCGAGATGGCAAGAGCAAAAGAGGAAAAGCATTATGACTTCATCCTTCTCATGCTCACGGACGTACTGAAGGAAGGCACCGACCTCATCTTCCTGGGTGACGAGGATGTCATCAACCAGGCATTCTCCTGTCAGGCAAAGGACAACACCGTCTTCCTGCCGAAAGTCATGTCCCGAAAGAAACAGATCATTCCCATGCTCTCCACCATGTGGGGCTGATGGCAAAGAAAACAGAAAAGGATGGTTCGCGAAGAAGCGAACCATCCTTCTTTTTTTGTTGTCGGATTACGGATTCACGACATTCTGGGGAGTCCCGGCAAGGTATGCCCGAAGGTTCTCCACCGTCGTATCCATAATGCGCTGACGGCATTCCTTTGACGCCCAGGAAATATGAGGCGTGATGATGCAGTTTTTCGCGCTCAGAAGTGGGTTATCCCCACGAATAGGTTCTGTTGACACCACATCAAGTCCTGCAGCCGCCACTTTTCCGGAATTTAGCGCATCTGCAAGGTCCTGTTCCACCACACAGCCGCCACGGGCATTGTTGATGATGATCACGCCGTCCTTCATTTTCTCAATGTTCTCCCGGCAGATGACGTCCTTGGTGCCGGGCAGCAGCGGACAGTGCAGTGCGATGACATCCGACTGAGACAGCAGTGTATCCAGATCCACGTATTCCGCCAGGGCCTCCCCTTCCGGAGTGGGGCGGGATCCGGTGGCCAGGACCTTCATTCCGAAGGCATTGGCCAGTTTTCCCGTGGTGCGGCCAATACGGCCGAATCCGATGATCCCCATGGTCTTTCCGTGCAGATCCATCAGCGGATAATCCCAGAAGCAGAAGTCGGGACAGGATTCCCAGCGGCCTTCCCGGACCGCATCGGAATGATGACCCACACGATGACACAGTTCCAGAAGAAGTGCCATGGCAAACTCCCCTACCGCGTCAGTTCCGTAGGCCGGAACATTGCATACCGGGATCCCTCGCTTCTTTGCCGCCTCGACATCTACCACATTGTAGCCGGTGGCAAAGATGGCAATGAGCTTCAGATTCGGGCAGGCATCCATGATCCGCTCCGTAATGGGCACTTTGTTGATCAGAACGATATCCGCATCCCCGATGCGTTCGATGATCTTCTCTTCATCGTCTTCCGTCCGGTCATAGATGACCAGTTCACCGAACTGCCGAAGGGGTTCCCAGTCCAGATCGCCGGGATTCTCGCAGTATCCGTCCGTAATAACCAGTTTCATGATTTGTCCTCCTTCTTAAGGGTCTCTTCCACAACGGTCCAGAACCGTTCCACATCGATCTCCGTCGCCACCATTGCATTGGCCGGTTCACTGCGCAGATGATGCCGGTCGCAGTTGGTCCTGCCGTAGGATGGTCCCGGCACACGATCGACCTCCACAACCATCGGCTCAAAGCGCAGGATCTCCGGGTCGATGAGCCAGGCGATGGTCACGGGGTCATGCAGAGCCCCGCCTTCCACGCCGAATACTTCCTTTTCCATCCTGCAGTAGTACTGCATCATATCTCCGAACAGCTCGCAGGCCTTTCCGCCGTGAGCCCGGATCCTTTCATAAATGTCCGGAACACACATGGCCTTCTGCGTCACATCCAGTCCCACCATCCGGACGGGGATCCCGCTTCGGAAAACGATATCCGCCGCCTCCGGATCACAGAACATGTTGAATTCGGCGGCCGGTGTGATATTGCCGGCTCCCATGGAGCCTCCCATCAGAAGGATCTCGCCGATCCTTCCCGCGATCTTCGGGCACAGGCGCAGCGCCAGCGCGATGTTCGTCAGCGGTCCGGTGGCCACCACAGTCACCGGTTCCAGCGCAGCGTTGAGATAATCGGTGATGAAGGACACCGCATGACGGTTTCTCACCGTCTTTTCCAGCGGTTCAAACTCCACGCCGTCCAGTCCCGACTCTCCGTGGACGAAGCCTGCATGAAACGGCTCTTTCAGAAGCGGCCGGTCGCAGCCGGCATAGACTGCCACATTCGACCCCATATGCTGACACACGTGAAGGGTATTGTTCACATTCTTTTCCAGGGTCTGGTTCCCGGCCACCACGGTGATAGCACGCAGGTCGATCTTCTCGCTTTTCAGTGCCATGAGGATGGCCACCGCGTCATCATGGCCCGGATCGCAGTCCAGAAGGATGGCCTTTTTCTCAGGCATCGCGGTTCTCCTTTCTTCCCGACAGACGGTTGAGTGCCCACAGGGTCCATGCGATGGCAAAGGCACCGGCTTCCATAAATACCGCCCAGAACACGTTCATGGCCGCGGACTGCTCATAGACCCGCAGGAACGGGTACGGTCCGTCCACGATGCGCAGAAAATTGAGGATCGCCAGGATCAGACCATAGACGAATGTGGGAAGCAGCGCCCACAGGGCGGCCGTCCACCGGAGTTTCGGTCTCTTTTCAAAAAAGATCAGCAGCAAAATGGAAACCACCGGACAAAGGAAATGAAGATACAGGCTGGATCCTTCCAGCAGCATGTATTTCCAGTTCTCCAGTCCGAACATGGGGGTTAGGATGAACACCACCGTCAGGAAGGTCACGGTAAGAAGACAGGTGGCGATATACCGGAAGGTCCGCACCCACTGCGGCACCATCTCCCCTTTCCGGTAACGGATCAGGATGGAACAGACCATGACGATGCTGGCAGCCAGCGCAAACAGGTTGCTGTCTTCCGTATAGAATACGATGAGCTGCGCCATGGGCACATGCCACATCATCCGGATGGTGATGATCTCCATCGCGATGAGGGCAAGATTGAGGATGAGAGCAGCCAACGTACGTGCTTTTGAGTTGCTGACCATGAGATGATTCTCCGTTTCAGGGTTTCTGTCTGGATTATACGTCAAAGCCGGCTGTTGTTCAACCTCGCCGCATCCGCCGAAAACCATGATAATATGCCTAAAACGACGGGACTTCCCTTTCCAAAATTCACACATTTTACTCGTTGACATCACACTGCAACTCAATTAGAATACTCATACATATATTTATATATCCAAAAGCAATGATGGGAACAGTCCTGTGGGTACTTCCATTTCAGAGAGTGTCTGGCCGGTGAAAAGACATATGGAACTCCTTCATGGTATCCTCCCGGAGCATGCGGCTGAAGGGATCCTGTGTAAGCCGCTTCGGCAGCGTCCGTTATCCGCGAGCATCCACCGGATGTTCTTGAGAGGTCTGATCATCAGACAACAAGAGTGGTACCGCAGAGGTTTTCCTTTGTCTCTTGACCCTTTGGGAAAGAGGCAAAGTTTTTTTGCTTTTATGGATATTTATACTGCTACTATCTTCGCAAGGAGGAAGAAATAACATGTTATTGACCGGAGCAGAAATTGCGTCGGAAGTCCTGATCGAACAGGGCGTGACGGATATTTTCGGATATCCCGGCGGTGCAGCGCTGAATCTGTATGATGCACTGTACGACCGTCAGGACCGGATCCACCATCACATCACTGCTCATGAGCAGGGCGCATCTCACGCAGCAGACGGCTATGCCCGTTCCACCGGAAAAGTCGGTGTCTGCATCTCTACCAGCGGACCGGGTGCAACGAACCTGGTCACCGGCATTGCCACCGCGTACATGGACAGTATTCCCATGATCGCCATCACCTGCAATGTCGCCCAGAGCCTCATCGGCAAAGACAGTTTCCAGGAGGTCTTTATTACCGGTGTCACCATGCCGATCACCAAGTACAACGTTGGCATCCGGAGCGTCAACGATCTGGCTGACACCATCCGGGAATGCTTCCGCATCGCCAAGAGCGGCCGTAAGGGACCGGTCCTGATCGACATTCCCAAGGACGTCCTGCTGGCAAAGTGCGAGTACACTCCCGCCGAGCCCATCAAGACGGAGATGCCGTCAAAGCCCGATCCCGCTCTCATCATGGAAGCGGCAAAGATGATCAATGCGGCGGAACGCCCCGTTCTCTGCTTCGGCGGCGGCGCCATCAGCGCCGATGCCTCCAAACAGATCGCCTCCCTCATTGCCGACGGACATATCCCCGCCTGCCATACCATCATGGGCACGGGCGTGGTGAGTTTCGGTGACGAGCACGATCTCGGCATGGTGGGCATGCACGGAAGTCTCATCGCCAACGAGGCTATTGCCGAAGCCGATCTGCTCATCGCAGCAGGCATCCGATTCAGCGACCGTGTCGCTCTGAACACCGGCAAGTTCGCGCCCAATGCCAAGATCCTGCAGTTCGATATCGACCCCAGTGAGAACAGCAAGAACATCAACGTTACCAGTTTCGTGTACGGCGATCTGAAGGACTGCCTCAACGAGCTGCTTCCTCTCATCGAGAAGAAGGAACGTACCGAGTGGTTTGACAGTCTGAACGGTCTGCGCGAGAAGGACTATTATCCCAAATCCATCCCCGGCCAGCTGCGTCCTCATGAGATCATGGAGATCATCGGCGAAGTCGTGGGCGAAGACGCAGTCATCGTTACCGACGTCGGCCAGCATCAGATGTGGGCTGCCCAGTACTGCAAGGCCACCCGTCCCCGCGGATTCATTACCAGCGGAGGTCTGGGAACCATGGGCTTTGGCTACGGTGCCGCCATCGGGACCAAGTTCGGTGTTCCGGAGGCCAAGGTCATCCACATCACCGGCGACGGCTCCTTCCACATGAACATGAACGAAGCCTGCACGGCAGTGTCCAATGATCTTCAGGTCATCACCGTGATCATGGACAACAAGGTCCTCGGCATGGTGCATCAGTGGCAGAATCTGTTCTTCAATCAGCACTACATGGAGACCGAGCCCGGACGCCGTACCGATTACGTCAAGGTCATTGAAGGTTTTGGCGGACACGGCTTTGAGGGCGATACTCCCGAACACTTCCGCAAGGCTCTGGAAGAGGCCCTGACGATCCAGGGTCCCAGCTGGATCCGCTGCCCCATCGATCCGGATGAATTCGTTCTTCCCATGATCCCCGCGGGCAAGACCGTGGAAGACATCGTTGTCAGCGAGGAGGATTTGTACTAATGGCAGATACCTATTTCAACCCCACTGTCATCGTTATGATCGTGGAAGACAATCCCAATGTGCTCTCCCGCATCTCTCTGATGTTCGGACAGCGCGGGTTCAACATCGATACCATCACCGCGTCCCATACGCATGATCCGAAGTTCACCCGCATCACCATCACCACCCACGGTGATCAGACGGTCATTGACCGCATCGTACGCCAGACTCACAAGCTGGTGGAGGTCCACAAGGTGGCAGTTCAGACCGCCGGCACGCACATCGAGCGCGAACTGATCCTGGTGAAAGTCGAAGTCAAGGAAGATCAGCGCTCCCAGATCCGTGAGATCTGCGAGATCTATCACGGGATGATCGTGGAGATGACCCGCACCAGCATGATCCTGGAGATGACGGGCAAACCGCCCCGCATCGACGCATTCCTGGAGGTGCTGGAGCCGTACCCCATCATCGAGATGACCCGTACCGGCGTCACCGCCATCGACCGCGGTCCGGAGCCTCTGGATTATGACAAGGACCGTGCCTACGCATAAGAAGTTAACCAAACGAAGATAAATAAGGAGTGTTTCAAATGATCAAAAAGTATTATGACAAAGACTGTGATCTGAGCCTGTTCGAAGGCAAGACCGTAGCGATCCTGGGTTATGGCTCCCAGGGCCACGCACATGCACAGAACCTGAAGGAATCCGGCGTCAACGTGATCGTTGGTCTGCGCGAGACCTCCTCCAGCGTTCAGAAGGCCAAGGATGTCGGCCTGGAAGTATTCAGCATCGAAGAAGCTGCCGAGAAGGGCGACATCGTCATGATGCTCGTTCCCGACGAGATGCAGGCTGACGTTTACAAGAACGAAGTTGCCAAGCACATGAAGGCCGGCAACGTCCTGTGCTTTGCTCACGGCTTCAACATCCACTTCCAGCAGATCATCCCCTCTAAGGATATCGACGTTATCATGATCGCACCGAAGGGCCCCGGCCACACCGTCCGCAGCCAGTATGTGGAAGGCAAGGGTGTTCCCTCTCTGATCGCTGTGTATCAGGATGCTTCC
>CADCMP010000059.1 GCA_902802565.1 Oscillospiraceae bacterium
CTGGAAGACATCGGCGACCGTGACGAGATCAAGGTCGATTTCGGTTCCTGAAATCGCAACGATCTGAATGGAGGCTTTTCCATGACCATTTCCCCCAAGTGCAGGAAACTTGCGGTCCGTTGCCTTCTTGCCCTGCTGGCAGTCCTGATGCTCCTGTCGGGAACCGTTGCTCTGGCAGAGGACAGTTACGGAATGTCCACAAGCAGCTTCAATGTCACGGTACAGGCAGACAGGGACCACACGTTCCATGTTACGGAGATCATAACCGTGGATTTCTCCACCGGGCATCACGGGATCCTGCGGTATATCCCCATGGATCGGCATATTTATGAGATCCGCAATATTCGGGTGGCGGATTACCCCGTGGATCTGACATGGGACAGCGATGAGGTGGAGATCCGTATCGGCGATGCCGATTCTGTCCTTATCGGAGTCCATACCTATACTATTGATTATGACATGGTATGCTACCGGGACGATGACTCTGCCGCAGACTTTCTCTCCCTGAACCTGCTTCCCGTAAACTGGGAGACTTCCATCGGCTCCTCTGTCCTGGCTCTTACCATGCCCGATCCCATCAACTGGGACGAGGTCGCCGTGTACGCAGGATCCTATGGAGTCACCGGCGGTCAGGACCGATTCCAGGCGGCGCTGGACGGCAACACCATCGTCTTCACTGGCAGCGATATCCCATCCCGCTGCGGACTGACTATCTCCTCCGACCTTCCGGAGAACTACTGGTCCGAATCCAAAACCTATCTTGAGGCACACCACAACCGGCTCATCGCATTTCTGGCAGCAACAGGGATCCTGTCTGCGCTGATGCTTCTGCTCTGGTTCCTCTTCGGCCGGGATCCTCACATGGTCAAGCCGGTGGAATTCAATCCTCCGGACGGCATGACCCCGCTGGAGATCGGATACGTTATCGACGGCATGGCCGATGATACGGACTTCATGAGCATGATCCTTTACTTCGCATCCAAGGGCTACCTGGAGATCCGTGACACAAAAAAGAAAAACGATTTTGAACTGGCAAAGCTCAAACCCATCCCGCCGACAGAGCCGAATTTTGCGGTCACTCTGTTCAACGGGCTGTTCGGTCACGCCGATACCGTAAAGACATCCAAGCTCCCTGCCAAATACGGGCCCACGGTGGATTCCGCCAGAAAACAGCTGATGAATCATTATTCCGGAGCGGACAAGAAGATCCTGCGATCCTCGGCCGCCATCGGCACGGTCGTCGGATTCATAAGCATGGCGGTCATCCTTTGTCTTCCCATGCTCCTCAGCTCTCACGCGGGACCCTGGGTCTTTTTGGGGATCGCTCTTGCATTCCTCGGACTGATGCTCCTGAGGCGCGCCTATGATTACCGGCATTCACACGCGGTTTCCCGAACTGTGATCAGTTCCATCATCGGTGGATTTCTTGTGGCATCAGGAGCCCTGATGAATGTGTCCACCCTACTGGGGTTCATTCCCCTGTGGGCACTGCTGGTATATATTGCCGGGATCGTGATCGTTACAGTATGTACCGTGTTTATGACATCGTATACCACGAAGAGTGCTTCTCTTCAGGGTCGTATTCTCGGATTCCGCAATTTCATCCGTGCAGCGGAATACAACCAGCTCAAACTGCTGTCGGATGAGAATCCTCAGTACTTCTACCGCATCCTTCCGTATGCAGCCGTCATGGGTCTGCAGACTCGATGGGCTCGGAAATTCACCGATATTCCGTTGGAAGCGCCGGATTGGTACCGTCACGACGGTGATTTCAGCTACTCCGCATGGTGGGCACTGCATATGGTCAATGACTGCTGCGTCCACTCGGTACCGGAGAGCCGAAGCACCGGTTCCTCGTCTTCCGGCGGCGGCTACAGCGGTGGTTTCTCCGGCGGCGGCTTTTCCGGCGGCGGTTTCGGCGGCGGCGGAGGCGGCGGCTGGTAACATCTTCCGGACAACAAAAAAGAAGATCACATTTCGTGATCTTCTTTTTTATTTAACCAGATATACGTGGTAGTGATTGACGCCCAGGGCCTGAGCCGTAGCGTGATCATCCACATAGATATCGATGCGGTTTCCTTTAATGGCTCCACCGCAATCCTCCGCCGTGAACACGTGACCGTTGATGATCACTTTTGTTCCGTAGGGGATCACTCGCGGATCCACCGCGATGGTCTCACCCTGTACCACCGGCGCGCCGGTAGCGGTGATTCCCGTTTCCACGTCACAGCAGATCTCGCAGGCACAGTAGTAGGTGATCTTGAACTCACCCAGATCCTGTCCGTACATATCCTCCGTGGCGTTCTGTTCATTGATATCCGCCGAGAACTCATCCACATCCTTCAGCACTCTCGTAGCCCATACCGCGTTGGCATAATTCACCGTTCCGCGGATGATGCCCGTGGCGCTTGAGTGGGCTTCAATGGTCTGTCCGTCTCCGGCGTACATCACCACGTGATAGATGTATCCGTTCCGGGCATAGAAGATCAGATCGCCGGGCTTTGCATCGCCCACCGGGATCTTCGCTCCCACTTCCGCCTGATCTTCCGCCACACGTGGCAGGAAGTATCCGTAGTTGGCGTAGATGGCCTGTACGAATCCTGAACAGTCCGCACCGTTTTCCAGACTGGTGCCGCCCCAGACATAGGGGTTTCCTATGTACTGTGCCGCAAAGTCCAAAATGGACTTTCGAAGCTTGCCCACCGGAACACCGGACTGAATGGAAGTCAGGGTGTAATACACCGCCCTGTTCTCGCTGGGCTTCACCGTGGTGACGGCCGTCTCAAAGGTGTCTTCCCCTTTGGTCAGGACCGCTTTCCGCACTCCGCCGGTCTTTATGGACCTCTTCGGTACAAATCCCCGGGCATCCCCGGATTCCACATACACCCAGTCGTTGAAACGATCGGTGATGATGTACAGAAGTCCGCCCTTCTTCACACTGCCGATCTCCCGGGCTTCAGGATTGCCCTCCTCCAGAATGGGGAGGTCTTCCTTCGCCAACGCGTAGATCTTCGTGCAGACCGTGGGGTTCACGGTGGCTTTCAGGTACGTAAACGCTTCGTTCTCCATGGGATCCAATTCCGTTTCTGCCGTCATGGCTACGGATTCGATCCCGGAGTATGCGGTATTTTTGGATTCGGCCAGTTTTCTGGCTTCTTCCTGATACTGTTCCAGCAGTTCTTCCGCTTCCTCTCCGGTCTGCAGAAGCTCCGCCTGTACAAATCCCCTCACCTTGCCGGATTCCACATAATCCCAGCCGTTGCCCTCTTCTTTCAGGACATAGCAGAGACCTCCCTGGGCCAGGGATCCCGCCGGTGTTCCGTCATCATTCATCTGAACACGGATCTTCAGATCCTCTTTGGCGAACGCATATTTGCGTGCCACCGTATAGAATCGGAAGTCTTCCCGGATGATGGGATTGGCCACCGCTGATGGCTGGCTGATGATCACGGAACTGCTTCCCGGAGTGACGCCTGTCGGCCGGTTGATCAGTGCGGGCTGACTGTATGCGATATCCCGGGCAGTCTGCGAATCCGCAGCCACGGCATTGGCGGTGGGTTCCGGCGTTGCAGTGGGCGCGGGTGATGCCGACACCGCGGGGGACGGTGTGGAGACGGGCTGTTCCGTCTCAGCAGGCGCAGGAGACTCAGAGGGAGAAGGTGCCGGAGTCGCCGTGACATTCGTCGCAGCGGTGGCGCTGCCGGAAAGATCTTCTTCCGGATCTTCCGATTCAGCCGGGGCTGCCGTTTCCGACGGCACCGGTGTTTCTTCTTCCGATTCCGTTTCTTCCGCTTTTTCCACATTTTCTGCCGGTTTCTCGGAGGTCTCAACTGTCTCTTCAGGCAGTACCGCCACCGCGGAACCGGACAGATCATCGTCTGGCATCTCATCTTCCGCGTCCGCATGCATCATCCTCATGGGGACCATTACGGAAAGTATCAGGCAAAGAACCAAAAGCATTATTACTTTTTTGTATTTCTTTGCGTTCATACTTTGAAAATACCTTATTTGATTGTAGATTTGGACAGTATTGTTCCTCTCACTTTCAGAGGTCTGTACTTGGGTGCATGGGCTTCTCCGGTAATGGTATCGTCTTCATGCAGCTGAGCTCTGATCTTAATGACCATGCTCTTGATGGTGACCTGAAACAGATAGTCTTCTCCTTCAATGACGCCATCATTGAAATTCACCGTCCGCCCCATGACTTTTCCGCTGCCATGGAACGATGTTTCACTGTCTACATCAATCGTGGTCGCGATCTTGACCCAGCCGAAAATCGGCGCCTTCACCTGAATATCCGTTAGATATTCCGTGCCGGGAGTTGCCTTCATAAATGCTTGCCTCCAATTGCAGAATACAACACGGCTATTATACATGTATAATAACCTAGTCTATTATAATAAAGAATAAATGATGCTTTGTAAAGCAAATCGCTTCCATGTTTTGCCAGTTTCCATAAAATATACAAAATATTTACATTTATATGGTCAATGACGTTCCCTTTACCATATTGTTGAGGATCAGTGGATCTTCATCAGCATCTGGATCGCATCCTGATTGGATCTGGACCGGCTGAACAGCTGGATGATCTGATCCACGGAATCCTCCGAACGCATCCCGAAGACCAGCTTGTGGATATGGTCCAGTGCGGTCTGTTCCTCCAGTGACAGGAGGAGGTCGTCTCTTCTCGTCCCGGAGCGCAGGATGTCCATTGCGGGAAATACCCGTTTTTCCTGCATCTTCCGATCCAGGATCAGTTCCATATTGCCGGTGCCCTTGAATTCCTCATAGACCACATCATCCATGCGGGAGCCGGTTTCGATCAGTGCGGTGGCAAGGATCGTCAGGCTTCCTCCTTCCCGCATGTTGCGGGCGGCACCGAAGAATTTCTTCGGCATATGCAGTGCCGCGGGATCCAGTCCGCCGGAAAGCGTCCGACCGGACGGGGGCACCACCATGTTGTAGGCACGGGTCAGACGGGTGATGCTGTCCAGCAGGATCACCACATCTTTTTTCATTTCCACCAGACGTTTGGCCCGTTCGATCACCATCTCGGACACTCTTCTGTGGTGTTCCGGCGTCTCATCGAACGTGGAGTAGATCACTTCCGCATTTCTGGCGCTGATGGATTCCTTAATGTCCGTCACCTCTTCCGGACGCTCATCGATAAGGAGAATGATAAGGTGCACATCGGGATAGTTTGTCTGCAGAGATTTGGCCACTTCCTTGAGCAGCGTTGTTTTTCCCGCTTTCGGCGGAGAGACGATCATTCCTCTCTGCCCCTTTCCCACCGGGCTGATGAGATCGATCATCCGCATTGCCACGGAAGAATTTGCCGTCTCCAGTTTATACCGGACATTGGGAAAGACGGGTGTCAAATTGTCAAAGCTTGTTCGCTGCATCGCAAGCTTGGGATCCATGTCATTGATCAGTGCAATGGATTCCACTGCATTGAGCTTATCCTGTTCCGGATTCTCCCTGGCATATCCCGTGACCATATCACCCGTGCGCAGACGGAACCGCCGGATCATATGCGGTCCCACATAAACATCCCGGCTTCCGGGAAGATAGTTTTCCGAACGAAGAAAACCAAATCCTTCCTGCATGATCTCCAGGATCCCGGACACATTGCTGGGCCGGATTGCGGGGGCCGGTGCCGGCCGGACCGTTTCTGCCGCAGTTTCCGTCTCAACCGCAGCCGGACGTGCCGTCGCTGCCGGTCGCGGATTGTTTTTCGGATCGGGATGCCGCCAGGATTTGATGGTACGGTTCCCAACCTCCGTGCGATGCACTTCCGGCTGCCGGCGGGGCCTGCCGTTGCGCTCGCTGCTGTACGTTCCTTTCGCGGTATGCTGCCTGCTGCCGCTCTTTTCGGCGGAACTCTCCGTCTTCTTTCCGGCCGGTTCGGAAGAGCGCATTTCCTTCTTTTCCGGGTCCTTCTGTCCGCTCAGCAGGGCAACCAGTTCCGGTTTCCGCATGGTGGAAATCCCCCGGATCCCCTTTTCCTTAGCCAGCTCCCGGAGCTCGTTCAATTTCATTTTCTCATATTCGCTGCTCATCGTTCTCCCTGTGCCGGGACGCACGTGTCCCGGGTGGTATTCTCCGGAAACGGGCAGAATACCGCCAAAAGACACCGAACGGGCCGGCTTCCTTTCCATGTTTCGTTTTTTCAGTTTGTTCGGGTGTTGCCTGCCGGAATCGTCTCAGCGCCGCATGGTACGGCTGTGCAGGCACGAAAAAGAAGATCTGCGGAAAACCGCATAAATTGAATGTAATAATGGATTGATTATATCGTATCTGTCGACCGGTTTACAAGGTTTTTCCATGGAAAGAAAAAGGCAGGACCGATACGCTCAGTCCCACCAGACGCGAAAGGAGTTTTCCAGAACCCGCGGTGCGGCGATCTGAAACCATGCCGCAAAACGCTCCGGATGTTCCTCCAGTTCCTTTTTCAGTTCGAAGATGCTGATCCAGCGCAGGTCACCGACCTCTTCCGGATCCGGATGCAGTTCCCCTTCATACTGAGCGAGGAATACATGATCCAGTTCGTATTCTGCCAGATTGCCGAAATCTTCATAGTAGGTAAAGTGAAACAGCTCATACGGATCCACATCGATCCCCAGTTCCTCCCTCGCGCGGCGGATCACGGCATCCCGTATCCTCTCACCTTTCCGCGGGTGAGAACAGCAGGCATTGCACCACAAACCGGCGGAATGGTATTTCCCTTCCGCTCTCTTCTGCAGCAGCATATTCCCATGCTTGTCCGCGATGAACAGAGAAAAGGCACGATGCAGTTTTTTCTGCCGGTGTGCTTCCATCTTTTCCGCGCTGCCTGTTTCCTTATCAAAGATATCCACCAGGATAATATCGTCGTTCACTTCAATCCCTCCGAAAAAAAGGAAGCCGCCGGCATGGTCATCATGCCAGACCGCTTCCTGTCTTTTCCATTATTCAGATCTCGATCTTTTTGCGCTCGTCGATCTCATCCAAACGGTCGTTGACCAGTTTGATGACTTCGTTGGGTTCCAGCCCGTGGACTTCGCATGCAAGTTCCAGGGATTCCATCTGAGAAGACGGGCAGCCCAGACAATGCATTCCCACCGACATCAGGGTCGGTGCAACTTCCGGATAATCTCTGACGATATCACCGATAAGCATTTCGCCGGTAATTCTCTGACTCATTTCTGTTTCACTCCAAATCCTTAATGACATTTCACGGAGAGCTCTTGCGCCCTTCCCGCAGACAGTGACCTGTCTGCAATCACCTAGTTCTTTACTAGTTATAACACACGAATCCGGCAGTACATGTAGCAAGCGCAACAAGGCAATATTTTTTTCCGCAAAAATAGAATTGGCTTGATCTATGTGAGGTAGACCAAGCCATAAGGGGATAGTGTGTGAGAAACAAAAAGTATTTGTCGCTATTTATTTCTGACTTTGTCGGTCGGTTACCCGACTGACTAAATATAGTTTAACATTTTTTAATATTTTTTCAAGGGGGTTTCCCCATTTTCCCGCCAAATTCTCGCCCCCTGTTTTTGGACATATTCACTAAGTTGCGGAATCATTTTTGTACGAATCAAGACAGAAACTCTTTCTTTGTATTGAACCCAACATTTTTCACTTATGTGTTGGATTCCGGTTGTTCCTCCTTTTTTCCGTCATGTGTTCTTTCTCCCTTCAAAATACGATTGAAAATCGCGCCTATATTTTTTATAATAGTCGGGCACTGAAGAGGAGAGTTATTAGAAACTATGGTTTATTCGAATATTTTGGAAGCAGTGGGCAACACTCCGGTGATCCAGCTTAACCGCATGACCGGTCCGGACGATGCCCGCGTGCTGGTAAAATTTGAAGGGATGAATATCGGCGGTTCCATTAAGACCCGGGTCGCACTGAACATGGTCAATGAAGCGGAAGCCCGGGGGGAGCTGCATGAGGGCTCCGTGATCGTAGAACCCACTTCCGGTAATCAGGGCATCGGGCTTGCTCTTGTGGGTGCCGTGAAAGGATACCGGGTGATCATCATCATGCCGGACTCCGTCAGTCATGAAAGAAGGCTGCTGATGCACCAGTACGGTGCGGAAGTGAAGCTCGTTCATGATGCCGGGAATATCGGAGACTGCATCAACGAATGCATCGCTCTCGCCCGTAAGATGGCGGAGGAAGATCCCAATGTCTATATGCCGGATCAGTTCTCCAACATGGACAACACCAGAGTCCATCTGAAATACACCGGTCAGGAGATCATTTCCCAGGTGGG
>CADCMP010000060.1 GCA_902802565.1 Oscillospiraceae bacterium
GCAAGAAAGATCATCTCCATGCTCCTGTCCTTTCTCGGGATCGTGATCCTGTCCCTGGGCGGAGACCACGGCACCGGAAATGCGGTACTGGGGATCCTCGCCTGTATCATTGCCGCTGCCTGCTACGGTCTGTTTTCGGTCCTCAACAAGAAGGCAGATATGGATCAGGAACTGACCATGATGGTGATCTGGCTGACCACATCACTGTGTGCCGCTCTGTGCAGTCTGTTCGGAGAACCATGGGTTCCGGTTCACGGGCTGTCGTGGCTGGGGCTTGTCTGGATCGGTGTCTTCCTGAACGCCATCGCCTATCTGCTGTGGGCACTGGCCATCAACGGATCCGACTCCACCGCCTCCATCGCAAACCTCGCCTATCTCGTTCCCCTGCTCTCCATGGTCCTGTCCATCCTGTTTCTGCACGAGCCGCTGCGGCTTCGTGTGGTCCTCGCCCTCGTACTGATCGTCGGCGGGATCCTTCTGCAGAATCTGGCACCGAAAAAAAGCACATAATAAACCGGCAGAAGCAGGTCACTGCTTCTGCCGGTCTCATTATTTGTTCTGATTGACTTTCGGGAAGTTCTCCTGTTCCTTTTTCTGCCGTTCCACGATCTTGTCTCCCACTTTTTTCATGCCTTCCATGGTAAGCGCCGTGACGACACTGATCAGGGCCAGCGCAAGTGCCGCTTCTCTTCTTGCACCCATCGTTTCCACCTCCTGTGAAATTAAAATCATGGGCAAACGGTCCTTGATTACGATTGCATTATAATCCTTTTCCCCAGATAAAATGTGTCCAGAACGTAAAAAAAGGAAGGTATCCGAGGACACCTTCCTTGCTGCTTTATTTTGCTTTCTTGGCTTTTGCCTTGTTCTTCATGTGATACCACAGTGCACCGGTGAGGAACACGGAGGAAAGACCGCCGGCCACGATGCCGCACATCATGGGAAGCGTGAACTCCTTGATGGTGGAGACACCGACCACGTACAGACCGAGGATGGAGATGAAGGTGGTCAGGTTCGTGAAGATACTTCTGGTCAGCGTCATGTTGACGGAAGTATCCACCAGGTTCTCCAGATTGCCTTCTCCGCGGACCTTCCGCAGTTCACGGACACGGTCGAAGATGACGATGGTGGAGTTGATGGAGTAGCCGAGGATCGTCAGCATGACCGCGATGAAGGCGCTGCCGACGCTGATACGAAGGATGGCGTAGACCATCAGGGTGATGAGCACGTCATGCAGCAGTGCCAGAATGGCAGACAGTGCAAAACGGATATCCCGGAACCGGATGAAGATGTAGAGCAGCATCAGTGCCACGGCGATGGCAACGGCCATGATGGCGTTGTTGCGGATCTCCTTGCCGATGGCAGCGGAGATGCTCTCCGTGGTGATGTTGCCGTCTTTGACATCAAAGTTCTCTTCCAGCGCATCCGCCATGGAAACACGTTCGTCCTGGTTCAGCGTGCGGGTCTTGATGATGACCTGATTGGATCCGACCACCTTCTGCATGAGAACATTGGAGTCCCCGGTGATCTTTTCCACCACGGGTTTCACCTGATCATCCAGCTGTCCCAGCGAGTAGTCCTTGGGGAATTCCACGGTGGTCGCGGTGCCGCCGATGAAGTCCAGGCTGTAGTTCAGTGCACGCTCGCCCTTGGAGGAGTGCATGACCATGCTGCCGATGCCGAGAGCCACAACAAGTGCCGCCAGGATCAGGAATTTCGGCATGTTCCGTACGAACCGGTAATTGCGTTCTTTCTTGACGCGGCCCCATTTCTTGCGGTCGGAAAGGCCCAGGGAGAACACGGCACGGACCAGCAGTTTGGAAACTACCAGTGCGGTGAACATGGACAGCGCAACACCGATGGCCAGGTTGATGGCGAAGCCCTTGATGGTGCCGGTGCCCAGGATCATGATGACGAACGCGGCGATGATGGTGGTCACGTTGCCGTCGACGATGGCGGAAGTGGCCTTGTCAAAGCCGAAGTTCAGCGCCTTGCTCAGAGGAACGCCGTTGGTCAGTTCCTCGGAGATACGGGTATAGATGATGACGTTGGCGTCCACGGCCATACCGATGGACAGAATGATACCGGCTACGCCGGGAAGGGTCAGGGTGATTTTGAACAGTCCCAGAAGGAGCAGCATCAGTGCCGCATAGAAGATCAGCGCAAACGCAGCGATGACACCGGGGACAAGATACACCACCATCATGAGGATCATGACGGCTGCAAGACCGATGGCGCCGCCGATGAGGGAGGTTCTCAAAGCCTCCTGGCCCAGCTGTGCGCCCACGATGTTGGAACGGATCTCATTGAGCTTCAGTTTCAGGCCGCCGATACGTATGTAGGATGCGATCTGAGTGGCTTCTTCCAGAGAGCCCATGCCCTCGATAATGGCATTGCCGTCATCGATGACCGCGTTTACACCGGGAACGGAGATGAAACGTCCGTCATAGTAGATACCGATGGTCTGATTGTTGCTGTATGCCGTCTGAGTGGCAGCGGCGAACTTCTGTGCGCCTTCCTTGGAGAAGGACAGTTTGACCACAGCCTGCTGCAGTCCGGTGCTTCCCTGCTCCATAACGCCGGAAGCGTCGGTAACATCAGAGCCTTCGCAGACGATGGAACCGTCTGCCTGCAGTTCTTCGATGCTCTTGTTCAGTTCATACTCGCCGGTCTCAGAACTCATGGAATAGTTCTGTGCGCCGTCGGAGCCCACCTGTGCGATGAAGTACAGGCTGCCGGGTGCGGCCAGACCTTCCAGGATCTCGTCGGCATTGGTGACGCCGGGGATCTCAACGGTGATTCGGTTGTCGCCTTCCAGGTAGACATTGGACTCAGTGGAATACTGATCGACACGCTGCTGCAGTTTGTAGCGGGTATCGCTCAGATCGCTGGCGGAGGGGTTTTTCACGTCCGTCTCATAGGTGATGGACACGCCGCCTTCCAGGTCCAGGCCTTTTTTGATGTTGGAAGCTGCGCCCTTGTGTTCCGGGCCCCAGCCGAATGCTGCGGTATAGATGCAAAGTGCGGTGATCAGCAGAAATACAATGATCACGGTTACCGCAGATCTTTTACTCATCTTTTTCAAGATCCTACCTCCAGTATTACAATATCTCCTCTGCCCGAAGGGGCAGATTGTGTCTGGTTCGGCATGAAAACCGGGTTGGGTTTCCCAATATCATGCCAGTTTGATATTGTATCATAAACAGCAACCGGTTGCACCCTTTTTTTCCATTTTTCCCATGTCCGGTTTCACAAAAAAGACCGCAGGTCAAACCCTGCGGTCTTTGCAATTTGCTATGGATTTGTATAGCGGAATCAGTAACCCCAGGTGACCAGGGTCCACTCTCCGCTGCCGTTGCGGCCCAGATACCACTGATAATCTTCATACTCAGTGTCCAGTTCCCATGCGGTCACTTCATCCGTTTCCACGGGAGAATGGAAGTTTGTCTTGAATGCGATGGCCTGATCGAAGCTGTTGCCCAGAGAATTGACGTATTCCAGAGCAGTGCCGGTGAGTTCTTCGCTGTAGCTGATCTCATGCATCTCGCAGCCCCAGCCGTTGAACTCTTCCATGATCTTATCAATGGCGGCATCCATGTCATCCTTGGTGTAGGTGTTGCTCTCACCGTAATCGATGGTATAGGAAGCAGCAGCCGGTTCTCCGGTCACGGCAGGTTCGCTGGTGGCGGCGTCCTCACTTCCGCAGCCCACACATGCGACCATGAGTACCAATACCAGTGCTAACAGAATTGCTATTTTCTTCATGGCTTGTGTCCTCCTCAGTTTTCTCACTGTAACCATGATAACGGTTCTCTTCCCGATACTTCTTGAACAAACTACAAACTTTTTCCGAACTTCTGTTCACAAACGGATAAAAGCATCCCTCAGAGATCCGTCTTCATGGATCCGGATGACTCCGCAGGGCTGGAACCCGCATTTTCTCAGCAGATTCTGCATGGGGATATTGTTTTTATGAGTATCCATCCTAAGAGGAGCGTGCTGCTCATAGGCCCAGCCGAGGCAGAATTTTGCCACGCCGCGGGTACCTCGTTTCGTTGCGATGCGATGCACCACCGAATAAGGTCTCTCATCCGGCCAGGCTCCTTCTATCATCACACGATAGTCCGGTTCCTCTCCCACGAAATACACAAAGCAGGCAACGACCTCTCCGCCGTCCACACAGATACGGGAGATACCAGTCCCGATATCGTTCCGAACCAGTTCCTCCGGCGGCCAGCGGTCTCCCCACTGGTCTCCGTTTCCCTGCTCCTTCATGAAAGCGCGTGCCTCTTCATAGATCTGAAGGATGGCCGGCAGGTCTTCCAAGGTTCCTTTTCGTATCTCCATCGTTCACTCTTGGTACAGACTCTTTAGGAGTTCGATCTCTTTCTGATATCCCGGCAGTTCGTTGGGCGTCTCCAGATAAAACGGAAGATGCTTCAGGCTGGGATGGTTGATGATGGCGGTCACCGCCTCCAGTCCGATGCTGCCCTCTCCGATCTTCTCATGACGGTCCTTGTGGCTGCCCATGGGATTTTTGCTGTCGTTGAGATGGATGGCCTTCAGACGGTCAAGACCGATGACACGGTCAAACTCCTCCAGCACGTCATCCAAATGCTTGACGATATCATAGCCGCCGTCATAGACATGGCAGGTATCCAGGCACACGCCCATCTTCTCGGATAGTTCAACTCCATTCAGGATGGACCGGATCTCTTCAAACGTGCGTCCCACTTCCGACCCTTTCCCTGCCATGGTCTCCAGCAGGACAGTCGTAGCCTGATCCGGTTTTAAAATGGCGTTGAGCATCTCCGTAATATACCGGATTCCGACCTCCACGCCCTGTTTGACATGACTGCCGGGATGGAAGTTGTAGCAGGAGCCGGGCACGTATTCCAGCCGCATGAGGTCGTCCTCCATGGTCTCCCGGGCAAAGGTCCGAAGTCCCTCGTCCACCGCGCAGGCGTTGAGCGTGTATGGTGCATGTGCCAGGATATGTGCTATCCCGTGTTCTTCTGCAAAGGCACAGTAGTTCTTCATATCCTCCACATCCAGAGGTTTGGCGGAACCGCCGCGGGGATTGCGGGTGAAAAACTGAAAGGTGTTGGCGCCGATATTCACGGCAGTCTTCCCCATATTCAGATACCCTTTTGATGATGATAAATGACATCCGATACGAAGCATCGTTCCCTCCGAATCAAAAAAATGGAATTGAGCCGATAGCTCAATTCCATTTTAATGATTTGCTTGAAATGTGCAATGGTTTTGCCTTATTTCGTCAGTTCCCAGGTGCCGGTAAACTCGAGATCTTTTCCATTCACTGTGGCTTTCGGGGGATTCCATCCTTTGAACTTCCAAGTTCCTCCAGTAGCCGTATCCGAGAATGTCTGAGTGATTGCTTTCGGGGTGAATTCCGTCTTGTCCTTCAAATCAGGCGTACCGGCTTCATATTCCTCTCTATAGAGTTTGACGATCTTGCTGTCCAGTGTATCTGTGGCATTCTTGGAGACGAACTTATAGGTTGCCTTATATGTCTTTGTCTTTTTCCAAACGCCGACATATTCGACATTTGCCTTGTTGATTTTCCGAATCTGTTCTCCTTTATATCCCTGCCAGATATACTCATAACCACCATAGTTCACGGTTTGTTTCGTAATAGCCGCGGGAGATACGGTTTCCTGATCTTTCTTGCCGTATTCGGTTTCCGGAAGACCAAGCTTTTCAAGCAACGCCTTGTCTTTTATGGCCTTCCCATCCTGATCTTCAAAAGAGTACAGAACCGCATATTCAGTGGTCTTTTTCCAGCTTCCTTTCAGAGTGTAGACACCATTTACCGCTTGACCATCTGGCAAGGTAAAGGATCCATCTTTTACCGTTGCACCGGGAGCAATGACTTTGTCATAGATATACTGTGCTTTTGCATCATCCGACCAGAATGCCTTCTCGCCGTTTGGCTCCTGAACCGTTACTTTGTCGCCCGGGACATATTTCTCGGAATCAGTAGGTACCGTTGCCTTCACTTTGTCCTTAACGTCTTTTGGGAACTCACCAGGATCAGCTATATAGTCATATTTGACGGTAACGTAGTCATAGCGAGTCCAGGTACCGCGCAGTGTGACATTGGCATTTTCGATTTCAACGGTCTTCTGATCCTCTTCCACTTCTTCCCATCCGTTAAAGACATATGCTCCCTTACGGTTGCTGTCCTGTACGCGGACACTGGATGGCTGCAGAATCGTTGCTTCATCACCGGTATAATAACGGGTATCATCCGTAGGAAGCGTTTCGCGGACAGCTCTCTGATCCGTCAGTGCCACGCCACTGTAATCATACTGATATGTTACGGTATAGGATCTGGACGGAATGAGGAGCCATACCCATGCCACTTCCACGTCGCTGTCAGCGATGGTAACGGATCTTGTGAGGCTGTAGGCTACAGGATCCAAGCGGATATAGGTCCAGGTTCCTTCCTTGGTGGCATAGGTTCCCTGTACCGGAGTGTCCAGAGCGACACGGTCGCCGGTGGCATAGCTCTTTTCTGCCGGAAGTCTGGAATCCAGTTCTTTCTTCACAGCATCGGGAACGGTGACACCAAGAGAATTAATGGTATTTTTATATGTGACTTTATACTTTTTGGTTGCGGATGTCTTCTTCCACTTTGCGGTGAATACCACATCCTGATCTTCAACTGTCTTTTCGTCTTTATCGTAGGATACGAATTCCCAGACATCATCGCCAACACGAACGCTGGTTGCTCTGGGTGCCTGCGGTGCCACTTTTTGACCTTTGCTCACACGGCGAAGATCAACCGGTGCTGCACTGGCGGTGACCTGAGCGGGCACGCTTTCGCCCTTTTCATCGACGAATACATATCTCACACTGAAGGTAGTGGGTGTAAGCGGAGATCTCTCCCAGGTGCCGGTGAATACGACATCCTTATGATCTACAACTGCAGACTGTTTATCATATCCCGTGAATGTCCAAGTTCCCTGCAGAGTGGCGAGTTCCGTTTGTCCGGGCTGTTTTGCCTTCACGGTTTCGCCGCTGAGATATTTCTGCTCATCTACCGGCAGATAGGGAGCTGCAGAAAGAGCCGCGGGAAGCTCGGCACCTTCCGTGCCGGATACAAATTTATACGTAACGGAGTACTCTTTCGTATCCACAGCAGCAAAGGTCCATTTGCCGGTAAACACGACATTGGCTTTCTTGACTTTCGCTTCCTTCTTGTCATAACCGGCGAAGGTCCATACGCCGTCATCCGTCATAACAGTGGCTTCTGAAGGATTAACTGCTTTCACTGTATCGCCGTCTTTATACTTATTGGCATCGCTGGGAAGCAGAGCTTCCACTTTGCTGTCCAGTTTCTTACCTTCCGTGCCGGAAACGAATTTGTACTCTGCTTTGAATTCCGTCGGCTTTGTCTCTTCTTCAATATAAAGAGCCAGACGGTAGATCATAACCGCAACTTCCGCGCGGGAAGCATTCTTTTTCGGCAGGAATTTTCCATCGGGATATCCCTGAATGAGGCCGTAGGAAACACATTTCTGTACACTTTCCTTGGCATAGTTGGAGATATCCGAAGCATCTTTGAATTCTACCGATGCATCACGATCAAGGAATTTCTCCTTGTTATTAGCATCATGATACTGGATATACTTATCCATCATCACACAGATATCCTGCCTGGTGATGGGAAGATTCGGTCCGTACTTGTTGTCGCCGATACCGGCAACGATCTTATTTTCCGTAGCCCATTTTACAGCGCCGGTATAGTACTTTCCGGAAGGAACATCGGTATATCCGGAAGAAACGGAATTGTCAAACGTTTTTCCTTCGACTTTTCCGATAACAGCTACGAACATGGCTCGGGTCATTTTCCCGTCTGGGTCGAAGCGATCTTCGCTGACACCGGCAAAGTATCCCTTATCCACTACAAAGTCCACATAAGGTTTCGCCCAGTGTCCATCCGGGACATCCTTAAATGCCTTTGCAGC
>CADCMP010000061.1 GCA_902802565.1 Oscillospiraceae bacterium
AGCGAGAAGTCCGACGACTATCAGCGGTTCGCCGCCTATTCCAGCTGCGAGTTTGCCCAGTTCCTCTATGAGAAGATCCTCCCCATGGGAGAAGAGACGGGAAGCTGATACGAAAACAACAGAAGAGAATATGCAAAAAGGAACGCCTCTGGGAAGAGACGTTCCTTTCTCATTATAGGGTAATGATCACTTGCCGGCGATCTGCTTGTCATAGGTCTGCAGGATGCAGGCCATCTGGCTGCGGCTGAGAGTGCCGAAGGGTTCCAGGTTGCCGGAGATCCCCGCGATGAGGGAGTAGTGGGTGGCCCACCCCATGGGGATGACGGCATAGTCGGAGACGGTGCCGCCGTCCGGGAATTTATTCAGGTTGTCGGAGGGCTCGATCCTGTAGCCCCGGAACTTCGTATACCGGTGCAGCAGCGCGATGAACTGCTGACGGCTGATGGGGATGTCCGGCCGGAAGGTGCGGTCGGCAAAACCTGCGGCGATATCCTGCTGGACACACCAGGTCACGGCGTCGCTGTAGTAGTCTCCGGCGGAGATGTCCGTGAAGGGTGCCTGCCCGGATACGGCCGGCCGGTCCGCCAGGGAGTAGAGCATCTGGGCGGCCTGTCCGCGGGTCACTTCCTTGTTGGGAAGGAACCGTCCGTCATCGGCGGTCATGTAGTTCTGTGCCACACAGTAGTCGGCGGCGCTGCGGTACCAGGAGTAGGATTTCACATCCTTGAAGTCCGTGCCTTCATCCACCGGTTCCGGTGTTTCCGTGACGGCGGGAGAGGGGGACTCCGTGACTTCGGGAGACGGCGTCTCCGGAGCCGGGGTCACCGGGGTCTTTCCACCGGATTCATCCAGCATGGATGAGAGCATGATGGCTATCTGCGCCCGGGACACGACGCCCTGCGGCTGGATGTACAGCTGCCCGTTTTCCCGTGTGCCGGAGATGATGCCCCGGGCCACGGCCCACTGCATGGATGTTTTGGCATAGCTGCTGACGGCATCCCGGTCCGCGAAGAACTGCAGATCGTCCCGCTCCGAGGCGGGATCCTTCCGGATCTTCGTGGTGTATTTATACAGGACGGATACCATCTGCTGACGGGTGATGGCGGCATCCGGAAGGAAGTCTCCGGAGGAGTAGCCGGCCATGACGCCGTTGGAAGTGCACCAGGTGATGGGATTGTAGTGCCACTGTCCCGGGAACACGTCGTTGAAACTGGAAGCGGTGCTCACCGCGGGAGCTCCTGCCATGGTATACAGGATCTGCGCCGCCTGGGCGCGGGTCACCTGGCCTTCCGGCTGGAACTGGGTGGAGCTGATGCCGGCCATGATGCCCTTGTCCACGATGTCGTAGACGTAGGAAGCATACCAGGCATCATCGGGAACATCCTCAAAGGCGTCCCGGGTCATGCCGATCTCCAGCACCACATCGGATTCGGGCATGTTGAACAGCCGTGCTCCGTTTTCTCCCGCCACCATGGTCTCCGCCAGATCCTCCGGCGTGGAGGCGATGCGGGACACCTGATACGGCTCCTTCACGGAGGTGTTCAGGACCACCGGGGTGCCGGCGGCAGCGGAGGCGGGCTCCGTCCAGCAGTCACCGCGGAGAGAGTTGTACAGGAGCGCCACGGCATACTGATCTTCCGGAACGAAGATGCCCCGGAGCGTAACGTCATGAGCGGGCATCACGCCGGTGAACACGGTCTTTTTCCGGTTGGGTTCCGTCAGGGTGCGGCTGTTCAGGGAATCCGCCACCACGAAGGCGGCGCGGTATCCCTCCGCCGGCTGCACTGTGACGGTAAAGGAATCGCCGGCATGCAGTGTCTCGTCCGACAGCGTCAGCACGCCGGACTCATTTTCCGCCGCGGTCAGGGAGTAGGACTGGCGGCTGTCGCCGCGTACTCCCGTGATCACGCCGAGGAAGCCCATGAGGGCGATGATCAGCAGCAGCGCGATCCCGGCATTGTATAGTCGTCTTGTCATGATATCGATCACCTCACATACCCCGCGAAGGGGTAAACCGATAAAACAGAAAACCGCACGGCAGGGCGCGAAAGTTGGGGATATTCGTATGGGAACGAAGGATGATCTTCCACGATTGAAAAGTGCGGTTTTCTGTCGGAGACCGGAGGATCCGGTACCTGTTTTCATCATACCGTTCCCACCGGGGAAAAACAACCAATTCATGGTAAATCTGGGGACATTTAGTTAGATTTTACAATTATTAATTGCTTGCAGAATTGACATAACACCGGGAAATGGTACAATGAGGACACAAAATGGATGAGTATGCCCGTCCGAAAACGTAAAAAATCGAGATATTCATAACATAAATGAAGAGACCCTGTACGGCGAAACAGTGAGGAGGTGAGGGTCGTGAAGAAAACAAGAGCATATGTGATCCTGACCCTGGCCATCCTTCTGATCCTCTCCGTGGGAGTGCTGGCAGGGAAGAACGTCATCGATTCCAATGCGGTGCAGCATGCCGTCTCGGTTCAGGAGACCGAGCACGCCGCCGTCACCCTGTCCCAGTCCGGCCTGCCGGCGGGACGGACCCTGGAAGTGACGGTGCTGCCGGAACACGGCTACCGCACGGCTTTCGTATGGATGGAGGATGCTGCCTCCAACCGCATCACCATGACGGAAGAGAAGGAACAGACCTATCAGGCCGTCATGCCGGATTCCGATGTGACGGTATTTGTCACCGTCCTGCCGCAGGGATCCTTCGGCATCCGCTGCGACTGCAGCGATCCGGAGATCACGGTGACCGCGGAGCCATCCGCCGCCGCTCCCGGAGAAGACGTGCGCCTGACGGTGCAGCTGCCGGAGGAAAAACGGGTGCAGTCCGTGGAATGCACTCCGGCGGAGATGAACCTCTATACCGTGCGCGGCTCCGGCGTGTACACCTTCACCATGCCGGAAGAGGACGTGACGGTGCAGCTCTCCGCGGGGCCCCGGGTCTTTTCCGATGTGGAGAGCACCTGGTATGAAAACTACGTCTATGCCGCCGTGGACCGGGGCTACATGACCGGCACCGGCAGCGGCGTCTTCCAGCCGGATGAGCCAGTGACCCGTGCCCAGGCGGTACAGGCTCTGTACGCCATGGCCGGCTATCCCGAGACGGAGCTCCGGGAACTCTACACGGATATCCCCGCCGGGACCTGGTATGCCAAGGCCACGGTGTGGGCCGCCGATCAGGACATCCTGAACGGATTTGAGGACAACACCTTCCGTCCGGACCTTCCCATCACCCGGCAGCAGATGGCCACGGCCATCCACCGCTATGCCTCCCATGTCATGGGCATGGATGCCACGGACCGAAGCTCCCTTTCCGGCTTTGCCGACCGGGACAGCGTGGCAGGTTATGCCAGCGCCTCCGTCAAGTGGGCGGTGAGCCAGGGGATCCTGGACGGGATCACACCGGATCTGCTGGAGCCGGAGGGACTCGTTCCCCGCAGCCAGCTGGCGGTCATGCTCCTGGCGCTCAACGGCGAGCGTCCGTCCCAACAGGTGGTGAGCCAGGCGGCACAGGCAGAGGAAGAGCCGGAAGTCACCGCTCTGCCTTCGGAAGACCTGGAGGACGTGAAGGACAACGCCTGGTATCTCGACGGCGTGAACTTCACCGTCTCCCACGGATATATGAACCCCGTCGGGGAACACGTGTTCATGCCCAAGGGTCTCGTGACCCGGCAGCAGGCCACCCGGATCCTGTACGCGCTGGACGGCAAGCCGGAAGTCACCGGCACCGTCAGCTTTGCGGATCTCACCGGCCGGGAAGGGTATACCGACGCGGTGATCTGGGCCACCCAGCACGGATTCATTACCGGATACTATGACGCCACCTTCCGACCCGACGCGGTGATCACCCGTCAGCAGTTCGTGGCCATGCTGTATAAGTATGCCTTCTACAAGGGCTATGATCTCACGGCTTCCGTCGAGCTGGATCAGTTTGACGACGGCGGGGACGTGGTGCCCTACGCCGTGGAGCCCATGCGCTGGGCGGCGACGCATCAGATCGTTCAGGGAAGCCACGGGATCCTCGGTCCGGCGGAACAGCTGACGAGGGCACAGGTGGCCTGCATGATCCACACTTTCGGCGTATACCGGAACGAGGACGGCTGATTTACCCGACAATGCAAAAAGAGAGTTCTGCAGTTTTCGCAGAACTCTCTTTTTTCGTCTCTTTCTTTCCGGAACGGTCAGTAGTCCAGCAGCCGTCCGTAGTCGTTCCAGCTGCCGTACATCCGTCCGGCACGGGTCTCCCGGATGAGGCGCTCCAGCGCCTTTTCGTATCCCTCCGGATCCCGTTTTTTCAGAAAGGCCACGTTGTAGGCCCGCACCCGCTGATACAGAGGCGGGAACCGCCGGAAGGCGGACCATGCCCGGGCGCGGATCAGGGCGTCCTTCACATCCCCGTCGATGCGGAAGCTGCGGGGGCCCATGGGCGGCAGCACCGCCCGTCCGGCATCCGTCATCCGGCCCAGTTTCTCCAGCCGGCGGACACGCTCCTTGTTCAGCTCCGTCCAGGGGCTGTATTTCTGTCGGGGGGAGAACCTCTGCAGGTTTTCCGACCCTATAAACGTGCTGTCGATCCATCCGAAACACAGGGCTTCCTCCACGGCGTCCAGATACCACAGATGCTCTTCATCCGAAGGCTCGCCCTTCACGACATGCACCCAGCATTCCGCTTCCGTTCCGCTGTGCTCGGAAAGCCACTGACGGAACTCCTCCCGGCTGTGAACGGGGAGAGGATCATACCGCTCCATGCTCATTTTCTGAGAATGAGCAGCCAGCCGATGACGGCGGCGACGACGACAGGCAGACCCAGATCGCCCAGTCCGGCGAAATGATAGCTGCTGTGGGTGATCACGGCGCAGTACAGCAGATCCAGCATGTTCCAGCAGACCAGGAACAGGACCATGAAAAGGATAAATGCGACGACTTTGTTTTTGATCATGTTGGTTTCCTCCGTGGATGGGCTCGTCCTCAAGGTATCCTAATTGGGGAAAGCCGTCAAGGGAAGGGGCGCGGAGTTCACAGAAAACTTACATGTAATTGATAATGACAGAATAAAAAATCAGGGAATCGGAAAACTCCGATTCCCTGATCGATTTTTATACCTGCTTCCAATCACAGCTGCGCATAGCGGTAGAGCATCAGAACGGCCTGTGCTCTCGTGGCCAGAGCCGTCTTCATGGCGACTTTGCCGATGCCTTTGGAGATGCCTGTATCGGCCGCCCAGGTCAGCGCGTCGTCATATCCGGCTGTGGATTTGGTTTCTTTGCTGCTGAACTTCTGATCGTACTGATACAGGAAGGTGGCCACCTGCTTAAGGGAGGCGGCAACACCGGGGGCGAAGGTGTTCTTGGTGAGCCCGGAGGTGATGTCGTTGCCCACGGCCCACTGTACGGCGTTGTAGTACTCTGCACTTTCTTTCACGTCAATAAACTTCTGTGCCTGAGCCACATCTTTCGGACTGCCCTGCATGCTGTACAGAGCCTGTACCATCTGTGCACGGGTGACGAAGGTGGCGGGACTGAAGTATTTCTCGCTGATGCCGGGGAAGTTCTCGGTCATCTCTCCCCAGCGGACCGCCGCCTGATTCTCGTTGGAGAGGATGCGGATGTCCTTGTAGGAGGTCTTGGCTCGGAGTTTTTTCTCGATGCGGTCGGCGATATCTTCATATCCGCCGTTGTCCGGATGCATGGAACCGTCGGTTTTCACATCCACCACATCCACATAGGTGCAGCCGTACAGCGCGGCGTCGGCGGCCATGGCCAGATTCACCGGGAGCATCACGCCGTCGATCATCTCGCCCAGGGAGACGGGGAGCTTGCCGTCGGTGAGGCTCAGAGAGTAGTGCAGGGGGTTGAAGATGCCCAGCACCACGACCTGTGCATCGGGAGCCTGGCTGCGGATGGATTTCAGGATCTTGGGCATCTGCAGCAGGAACTGGTTGTAGCCCTTCATAACGTTCACCAGGAACTTCGGAACGAACTCCAGGACGATTTTGTTCTCGTCCACTCCTTCGGGAAGAGTGGGTGCATCGGCGAAGCCCAGTTTGCTCTTCATGAGGTCGATGATGTCACTGGCACCTACGCCGACTTCGTCTTCTATATCCCAGGCAGTGATGCGCAGCTGGCTGAGGAGCACGTCGTTGGAACCGATGTTCAGGGTGATGAGATCCGCGTCGGCAATATCCGCCCGGATCATCGCGTTCACGTCGCCAAGCTGTTCATTCAGTTCGCCGTTGTCCAGCCAGTATTCGGCAAAGCGGTCTCTCTCATAGTCGTAATCGGCATCCACCTGATGGCGGATCTCCAGGGTACGCATGGCGGGAAATGCCCAGGACCGGAATCCGGTTTTGTTGGGGGAAGTGTAATAATCGAAATTGTATCCTTCCGGCATATATTTAGGAGATTCTTCGGTTATCAGATTCAGTTTCTCCGCCAGTTTGACGGTATAGCCGTTTTCCCAGCTGCCGTAGGCATCCTCGTTGGTGCCGGTATTGTCGTTGAGGCCGGTGGCGATGCTGTCGCCCAGAGCCACATAAGTCTTGATCCCGTACTCATTGGGGGCGTTGTCTTCCGCTGCGGCGGGGACGGCCAGAAGGCACACCATCATGGCCAGCGCCAGCAGAAGTGCGAGACGGGATTTCATGGTCTTTGTCATTTTTCGTTCTCCTTCTCTCAGGTCTTCTCTTTTCCGCCTCTCCCGGGGAGGAAGAGGGACGGAAAGTAGTATTGGGTTAATTCTATCGTAAGAAACATAAGAAAGACAACCATCAGTTTGTCCCGGATTGTGATGAAATCAACAAATCTTCCCGAACTGTTGTTTTTTGCCCCGGAAGAGGAGAAAACTTTTTCCGGCATGAGGACAGAGCACCCGGATTCTGTTATAATCATGATATCAATCTCGTCCCGTCCTGCCGGCGGGGAAAGGAGCGCATTATGAGAGAACTGGAGCAGTTTCCGCGGGTGAAACTGGGCGTGCTGCCCACTCCCATCCACCGACTGGAGGGCATCAGCGCCATGCTGGGCACCAACGTTTATGTCAAGAGGGACGATCTCACGGGCCTGGGCCTCGGCGGCAACAAGGTACGGAAACTGGAATTCCTTCTGGCGGACGCCAGAGAGAAGGGGGCGGAAGTGGTGTTCACCACCGGCGGCGCCCAGTCCAACCATGCCATGCTCACCGCGGCGGCGGCCAACAAGCTGGGGATGAAGGCCATCCTTATTTTAAAGAAACGGGGCGTCACGGACCGGAAGGGCAACGTGCTGCTGGAGCATCTGCTAGGCACCGACGTGCGCTTTATGGATACCGACGATTACCAGGACATCTACGATGAGATGGACCGGGTGGGGAAGGAACTGGGCGTGCCCTATTACAAGATCCCCGTGGGCGGATCCAACTGCCTGGGTTCCCTGGGCTATGTGGCCTGTGTCCGGGAGATCCGGGACCAGGGCATTCATTTCGACCACATCCTCTCCGCGGAGGGTTCCGGCGGCACCACCGCGGGCCTTGCGCTGGGAGCCAAGCTCTACCTGCCGGACACGAAGGTCTACGGCATGATGGTGGACACCGATGATTTCGCCACCATCACGGCGGATCTCATGAAGGGGGCCTGCGAGCTTCTGCAGACGGATCTTGCGGTGACGCGGGAGGATTATATCCTTCGGAACATGGCCGGTCCCGGGTATGCCATCCCGTCGGAGGAGGGGAATGCCGCCGTGCAGATCATGGCGGAGAAGGAAGGTCTGTTCCTGGATCCCGTCTATACCGGAAAGGCCTTTGCCGGACTCATCGCCCTGGCGAAGGAAGGTGCTTTCGGGAAGGACGACAATGTGCTGTTCATCCATACCGGCGGCGCCGGCGGACTGTTCGCCATCGACATGTGATCGACAGATCAGACAGGGAGGTCTCTTCCGAAAGGGAGGGATCTCTTTTTTCTGTTTCAGCCCCGGCAGTGGAAAGGAAAAGAACCTGGGAAAAG
>CADCMP010000062.1 GCA_902802565.1 Oscillospiraceae bacterium
CCATCGGCTTTTCTGTTCTTTGTTTAACTGTTTTCTGCCAGTGCCTGATACTGTGCATACCGTTTTGCAGTAAACTCCTCTGCCTCGGCGAACAGCACTTCTGCCCGTTCCGGGAAGGTTCGGGTCAGTGCGGAGAAACGCACTTCACCCATCATAAACTCCCGCAGTTTTCCATTGGGTTCCCTGCTGTCCAGAACGAAGGGATTCTTCCCTTCCTCACGATTCTTCGGAATGAACCGCCACAGAGGCCAGTATCCGCATTCCACCGCAAGTTTCTGCTCATTCTGAGACTTACCCATTCCGTTGGACAGTCCGTGATTGATGCAGGGGGCATAGGCAATAATGAGAGACGGTCCCGGGTGCTCTTCCGCTTCTTTCAGAGCACGGATCAGCTGATTGGGATCGGCACCCATGGCGACCTGTGCCACGTATACGTTATCGTAAGCCATGGCAATACGGCCAAGGTCTTTCTTTGCCGTGGATTTTCCGGCATTGGCAAACTGTGCGACTGCACCGATGGCAGTGGCTTTGGACGCCTGTCCGCCCGTGTTGGAATAAACTTCCGTATCCACAACAACGATATTGACATCGATTCCGGAAGCGAGGACATGATCCAGTCCGCCGTAGCCGATATCGTATGCCCAGCCGTCACCGCCGTACATCCACATGCTCTTTTTCACCAGCGCATCCGTTCGGTCTTTCAGGAACTGGATATCTTCATTATCTTCCCCGGTAGCTGTCAATGCGCTTTTGACCGCTTCGGAAACGGCCCTTGTCTCCTGCGGATCGTCACCCTTCTCAAGCCACTGCACCAGTGCATCTTTCAGGGTCTCATCCGACGTGTTCTCGACGACTGCCCTGGCATGGGTCTTGGCCTGCGTGCGCATCTGTTCTACGCTCAGACACATTCCCAGACTGTATTCCGCATTGTTTTCAAACAGAGAGTTGGATGGGGCCGGACCGCTGCCGGACTTCATCTTTGCATACGGGAAGGTGGGAGATGAGGATCCCACGACATATGTGCATCCCGTGGCATCGGCGATATACATTCTCTCGCCGAACAGCTGTGTCATCAGCTTCATGTACGGAGCCTCGCCGCAGCCGGCGCAGGAACCATTGAATTCATACAGCGGACGCTGGTACTGGCTGCCGCGTACCGTATACTTGTTCATGGGATTTTCTTTCTCCGGCAGGCTCACCAGATAATCCCAGGACGGCTGCTGTTCCATCTGGGATTCCAGCGGTCGCATCACCAGGGCCTTTTCCTTGGCCAGACAGGAGTTCGCGCAGGACCCGCATCCCTGGCAATCCACCGGATCCACCTGGATGCGAAGAGTTACTTCTTCGAAGCCTTTTCCTTTGAGTTCCTTGGTCTGACATCCGGCCGGAGCATTCTCCTTCTCCTCTTTGGTCAGGAGGAAGGGGCGGATCGCTGCGTGGGGACATACCAGAGAACACATATTGCACCCGATGCAGTTTTCCGGGATCCATTCCGGGACGAAGGTCGCGATTCCGCGGCGCTCATACTTGGAAGTCTCCACCGGATGTACGCCGTCGGCATAATCCATGAATGCGGAGACCGGGATTCTGTCTCCCGCCTGATTGTTGGATGGGATCTGAATCTCCCGAATGTATTTCGGCAGGGTCTCATCAATGACTTCCTGCGTATCCTTCAGAGACGCCCATGCTTCGGGAACGTCGATCTTCTGTACGGCAGTAAGACCGGCATCCACAGCTGCGCAGTTCATGTTAACGATCTTGTCGCCCTTTTTGGAATATGTCTTGACGATGGCCTTTTTCATATAATCCACGGCGTCATCAATGGGCAGCACACCGGACAGTTTGAAGAAAGCGGACTGAAGAACGGTATTCGTACGGTTTCCGAGTCCGATCTCCGTGGCAATCTTGGTGGCATCAATGGTATAGAAACGGATCTTTCTCTGGGCAAGAAGCCGCTTGGCACGGTTGGGCAGATGCTCCTCCAGTCCGTCCATATCCCAGTCCGTGTTGAGAAGGAAGGTTCCACCCTCTTTGATCTCCCCGACAATATCGAAGCTCTTCATATAGCTCTGCTTATGACAGGCAACGAAGTCCGCCATCGTCACATAATAGGTGGAGCGGATCGGTTCGTGTCCGAACCGCAGATGGCTCTTGGTCACACCGCCGGATTTTTTGGAATCATACTCAAAGTATGCCTGTGCATACTGGTCGGTGTTGTCTCCGATGATCTTGATGGAGTTCTTGTTGGCGCCGACGGTACCATCGGAACCAAGACCCCAGAACTTGCAGGACAGTATGGATTTTCCCGAAGTTACGATATTCTCACCGATGGGAAGAGAACGCATCGTCACATCGTCATTAATCCCCACGGTGAAATGATTCTTCTGTTCCCCGGCCATGTTGTCAAACACTGCTTTGACATGTGCGGGAATAGTGTCTTTGGAGGACAGGCCGTACCGGCCTCCCAGGACCTTCACTGCCCGCGGGCTCTCACACAGAGCAGAGCAGACATCTTCGTACAGAGGTTCGCCTACGCTACCCGGTTCCTTGGTCCGGTCCAGAACGGAAACCACCTGAACGGTATCCGGAATTGCATTCAGCAGATGGGAAACCGAGAACGGACGGTACAGATGAACCTGTACCATACCTACCTTCTCGCCCTGTGCCATCAGATAATCCACAACTTCCATCGTGGCTTCACAGACAGATCCCATGGCAATGACGACACGCTCTGCCTGAGGATCCCCATAATAGTTAAACAGCTTATAGTTTCTTCCGGTGAGTTTGTTGATGGCATCCATCTTTTCCTGCACTACTTCGGGAAGCTGATCATACGCCGTGTTGCTGGCTTCTCTGCACTGGAAAAAGGTATCCGGATTCTGCAGTGTGGAACGGATTGTAGGATGCTCGGAGTTCAGTGCATGATCCCGGAAATAGTTGACCCGGTCCCAGTCGACGAGTTTGGCAAGATCCTCGTACTCCAGAACATCGATCTTCTGAATCTCATGACTGGTGCGGAAACCATCAAAGAAATGCATGAAAGGAATGGAACCCTTAATGGCGCTCAGATGTGCTACTGCTGCAAGATCCATGCACTCCTGAACACTGGCGGACGCCAGCTGTGCAAAGCCGGTCTGACGGCAGGCCATAGCGTCGGACTGATCTCCAAAAATAGAGATGGAATGGGTTCCGACCGTGCGTGCCGCTACGTGCATCACTCCCGGGAGCTGAGATCCGGCGATTCGGTACATGGCGGGGATCATGAGCATCAGACCCTGAGAAGCGGTATAGGTGGACGACAGGGATCCGGTCTCCAGAGCACCGTGCATGGCACCGCACGCTCCGGCCTCACTCTGCATCTCCACCAGCTGCACCGGCTGTCCGAACAGATTCTTTTTCCCGTGAGCTGCCCAGTTATCCACATGGTCCGCCATGGGGCTGGAAGGAGTGATGGGATAGATGGAAGCCACTTCTGTAAATGCATAGCTTGCGTATGCGGCGGCTTCATTTCCGTCCATAGTCTTTTTTATTGCCATAAGGGGAGTTCCTCCTTTTATTGATCATCTCTTTAAATGCGTAAAGTAAATAATACCAAGAAACGGATCATAAAACAAGTTTCGCCAAAATAGTATCACTGTTAGCCGGATTGAATTAAAAAACGCATCTTTCCGGCGAAAATGATCGTTTCGCTGAAAAATGCGTTGATTTGCTTTCTCGTTTATTCAGTCTGTTGTGCGGAGCTGTCCTTCCAGCGCACCGTACTCTGCAAGGAGATCATACAACGCGTCCTGCGACAGTACGCCCCGCTTGAGATCCTCCGGCAGCAAGCCGGCTTCGTCTGCTTCATAATCCTGTCTCCAGCAGCCATTTTCATAGTAGCCCGTCAGTGTTTCAATATCCTCTCTCACCCCGTCGAACTGCTCAATCGCTGTCTGGAGGTCCCGCACGGCTTTCCATGCGCGGTCCATTCGTTCCTCCATGGCTTTGATACGTTCAATTTGTCCTTTCATGAGCACCTCCTGTGGAAAAACCTCCCGTTCCAACAGAAACGGGAGGTTCGGTATTACTCGGCTGCAGCTTCCCTCTCCTGTTCTCTCTTTGCCAGATCATTGGTATCCAGCGATTTTCCGAATACGAAGAAACGGTCATACAGGAATTCCGTGACGAAGTTCGTACTCATGATCAGTACGGTGGAGAGCATTCCCGGCCACAGATAGTTTTCCGTGAGGACCTTGTCGAGCCAGGTGCTCAACGGGGTGAATACCGCATAGAAGCACGCAACCTTAAGCATTGCGATCGGCACGTTGTTCGCAGATTTAAAGGTGTATCTTCTGTTTAGGGTAAAGTTCCAGAGCACGGACAGTACCAGTCCGACGAGATAGCAGTAGAAATGGCGCCACGGGGTTACGGCATCCAGCAGTGCAATAGAGACAAATTCAATGATGCCCGCTGACGCGGAGAACAGGGCGAATTTGATTGCCCGTGCCGCTTCCTTGTTTTTCACTTTAGCCATAGTATTTTCTCCCTCATGATCCGGCAGAGCCACCGGATTCTTTATGAATTCAAAGCAGCGAAATTTTTACGGTTATCGTCATACAGAGACTGGAAAACCGCATAATTCCGGTCATATACGTCCCGCGTCTCCGGGTTGGGTTCAAAGGTTTTCACCACCGGGATCATCGTCTGCAGTTCATCCAGATCATGGATGATCCCCAGACCGAGACAGGTGATGGCTGCCGCGCCCACCGAACCGGCGTTCTGCGGTTCCGGAACCGTCTCAATCGTGCGTCCCGTTATATCTGCCAGGATCTGACAGGTGACCTCCGACAGTGCTCCCCCGCCGACGAATCGGATTACCTGGGATGTTCGGACTTTCTTGTCGCTTACCTGCAGCATCCAACGCATATGATAACATATTCCTTCGATCACTGCACGGATCATTTCCGTCTTTCCGGTATCCAGACGCAGATTGAAGAACATACCTGCTGCGTTGGGGTCCTCAAACGGACAGCGGTTTCCGTGAAGCCACGGTGTGAAGATCACGCCTTTCGCTCCCGGCTCCGCTTTAGCCACCGTCTCCGACAGATACTCATACAGGCTTTTATACAGGGATTCCTCGCCTTCACAGACATCCTCTTTGCTCAGATAGATCCCGATCTCATCCAAAGCCAGATGATCCCGGACCCATTCGAGGCATTTCCCGGCAGTCTCCAGCTCCGCAAAGTAATTGAACCGTTCGTTCTGCGCGCCGACGATAGCAGCCGCCATCGAAACAACATCGACGGCCCGACGGTCTGTCACCGTCTCCACCCAGCCGGAAGTACCCCAGTAGATGTGCGTCTGTCCCATTCCACAGGCTCCTGCACCCACACCGATAAGTGAGGCGTCTCCGCCTCCCCCGAATACGGGGATCCCCGCCGGAAGACCCAGTTCGGCTGCTGCCTTTTCATGCAGCCTGCCGGCTTCCTCTTCCGATCGGATCACCTTTGGAAGATGCTCCATGTCCACACCAAAGGCGCGGCAGATGGAAGGGCTCCACTGTTCTTTTCCCTTGCGGGTATCATAAACCATGGTGGAAAAGGCGGAGTCTC
Source organism: Oscillospiraceae bacterium (assembly GCA_902802565.1). GTDB lineage: Bacteria > Bacillota > Clostridia > Oscillospirales > Oscillospiraceae > UBA2922. Next base: position 5,592 of record CADCMP010000062.1, read on the forward strand.
TGGTCATAATAAAGTTTCCGGTACACCGGTGGATCAGATATTCCTTGACATCCAGCCATTTGTAGGCTCTGCGGAAGTTCTCCGGCTCATGGTTGCGGATCCAATTATATTTCCAAACAGGATCTTTCACGCTGGTAGATGCGGCTCCCGTCAGCATCATGCTCCGGACAAGGTTGACGACATTGAGGCCCTGCACCCGCAGTCCGCTCTGCATGCCTTCCTGCAGTTCCTTCCGTGCCCGCTGATCCATATAGCTCATTGGCCGATGGACGGGAATGCCGTCCTTATCCACCAGGACAAGTCCCTGCATCTGGGAACAGAAGGACATCCCTTCCACCGTTTCCATTTTCACTCCGGTCTTCTTCAGGACTTCCGCAGTGGTGACACACATGGAGGTCCACCACTGATCTTGATCCTGCTCTGCTCCGCCGTCCGGCATCAGAAAGAGATCATATCCCATGCTGGCGGATCCCAGAAGATTGATAGTTTTGTCGACACCGAACAGGCAGGTCTTGACCCCTGTCGTGCCGATGTCATAAGCAATGATCACGTTCATTCGACTCTCTCCTTCTCTACCGGTCTCAGCCGGCAGAAAACGCCTGCCGCACAAAGGCCAGTGCGGATGCGATCAATTCTTCTTCATTTTTCTCCGGACCTTTTCCTGCATACAATAGATGGCGATGGCGATAGTACTGGCATGCAATGGTAAACTGAACCATCATCAGAATATCATCAAAGAGCATGGCAAGGTATCCGGCATCGATTTCCTTTCTTACTTTGCCTTCGTCCTGATAGGCGGAAATGAGGGTGCGGTACGTCTCCGCGGTCTTTCCCTCGATCTCCCGTACCAGCTGTTCCGCGAACTCACCGTCTTCAAAACAGGTGATTCGATGGTACAGGATCACCGTCTCCGGATGCTCCCGGGAAAAATCTACTGCCGCCCTTATCAGGATCTCTGCGTTTTCTTCCGGATCTCTGTGGGCATCGATCTTTGCAGTCAGCACTTCATCCAGACTTTCCAAAGCATGTCGTACGCACGCAAAAAAGAAGCTGTTTTTATCTTCGTAGTACTTGTACAGCACGCCGATGCTGACTCCCGCTTTTTTTGCTATGACATTGACGTTTGCCTTGTCGAGGCCGAGTTTGGAAAACTCCCGGATGCCGGTCTGCAGGATCTCCGCCTGCTGTTCCGGTGTCAGTTTTTTCAGCACTCGGGATCACTCCTTCAGCTTGGAATACTTTCTCTCGTAGAAAGTCTTCTGAAGGGATGCATCCAGATAAGAAACCCGGAAATCTCCTCCGATGGCGTTCTGATACAGAGCGGTGTACGCCCCTTTGATCAGGATCTGCGCTCTTGCTTCTGCCTCTGCCTCATCCGGGCCCATCACCAAAGCACCGTTTCCGCCTATCAGCACCATGTGATGCTTCAGCAGGAGACGGGAAACGTTCGGATTGTCCATTCCATCGACCCACGGGACCGAGTATCCGGTAATTTGAGCAACATCATCCAGCACTGCGGGCATCTCTTTGCCCATCAAGCTGTAGGTCATGACGGCGGGATGCGTGATATGACGTACACAGCCTGCCTCATGAGACATATGGTATACATTCCAGTGTGTCCGGTCAGAGACGGACTGAGTGCGTTCGTTTTCTTTTATCAGGTACTCTCCTGTCTTTTTATGGATCAGGATCCCTCTTGCGGTACGGATGCTGCTTCCCAGATCCTCCGGTGCCTCCGCATCCCCATACTTATCGCGGCAGATGCCTTCCGGATCCTTTTTTTCATAGAGGTCTTTCATGATCTGTTCCAGCATGAGCACACGGCGCATCGTCTGCTCCTTGTTCTCTCCGAAGATCAGCGCACCGTGCGCGCGCATGAGCATGCTGTTACTGGTATGGTTCTCTTTCAGGCATTCCGCCACGGCCTTCTCCAGCATCTTCGTGGAGGACATACCGTAACCGGCGCACGGGACCGTATTTCCCAGTTCTTTCACATGTTCCTCTTCCCAGAGGACCAGATCGCGCCCCGCAATGCTGACAGCGGAGGCCATATACTGATGGGTATGGATGATATAGTCTACATCCGTACGCTGCCGGTAAATCTCAGCGTGTACTTTCTTCTCACTGGACGGTTTATACTTTCCTTCCCAGCTCATATCATTGAGATGCAGAAGAGTGATGTCTTCGGGTGCAAGGACATCATATCCCCGTCCGCTGGGAGTAATCAGGATCGTATCGTCATCGATGCGGGCACTGATATTTCCCCAGGTTCGGATCGTCAGGCCGGAGCGGAGCAGATCCAGTCCGGTCTCCACGATCTTTTCTCTTGCCTGCTGTTCGGTATATCTCATCGCATCGATCATTGCTTCGTCATAAGCAGCGCTGGTGTAAAGGCGGGAACCGGCCAGAGTGATCATTCCCTCTGCCATGTAGGCTGCTCCCATGTGCTGCATCTCCTTCTGACGGATTCCGGTCTCCTTCAGGATCATCGGGATCTCCCATGGTTTCTTCCAGTTGATTGCGTAGTGCATCGTTCCCGCATTATCCAGATGGCAGATGGAGCCCTGGTTGAATGCCACGAACGGAAGATTGTATTTCCGGATGGATTCCTGCAGTCCGCGGGTCAGGCGGTCGCCCATTCTTCCCGCTTTTTCACAGGCATTGGTTTCCTCGATCTCACACAGTGTGAAGTAGCCCGCGCAGCAGGAGATGGGTGTTGCAGCCATCGTACCGCCGCAAAGCGCCTTGTGCACCTTCTTTCCGGAAGCATCCAGACCGGCACCGAGATACGCCATGCAGTCCTTGTGACCGCCCACGCCGCCGGCGCCGGGATATCCTCCGGCGATGACCTTGCCGAATACCGTCAGATCCGGATCGACCCCGAAATAGCCCTGGGCGCCGGAAACACCGATACGGAAGCCCGTAACAACCTCATCAAATATCAGCAGTGCGCCATACTTGTGAGCCAGTTCCTCCACACCCTTGACAAACTCCTTGGAAACCGGACGGGTACCGGATTCCGGACCAACCGGCTCCAGGAATACCGCGGCTGTACCGCCGTCCAGCCGGTGCTTTCTCAGCTTCCGCTCCAGGTCTTCCAGATCATTGGGGAAAAACTCATCGGTGTGCTTGAACACAAAGTTGGGAACACCGCGGGACTGGATCCCCTTGGTTCCGGGAATGCGGATACCGTATGCCAGCTGGTCTGACCAGCCATGATAGGCACCGCCCATTTTCAGAATGTTCTTCTTACCCGTCTTCAGTCTGGCAATACGGGCTGCCACCATGCAGGCTTCCGTGCCGGAACCCAGCATACGGAACATTTCCACGGAAGGAACACAGTCGGAAATCTTTTTCGCCAGTTTATACTCAAATTCATGGAACAGTCCGGTGGAAGGGCCGCAGGTGTTCAATAGATCGATGACCTGGGAACGAACCGACTCCGGATTGCTGCCGAGGATCGTAGGGCCGCCGGCCTGAAGAAGATCGTAATACCAGTTGCCGTCACGATCATAGAGCTTAGCTCCGTCTGCCTTGTCGATCACAATAGGAAACGGATAGTTAAATGCCAGATTATGCTGAACACCGCCGGGAATGATCTCCTTCGCCTCTCCGATCAGTTCCTTCGATTTCGAGCATTTCTTTTCAAAGTAATTATCCACATAGCCCTGAAGCGCATCCCGGTTAATGGAGTAAACCGGAGATTTCTTCAATTCATCCAGCTGACGGGTCACTTCCGCCGCATCCAAATATTCATCAATGGCAAATCCGTTGTACGCCATAACAAGTGCCTCCTGGTACAGTATTTTCGTGAGTCGTTGCTCACGTCTTGATTTGAATTTACCATCCTCCCCCACGCCGTGTCAATCTCTATCGGGTAAAAATGTAAAAAAATACCGGAAGAGTTTCTTTCGATTCTCTTCCGGTACCCTTCGCCGCAGCTATCCCCCCAGTGCTGC
>CADCMP010000063.1:0-19641 GCA_902802565.1 Oscillospiraceae bacterium
CTGAATCGCTTTGGTGTTGACCGGCCGGAGATCATCCTTACATCCGACCCTGCCATCGGGATGCAGCCGGCGGAAAAATGGGCCGTGGACCGTTTCATGACGGAGAACGGACTGGATCCGGAAGGCAGCTACATGTGCATCTGTCTGCGGCGCTGGCCCGGTTTTGAATCCCGGATCCGTGAGATCGCCAGAGCAATAGAATACGCCTACCGGAAACACGGAATGACACCAGTCTTCCTGTCCATCAACCGCATCGACGACAACCGTGCCGCCGAGCGGGTGGCGGAGCAGATGTCCCGAGTGCCTTATCATATTATCAGTTCTCCCATGGATTCCCATCTGACCATCGGCATCATTGCCCGCATGCGCATCATGGTCTCCATGCGTCTGCACGGACTGATCTTTGCCGCAGGGCAGGGACTTCCCCTGGTGGGTCTGAGCTATGATCCGAAAGTCTCCGCCTTTACCGAATACATCGGTTCCGGTCCCTGCATGAAACTGGAAGACGTCACTGCAGAGCAGCTGATCGATTCCATCGACCATGCCGTCAGTCAGGACGGCTCGCAGGAAGACCGGCTTGCCCGGGCAGAAAACCTCAAAAAGCTGGAAAAAGAAAACGTACTGGTAGCCCGTCGGCTGCTGGAGGAAGATACACGGAGGGAAAAAGCATGATTAGAGGAGCAGTACTGGCAGAAGGCCGCAGTTATCAGCTGCAGGAGAGGAGCAGTACTGGCAGAAGGCCGCAGTTATCAGCTGCAGGCTTTGCTGGACGCGGTCTTTTTCCGGGAGATCCCGGAATTTGAACTGGCAGCCGTGATTGCACCACAGGAGGATTCTCCGGCGCTCAGCAAAGCGAGATCCGCCGGTGTGGCAGGTACCGTTGTGGATCCGGAGCTGTTTCCGTCCACGGCAAGTTACTGCAAGGCCGTATCCAACAAACTCAAGGACATGGATATCGATCTCGTGATCCTGGCAGACTACTCCATGCCTCTTGGAGAAGTAACGAAACGATTCCGGAACCGCATCATTGCGGTCTGTCCCTGCCTGATCCCGGCATTTGAAAACTTCAAGGGGGACATGTATCAGGTCCTTCATGACCGTGGAATCAAGATTGCCGGAGCCACTGCGTATTTCACCGCAGAAGACGGCGGAATTGGACCCATCATCCTGCAGAAAGCGGTAGATCTGGAACCCGGAATGAGCCGGGAGGCGATCTATACCAAGATCCGGGAAGACGCCGAATCCGTCATCCTCCCGGAAGCGGTCAAACTGTTCTGCGCGAACAAGCTGGAATGCGACGGCAATCTTGTCCGAATCTCCGGCAATAAATAACAGACTTCCCCGGCAGACACCGTGTTCCGCCGGGGTTTGTGCTATTCCCACCCGAAAGGAGTTGAGTTTCCCTGTGCGTCATCCCGTATCACTGTACCGTCGGATCCTGATCCCGCTGATCCTGATCGGATCGCTCCTGCTCTCGTCCTGCGGCATTGCAGTGAACATGGCAAAATATACGGATGTGCCTCCCGGGTGCTGGTATTACGATACGGTCTCCTACGCGCTGGAGCACAAACTGGTCTCCGGCACGTCCACCAACACCTTCAGTCCGGACATGGGGATGACCCGCGGTCAGTTCATTACCATCCTCCGTCGGGCTCTGGGTGCTTCGGACAGTAACTACAAGCAATCCTCCTCCATCCTGTTTTCCGACGTGAAGCCGGGCTCCTATTATGAGCAGGCGATTTACTGGGCGGTGACCCGGGGAATCGTCAGCGGGACCGGGTATGGGCAGTTCTCTCCGGACAAGGATCTGATTCGTCAGGATATGGCGGTGATCATCCAGAAAGCGCTCCAGGCATCCGCTCTTACGATTCCGGAGACAGTGCCGGCCAAGCAGTTCAAGGATGCCGGCGAGATCTCTCCCTATGCAGCGGACGCCATCTCAGCTCTTCAAAAGGCGGGCCTGCTGACAGGAGATACCGAAGGAAAGATCCATCCAAAGGAAACCGTGACGCGGGCGGAAGGAACCACCGTGCTGGTGCGTCTGGCACAAAACATAAGCACTGCCACTCCCTCCTCCGACTTTGTTCCTCCTTCCTACAACGGAGCCCCTTCCGTTGTAGTAAATAACAATGTCCCCGAGTTTACCGCCGAAGAAAAGAAAAACACGGCTTCCTCCTTTGAGCGATACAGCGATCTGGATTCTCTCGGCCGCTGCCAGTCCGCCATGGCGTGTCTTGGCAGAGACCTGATGCCCACAGACGAACGAGAACCCATCAGCACCGTTCATCCCAGCGGATGGCATCTGATCCGATATGACGATCTCATCGAGGACCACTATCTGTACAACCGATGTCACGTCATCGGATTTCAGCTCACCGGGGAGAACGCCAATGAGCGCAATCTCATCACCGGCACCCGGTATATGAACGTGGAAGGCATGCTTCCCTATGAAAATGAGGTGGCGTATTATATACGCCGCACCGGAAATCACGTGCTTTACCGCGTCACCCCTGTTTTTGAAAGAGACAATCTCCTGTGTTCCGGTATAAAGATGGAAGCCTATTCCGTGGAAGACCGCGGAGCGTCGGTGTCCTTCAATGTCTACTGTTTCAACGTACAGCCCGGTGTAATCATCGATTATTCCGACGGCTACAGCTGGCGCGATCCCGATTACTCCGCCCCGCACTCCGGCGCTGCGTAAAACGCAAGTACAACAAAAAACGTCCTTTCCCAATATCAGTTTCGGGAAAGGACGTCCTTATTGTTCAGGATTAACCGGCCACGATCTCTACGGAGATCACACCGTCGGCGTGCTTGATCCGGTTGACGAGATCATTCAGATCCGCCTTCATCCCGGAAGTGGACAGTGAGATCGTGACGATGGCTGCGCCATCCGTCGGAAGGGACTGGTTGATGGTGAGGATATTGGCCCCGGAGTCTGTACAGATCGCGATCATGGATCCCAGCACTCCCGGCCGGTCATACAGCAGAGCGGACAGCGACAGGATCGGACTGCGCCCCATATCCTGGAAAGTCCGGATGGAATCCTTATAACGATAGAATGCGCTCCGGCTGATCCCCACCTTGTCCACTGCATCTCCCACGGTCTTCACCGTACCGGTCTGCAGCAGCTGCTTGGCTTCCATAACTTTCAGGAAGATCTCCGGAAGTGCGCTGGCTTCTACCAGATAATATTTGCTCTCTTGTTTATCACTCATGGTGTTGCCTTTGTCCTTCTTGTGCGGTCATTTGTTTCACTATCGTGGATACATATTACCACAAGGGGTTCCCTCGTGCAAGAACGATTCCGAACAGAAAAACCATCCCGCAGCACAGCAGATCCTGTCATCCTGACAGCAAAATGCCGCCGCCGAGCGATCGGCGGCGGCTGGATTCCGTTGAAATGGGATCACATGAGTTTACGGAACAGTGCCGTAAGCGATTCCACATCACAGTCTTTTGGATTTCCCGGACGGCAGGCATCATCGTATGCGCTCTGAGCAAGGAACGGAAGATCCTCCTCTTTCAGCGCTTCCAGTTTTTCGGGAATACCAACGTCACGGGAGAGCTGTTTGACCGCATTGACTGCTGCAGCACGGTATTCTTCCACGCTCATGGCATCGACGCCTTCCACTCCCATTGCCCGGGCGATCTCGCGGTATTTTTCTCCGGTGCAGTCGGCATTGTATTCCATGACGATGGGAAGCATCATCGCGCAGGCAACACCATGGGGCGTGTCATAGACCGCACCCAGCGTGTGCGCCATGGAGTGCGCGATACCAAGACCGACATTGGAAAATCCCATACCGGCAATGTACTGTCCCAGTGCCATGCCCTTACGGCCTTCTTCGTCATTTTTCAGAGCGGCCCGGAGGTTCGCGGAGATAAGGCGGATAGCTTCGAGATGCATCATGTCGGTCATTTCCCATGCGCCGGCGGTGGTATAGCCCTCGATGGCGTGGGTCAGTGCGTCCATACCGGTAGAGGCGGTCAGCCCTTCGGGCATGGAATGCATCATGTCCGGATCCACAACGGCGATCTCCGGAATGTCATTCACATCCACGCAGACAAATTTGCGCTTGCGCTCCACATCGGTGATGACATAGTTAATCGTGACTTCGGCAGCGGTGCCGGCAGTGGTAGGAACGGCGATGGTAAAGACGGCATGGTTCTTGGTCGGCGCGACTCCTTCCAGAGAGCGCACGTCAGCAAATTCGGGATTGTTGATGATGATGCCGACAGCTTTCGCAGTATCCATCACGGATCCTCCGCCTACGGCGATGATGCAGTCTGCGTCAAAAGCCTTGAATGCCTCAACGCCTGCCTGAACATTTTCGATGGTGGGGTTGGGTTTCATGTCAGTGAAAAATGTATAGACGATCCCCTTCTCATCCAGCACATCGGTGATCTTTTTGATCTCACCGGATTTTACGACGTGCCGACCGGATGCGATAAATGCCCGCTTGTATCCTCTTGCGGACAGTTCGCTGCCGATCTCGGCCACAGCGCCGGAGCCATGATAAGAAATAGTATTGAGTACGATGCGATTAATTTTTGTCATTTGTTATGTTATCACAACTTCCTTCCGTCCGCAACGGATTTTCACAAAAAAAGAGCCGTACCATCCGCCTTTACAGGCCGGATGAAACGGCTTCCTTTTTCGATTCAATTAATGGATCAGACCCAGTACCTGCTGATACAGTCCCTGAGCGGTCTTAGTGGCATCTGCAAAGAATTTCTTTCCAATATCCACATAACTGTTGAAATCATATCCGGTATTCAGAGCATTCTGAACCCGTGCGATGCTGCCGCCGGTGAAAATGCCCACCAGGCCGCAGATCAGTCCCAGTGCGACAAGGACCAAACTGATCCGTACGATAATTCTCCAGGTTGCTTTCATTTCTCCACAACCTCCTTATAGCACCATTTTCGGCCAAGCCGATACAGTCCGCCCACGATACCGCCGATGGTGTTGGACGCAAACCAGACTGCAAGCCATATCACCAGCAGTGCCAGGCCTGCTGCGATCAGTGCCGCGCCGGCTACAAGAATGATGTCCGCCAGAACGTCCATGCCGTTCTGCAGGGCCAGAGATGCACCCAGGACGCAAGCCGCTACCAGTGCTGCAGCGACAGCGAGGATTGCGAGCGTAACGGCGGCACAGATAACGACGCCGATCAGGCCAAGAGGAATGGCTACGATGGCATACGGGATCAGAGCCCACCAGCGGGCTTTGTAGTAAGTCTCCTCCGTCATCGGATAGTCTTCCGGTTCCAGATCTTCCAGTTCCTCACGGATGATTTCCGCATCTTTCCGAACTTCTTCCGCAAGCTCGCTGGGCGCTTCTTCCGGTGTTTCGATCTCTTCGACCTCTACGACCTCCTCGATCTCACCGGCTTCTTCCGGAACATCCTCGGCTACCGCTTCCGGCTCTTCCGAAGACTCTTCTGACGGTTCTTCCGCGGGAACTTCCTCCGGCTGATCTGCAGTATCCTCAGGTGTCTCTTCCTGGACTTCTTCCTCGTCTGCTGCGGCTTCTTCCGGTTCCTCCGCGGGCGTCTCCGATTCCAGCGAATACTCTTCGCTGGTCTCTTCTCCGTCATCGGATCCTTTTTCCTGCTCCATGTCCTGCTCAAAGATCGCCACCAGGCCGTCATCTTCCAGAGGATTTTCAGTGGCAGGCGCTTCCGGGCCTCCCGTTACAATATCTATGGATGAAAAAGTCTGTTCATCGATTGCGTTGAAGACCTGTTCCCGGATGGTCTCGGAAAGGTCATCGGGGATCCACTGTCCGGAAACCAGATCGTCGCACATGCCCAGGACTTCCTCCAGTCCGCCTTTTGTGTAGGCGCGGGACATCTCCACCGTGAGTTTCAGCGGTGAATCCATGGAAGCCAGCATCTCATCTTCATTGGCGCTGCGATCAAAAATCGACTCGAATTTCTCCAGAACTTTTTCCCGTTCCTCCTCATTCAGAAACGTCAGAAACTTGGAGAGTTCTGTCAGGAATTTCTGTATTATATGTCAGATTGAAGTTGCGGTCAAGTTGCTTTTATGTCAACGAAAGCCGTCATCCGGCCCGTTTCACCTTTTGTCTCCCGTGCTCTCCTTCTCTCCCTGAAGGATCTCCGCCATGATTCCCAGAAGAATGATTCCGGCACCCAGAAATCCTGCCACTGTCAGTTTTTCGTGAAGGAGGATGAAAGAAAACACCGCGGTAAGCACGGGACAGGCGCATTGGAGCAGCGCCACCGCTTTCGGTGAGATATACCGCAGTGACAGATTCTGAAGGAGATACCCGGCCGCCGTACAGGCAACCGCCAGATAGAGGATGATGAGCCATACGGTGGAGCCTGCCGCAGACAGCCGGATTCCGTGGTCGAAAAACAGAGCACAGAGACAGGCGGCCAGCGTGGAAACGCCCGCCTGAACTGCTGTCAGCGTCATTGCATCCATTTTCTCCATGGCCCGCTGCCCGAAGATCAGTGATCCGGCCATGAAAAGCGCTGCCGTCAGGGACCAGATCTCTCCGATCCCGAATCCGGACAGTCCGCCATGTCCGCACAGCAGATACATACCTCCGATCACGATCGCCAGGATGATCACCTGATTCCTGCGGATCCTTTTTCCATACAGCACAAAAAGGAGAACCGGCGTCATCAGGGTGGAAAGGGATCGCAGAAAGGCCACGGAAGTTGCTGCCGAGTATTTCAGTGCGATATTCCCTGCAATATAACAACCTGCAATACAGAGCGAAGGCAGCATCCAGATCCTTGCGTCTGTTTCTTTCAGATTCGAAACAAGGGATCCCCTGCACAGCAGACAGAGGAAGAGAAAGGCAATAAGATACCGCGCCGTCAGAAGGGAGAACACCGGTACCGTTTCATACGCCATTTTGGATATGGGATCTCCGAATCCGTATACCACGCTCTGGAGGATCACCAGCAGGCAGCCTGCAAAGTATTGATTTTTCGAATTGGATCCAGCGTTCATTCCAACTCCCGGCCGGAAGCTCCGGCCCATACATGTATTCCTCGTGCAGCAGAGCACATGGGACTCCATTGTGCCATAATCTTCCATTTTCTGCAACGAATACGTCCCGGGAGCGCTAACGTGTCTGGCACACAATATGGTATAGTAGTCGCATGGACAGAAAAAACACCGGTGGGAGCGCTTTCCCGATGGTTTCGAAATTAAGGAGGAACCCCTATGATCTACTATTTTACCGGTACCGGAAATTCTCTGTATGTGGCACAGAAACTGGCGGGCCCCGGTGAACAGATCCGCAGCATCATCGATTCACTGGAAAACAACGAACATCATGTGGATCTTGCCGATGGCGAAGCTCTCGGCTTCGTGTTTCCGGTGTATTTTTACACCGTTTCCGATCCGGTTCTGGATTTTGTCCGGAAGATGACCGTCTCCGGCGCATCCTATGTCTATGCCGTCATCGTCTGCGGTGCCAGCATCGGCCCCGCCGGCGGTTTTCTGAGAGATGAACTGCGCAAAAAAGGTCTGACGCTGTCCCGTGTGGATCCTCTGGTGGTTCCGGACGGCGCCGTCCTGTTCTATAACATCGACTCGCCGGAACAGATGCACCGACAGCTCCTTGATGCGGACGAAAAGATCGGGACCATCCGTTCCGCCATTGAAGAACGGAAGCCCTCCTCCATCACCGGAAGTGCTGCTGCCGGCAAGGCCATGCTTGCTTCCTACCATGCCTGCATGGGAACCGGCAAGTTTCATGCACTGGACCGATGCATCGGATGCGGGCTGTGCAGCACCATCTGTCCGGCACATGCCATCGAGATGAAAGACGGCAGGCCGGTCTGGACGAAAAAGAAGTGCCTGAAATGCTGCGGATGCATCAACCGGTGCCCCGTCTCTGCCATTCAGTACGGAAAAAGGACCGAGTCCCGCGGCCGCTATGTCAACCCGGTACTGAAGGGATAACCCGTCCGTCCGAAAGGTTTTTTCGGATTTTTCTTGACGGCACAAACTGCAGGTATTTATAATGTAGCTTACGATTTTGATTTTATTAATGTTGATTTTGAGAGGTAATAACGATGGCAAAGGATAAGAAAGTCGAACAGATCACTGATATGGAAGTGGATTTTGCCCAGTGGTTCACCGACGTGTGCACCAAAGCGGAGCTGGTGGATTACTCCGGCGTAAAGGGACTGTTCATCATGCGGCCATATGGCTATGCCATCTGGGAAAATATTATGTCCTATCTGGACGGACGCTTTAAGGAGCTGGGTCACGAGAACGTCTCCATGCCGGTCCTGATCCCCGAAAGTCTTCTGCAGAAGGAAAAGGATCATGTGGAAGGATTCGCTCCCGAATGCGCCTGGGTCACTCACGGCGGCAGCGAGGAACTGCCGGAACGCCTTTGCGTGCGCCCCACTTCCGAGACCCTGTTCTGTGATCACTGGAGCCATGTCGTTCACTCCTATCGTGATCTTCCCATGAAATACAACCAGTGGTGCTCCGTCCTTCGCTGGGAAAAGACCACTCGTCCTTTCCTCCGCGGCAGAGAGTTCCTCTGGCAGGAAGGTCATACCATCCACGCCACGGAAGAAGAAGCCCGGGAGGAAACGCTCCAGATGCTGGAAGTGTACGCCGACTGCTGCGAAAAGGTGCTGGCCATGCCTGTTATCCGCGGCGATAAGACCGAGAAGGAAAAATTCGCCGGAGCTGTCAACACCTACACCATCGAGTGCATGATGCACGACCACAAGGCTCTTCAGTCCGGCACCAGCCATTTCTTCGGTGACGGATTCACCCGTGCATTCAACATCACCTTTACCGATAAAGAAAACAAGCTCAGCTTCCCCTATCAGACGAGCTGGGGAATGTCCACCCGTGTCATCGGCGGTCTCATCATGACCCACGGCGACAATAACGGTCTGGTCCTCCCGCCGAAAGTGGCACCCATCCAGGTCATCGTCGTTCCCGTTGCTCAGCAGAAAGAGGGCGTTCTGGACAAGGCCTATGAGCTTCTGGATCGTCTGAAGGCAGCCGGGATCCGGGCACGGATCGATGCATCCAGCAACTCCATGGGCTGGAAATGTGCCCAGTGGGAGATGAAAGGTGTTCCCGTCCGTCTGGAAATCGGCCCGAGAGACATCGAGAACAACGTATGCATGGCTGTGCGCCGTGACAACGGGGAGAAGGTCACCGTCGGTCTGGAAGAACTGGAATCCATGATCCCTCAGGTCCTGGATCAGGTCCAGCAGGGCCTGTTTGACAAGGCCAAGGAAAATCTGGACAGCCACATCTTTGCCGCTTCTTCCGTTGAGGAAGCCAAGGCCCTTCAGGAAGAGCACGGCGGGTTCATCAAGACCATGTGGTGCGGAGATCTGGCCTGTGAAGAGAAGATGAAAGAGGAGGCCGGCATGTCCTCCCGCTGCATCCCCTTCGATCAGGAAAATCTGGGCGACACCTGCCCCTGCTGCGGAAAACCCGCCAAACACATGATCTACTGGGGCATCGCCTACTGATCAATCCAAAAAATCACGGGCGCCGGTCTGTTCCGGTGCCCGTTTTCTGTCTTCCAAAAAAAGTACCATCCCCCTGCCGGGAATGATATAATGATCCTATCAGTTAGGAATCATATAGAGAGGAATCATACTATGAGGAGAAGACCATCTCTGTTCTGGCGGATCCTGTTGGGGCTGTTGCTGCTGGCACTGCTGTTCCCCACCACATCTCCGCTCATCTCTTTCGGAAATACCCCCACCGCCCCGAACGCTTCCACCACCGAAGCATCCGGGCATCCCATGATCTTTGAAGATGTGGAGGAATCGGACTATTTTTATGACGCGGTTCGCTGGGCAGTGGAACACGGCATCACGGAGGGCACCTCCGACACGACCTTTGCCCCCAAAGATTACTGTTCCCGCGGCCAGGTCATCACATTCCTGTGGAAAGCCATGGGCTCCCCGGAACCGCAGAGCAGTTCTCATCCGTTCACGGATATTCCGGAGGATGCGTACTATACCAAGGCAGTTCTGTGGGCCGCGGAACAGAATATCGCATCGGGAACTTCCGAATCCACCTTCTCCCCCAACGCCCCCTGTGCCCGGGCACAGGTCATGACCTTTCTGTGGAAGCTGAAGGGGCAGCCGGCTGCAACCAGCAGCGCCGGAAGTTTCCCCGATGTTACCACCGCGGATTACTTTTATGCACCGGTCATGTGGGCCGCAAAGGAGAAAATCACCACCGGACTCATCGATTCCCGTTTCGGCGCAATGGATCAGTGCAACCGCGCTCAGGTGGTCACGTTCCTCTGGCATGCGCTTGGCAAACAATAATACCGATAACAACAAACAGGAGGATCTACCGTACTTCGGCAGATCCTCCTGTTTTGTTATTCTTCCACCGGCGGAAAACCGTCTCGTGAGATGGCTGCGTTGGTAAACCGTCTGTCTTCCGTCACTTCCCGGATCACTTGCAGGAAGGACGGCAGCTCATACGGTGTCTGGGGAGACGGCAGCTCCACTTCACAGTAGGCATACTGGGTAAACCCCTCAAAAACATCGATCTCCGCCACAAGGTCCCCGACGGGCACACACCACCGCGTCTTATGGATGACTCTCCGCTCCGGGTCTGCTTGTTTCTGCAGTTCCCTGTACTCCTCCTCGGACAGTTCCCGTTCGATCTCGATGCGCTGCAGCATGTCGATGCGGGTCTTCTCGGTGGACGTATAGGTCACAGTTCCCTGTTCCTCCGACCTCCGGATCCGCTTGGATGCTCCTTCCTGCGTTCCCAGAAGGTACGTCTGCGTGATCGCGATGCACCGAGCCGCATGTTTTCTCAAATCCGATTCCTCCGGCAGTGCCACGAGGAATTTTCGTTCAATTTCCAGTGGGAGATCCATCTCATGTCCTCCTTCAGTGACGCGTCCCCAGAAAGCCTTCCAGGATCAGACTGGCGGCAACGGCATCGATGACTTTCTTGTGCTTTTTTTCTTTCCTGCCATTGGCATGGAGGATATCGTGGGCAGCAACGGTGGTCCACCGTTCATCCCACAACACGATCTCCCGGTCCGTGCGTTCCTCCAGCAGGGTTTTCAGTTCCCTCGCCTTCTCACAGCGGGGTCCCTCGGTGCCGTCCATGTTCTTCGGCAGGCCCAGCACGAGGATTCCGGCATCACACCGGTCTGCTTCCCCGCAGATGGTATCTGCCAGACGCTCCATATTCCATTCATCCACGATCCAGGCATTTCCCACCAGTGTCTCGGTGACATCCGAGACCGCCAGTCCCGTATGCTGGTCGCCGTAATCGATGGCCATGATCTTCAAATTCGTTCGCTCCGTTTCCTTATTTATAATAGCGCTTCTTTTTTCTTCTGCGGTGATTATACCATACTCCTGTTTTCATCACATCAGAAACGGCAAATTTTTCGTCCATTTTTCCGGGTTTTAAAAAGTGACAATTTAATAAAAAAATAGATTGACCCTTTGACAGCGCTGTGTTATATTATGAATTACCTGTCGGAAGAGAGGTTTTCTTTTTGCGCGTATTTTTACGGGCAGAGAGCTTCTCTTGGACCGTTCAGGGAGGCAATGCCCGCATGGGTAAATAAAATAGGAGGTGCCGACAATATGGCTGCAGATGCAAGAGTAAAAGTAACTCTCAGATGCGAAGAATGCAAGCAGAGAAACTATTTCACAGTCAAAAACAAGAAGAATACTTCTGAAAAACTGGAACGTAGAAAGTACTGCCCGTTCTGCCGCAAACACACAAAGCACGTTGAAACCAAGTGATTTGACGAAAGGACTGTAAGCAAATGGCAAAAAAAGAGAAGACAACCGCTCCCGCAGCTAAATCTTCCGGCGCTGTCAAGAAAGACGACGTCAAGCCCACCTTACTCAAGCGTATCGGCAAATGGTTTCGTGACATGAAAAGCGAGCTGAAAAAGGTCGTATGGCCCAGCACACAGACACTGACCAACAACACGGCGATCACTCTGTTCGTCACCATTCTGGCAGCGGTCATTCTGTGGGGATTTGATTCCCTCGCTCAGATGGCAGTAAAAGCGCTAATAACGCTAGCAGGGTAGTGAGATATGGCTGAAAGAGCAAAATGGTACGTGGTACATACGTACTCCGGTTATGAAAATGCGGTTGCGACCGCAATTATGAAGGCAGCAGAAAACCGTAAGATGACCGACCTGATCTTAGAGGTCAGCATCCCTATGGAAACTGTTACCGAGCATACGGACTCCGGTGAAAAAACCGTAGAGCGCAAAGTCTTTCCCGGCTACGTTCTGGTCAAAATGATTCTGACCGACGACAGCTGGCACCTGATCCACAATGTGCGTGGTGCCACGGGTTTTGTGGGATCCGACGGAAAAGCGGTCCCTCTGACCGAGGAAGAGATTCTGGCGCTGGGTGTGGAACATCACGAAGTGGTGGTCACCAGCTTCGAAGTTGGCGATACCGTCCGGGTTATCGACGGTCCTCTGGCCGGCTTCAACGGAACCGTGGACGAAGTGTCCCCGGAAAAAGATCTGGTCCGTGTTACGGTCTCGATGTTTGGCAGAGAGACCCCGGTCGATCTGGAACTTGATCAGGTCGAACCCATTAAAGATTAAATTTAGAAAGAGGTGCTCAAATTGGCACAGAAAGTCGTTGGATATATCAGATTTCAGGTTCCTGCCGGAAAAGCAACTCCTGCTCCTCCTGTAGGTCCCGCACTTGGCCAGTATGGTATCAACATCGGCCAGTTTACAAAAGATTTTAACGATCGCACAAAGAATGATATGGGCATGATGATCCCTGTCGTTATCACTGTTTATGCCGATCGCAGCTTCTCCTTCATCACGAAGACTCCTCCTGCTGCTCTTCTGATCAAGAAGGCATGCGGTATCGAGACCGCATCCGGCGTTCCTCAGAGAGATAAAGTTGCTACCATCAGCAAAGAGGACGTAAAGAAGATTGCAGAGCAGAAGATGAAGGATCTCAACTGCACCAGCATTGAGTCCGCAATGAGCATGATCGCCGGAACCTGCCGTTCCATGGGCGTTATCGTCGGCGACTGATAGAGCGAGAGATCGCTCTCCTTATTGCGTGGGAGGATCCAAGATCCGAGAAAAACCACATTACTAGGAGGAAACGAAATTGTTTAGAAGTAAGAATTATAAAGAAAGCACCAAGCTTTTCGATAAACAGACACTGTATGTGCCGGAAGAGGCTTTTGACCTCGTAACCAAGACCAGCAAGGCAAAATTCGACGAAACCGTCGAGCTGCACGTTCGTCTGGGCGTTGACGGAAGACACGCTGACCAGCAGGTCCGCGGCGCTATCGTTCTTCCCAACGGAACCGGCAAGGAAAACCGCGTCCTCGTATTCTGCAAAGACGAGCGCGTGGAAGAAGCAAAAGCAGCCGGTGCTGATTACGCCGGCGGCATGGATCTGGTTGAGAAGATCCAGAAAGAGAACTGGTTTGAGTTCGATACCGTTATCGCCACTCCCGACATGATGGGTACCGTTGGCCGTCTCGGTAAGGTCCTGGGCCCCAAAGGCCTGATGCCTTCTCCGAAAGCCGGCACCGTGACTCCCAACATCACTCAGGCAGTCAGCGAAGCAAAAGCCGGTAAGATCGAGTACCGTCTCGACAAGCAGAACATCATCCACTGCCCCATTGGAAAAGTTTCCTTTGGCGCAGAGAAGCTCACTGAGAACTACAACGCACTGATCGGCGCCATCATCAAGGCAAAGCCGGCAGCTGCAAAAGGCCAGTACATCAAGAGCTGCGTTACCGCAACCACCATGGGCCCTGGCAAAATCAATTCTCAGAAACAGCTGTAATTTCACATTACAAAACGCAAGGCTGAGATCCGTTTTCGGATCCCAGCCTGCTTTTTTATGTTTTTCGATTCGAATCGTCGATCTTCTTGATATGTTTTTCAAACTTGCTGCGGGCCCCCATGACTTCGTGGCCGCAGCCGCAGCATCTCAGCTTGAAATCCGCCCCGGTCCTCAGGACTTCCCACTGGTTGCTTCCGCAGGGATGGGGCTTCTTCATGGTGAGGACATCACCGACCTGTACATCCATCAGTTCTCCTCCCCCTTGATCTTATCCCAGTACGCTCTGGCCGCCTGCTCATTTTTATTGTCCCCGTATTCGTAATACCGGGTCCCTTTCAGCGAATCCGGAAGATATTGCTGTTCCACCCAGTGATTGGGGTAACTGTGGGGATACTTGTATCCCTGCTCCCGTTCAAAACCGGTGCCGTCTGCATGAACGTTCTGCAGTTCTCTTGGGATGGGTCCCGCTTTTCCCCGCTTCACATCTCCTACCGCGGCATCGATGGCACGGACCACGGAATTGGATTTGGGAGAGGTGGCCAGAAGGATCACCGCTTCCGCCAGAGCCAGTCTTCCCTCCGGAAGCCCCAGCTGAAGTGCCGTGTCCACGCATGCCTTGACAATGGGAACCGCTTGAGGATAGGCCAGACCGATATCCTCGCTGGCGGAACACAGGATCCTCCGGCAGCAGCCGATCAGATCCCCCGTCTCCAGAAGACGTGCCAGGTAATGAAGCGCAGCATCCGGATCGGAGCCTCGCAGAGATTTCATCAGGGCGGAGACCGTATCGAAATGCTCGTCTCCGTCCCGGTCATAGTGCATGGAGCTGCGCTGGGAGATGGCCTTCACATCCTCCAGCGTAAAGAGGACTCTGCCGTCCTTTCCGATGCAGGAGTTGGAGAGAATCTCCACCGTATTCAGTGCTTTTCGAACATCGCCGCCGCAGGAAGTGGCAATATAGGGAACCACGCCCTCTTCCGTTTCGATGGTCATACCGTTCTTTTCCCCGGCGATGCGGATCGCCCGTTCCACGGCCGGCTCCATCTCCTTCGGCGGGATGGATTTGAATTCAAAAACGGTGGACCGGCTCAAAATGGCGTTGAATACACAGAAATACGGATTTTCTGTTGTGGACGCGATGAGCGTGATGCGGCCGTCCTCAATAAACTCCAGCAGTGACTGCTGCTGCTTTTTATTGAAATACTGGATCTCATCCAGATACAGCAGAACTCCGCCGGGTGTCAGAAACGTATCCAGCTCCGCAATGATATCCTTGATATCCGACAGTCCTGCCGTCGTGGCGTTGAGCTTGCGCAGTGTACGGTTGGTCCGTTCCGCAATGATCCGGGCGACGGTAGTTTTTCCGGTTCCGGAGGGGCCATAGAAGATCATGTTGGGGATCTTCCCGCTTTCGATGATGCGGCGCAGCATTCCGTTTTCACCCAGAATATGCTGTTGTCCGACGACATCCTCCAGGGAATCCGGACGGATCTCGTCTGCCAGTGGCTTGTACATGACGGCTCCTTTGCTGCTCCTGTTTGAATACGCGGAAGGGCTATGTTACAATGATTCCATTCCATTACACAGGAGCGTGCGATCATGAGAACGAAACAGCAGGTCCAGGCGATCATCTCGCGGCTGGAGGAGGAATACCCCCTCGCCGAATGTTCTCTGCAGTATGAAAAAGATTATGAATTGCTGTTTGCCACCCGTCTCTCAGCACAGTGCACCGACGAGCGGGTCAACAAAGTGACTCCGGCGCTGTTTGAGCGCTTCCCCACTCTCCAGTCCCTGGCAGAGGCGGAGGTCTCCGAAGTGGAACAGTATATCCACTCCTGCGGTTTTTATCACGGAAAGGCCCGGGATATCGTTGCCTGTTCCAAAGTCCTACTGGAGGAATATGACGGCAAGGTTCCCGGTACCATGGAGGAACTGGTGAAGCTCCCCGGAGTAGGGCGAAAGACCGCCAATCTCATCCTGGGAGACATCTTTCATGTTCCCGGTTCCACGGTGGTGGATACACACTGCATCCGCCTGACCAACCGGATCGGTCTTATCGATGACATGAAAGAGCCGGAAAAGATCGAGCGGAAGCTCCGTACGATCCTGCCGCCGGAAAAATCCAATGATTTCTGTCACCGCATGGTCCTGCACGGCCGTGCCGTCTGCAAAGCGCAGAAACCCCAGTGCGAACAGTGCTGCATCCGGGATCTGTGCGTCACCGGTTCGAAAACCGATTAACCTTTGCTCAGTTCCTGATCTCTGCGGATAATGGCTTCGATCCCGTCCTGAACGGCGGCTTCGAAGCCTCTTTTTTTCAGCGTCATGACACCTTCGATGGTGGTGCCTGCCGGCGAGCAGACCTGATTCATCAGCGCAATGGGATGTTCCCCGGTCTCCTCCACAAGTCTGGCGCTTCCCAGAACCGTCTGTGTGGCCAGTTCCACCGCCAGCGGACGGGGAAATCCCGCCCGGACACCGGCATCCGCCAGTGCATCGATGTACAGATATACAAAAGCACCGGATGCACCGCCGATGGCGCCGAATCCGCTGAACATCTTCTCTTCCATGCGGTAGGCTTTTCCAATGGTCTCGAAGATCCCGAGAGCAGTCTGAATATCTTCTTCCGAGGCACACGAGCCGCCGCATACTGCCGTGACGGCAGCCTTCACTTTGGCGTTGATATTCGGCATGACACGGACGACGGAAACCCCTTTGGGAAGCCGCTCTTCATACCATGCCGTCGGCAGTCCGGCCGCGATGGAAATGACTTTTTTGTCCGTGCCCACGACACGGGCGATCTCCTCCATCACTCCGCCCATCATCTGCGGCTTCACGGCAAGAACGATGACGTCCGCCTGCGTTGCCGCTTCCGCTGCACTGGCGCAGGGGATCAGGCCGACGGTTTCCTTCAGTTTCTGTGTCTTTCCCTCACTGCGGTTAAACCCCAGGATCTGATCATCCGAGAAGCGACCGGAGGATATCATTCCTTCTATGATGGCCGATGCCATGTTGCCCAGCCCGATAAATCCATATTTCAACTTGAATCGCCTCGTTTCTTAGTCTTCTTCCGCAATTCTACCATGCCCGCTCTGTTCCCGCAACTGCAGCCGATCCGAGGGATTTTCTTCCATAATGCTTCAAAATCATGAAATTTTATTAAGAATCGGCCGGTTTTCCGAGAATCGTTTGCATCTTTCCCTTTTTTTCTGTACTCTTTTAACGTGACAACGTGTAAAACGAAAGGAGTTTTCCCCCCATGACAAGCTTCCATGATCTCCTTGTCCGATATATCAACGAACGAAAAGTCGCGGTTGCCCGCATGGCCGAATACTGTGGTCTGGAGCGTTCCTCCCTGTACCGGATCCTGCGCGGTCAGCGGACTCCGGCTAACGAGGAGCTGGTGCGGCAGATGGCTGCCTACCTGTGCCTCAATCCCGCGGAGGAAGATGATCTCCTTCTGGCATACCGGGTGGAACTGATCGGCTATGAAAAGTATTCCCGCCGTCAGTTTATCGACGAGTCGGCAATGATCTCTACACCCCCATCATCACCCCGATGGAGGACCGGCCCATTTTCGCACAGCCCATGGACAACCGATCCGATGTCATCAAGACATTTTCCAACGCGGTCGTCTCCGAATGTTCCAAACCGGAAGGCGGCAATATCCGCATGTTCATCCCTCCGGATCCCGAGTTTATGAACATTCTGATCCGTGCTGCCGATAACGCAACGGTTCCTGTGCGCATCGATCATCTGATCCAGCTCCATCAGTCGGAGAGTGCCGTTGCTGCATCCGTGGAAAACTTTCACATGATTCTGGATACTCTTCCCCTGATCCGGATATGATCGATTACCGGCCGTATTACTTTTATTCCGAAGTGATCCCCCGGCTCCCGCTGTTCTATCCGTACCAGTGTTTTACCGCCAACTCCGTGTTCTGGCTGTCGGAAGATCTCTGCGGAGGACTGGCCGTCCATCATCCCACGATCTTTCCGTTCATGGCCTCGCAGTTCGACCGGACGCTGAAGCATTGCCGCAAACTGTATGAAGTACAGAGCATGGGCTCTTTCCTGGCAAAGACGCAGGCCATGAAGCTTACCAACGCCCTCACACATTCGATGACGCACATGATCTCCTATCCTCCGCTCTCGGTGGATCAGGAGACAGCTGCCCAGCATCTGTCCTCTGATTTTCCCGATCCGAAATCGGTGATCCAGCTGTTTGCCCAGGGTCTGGAGAGTTTCCAGCAGCTCTATACCACCTATTGCCGGCAGCTGATCTGCTCCCGCGCGGGGCTGGAGCATTTTGCCAAGACCGGACGGATTCCCCGCTATGCCAGCGACGCTTATTTCCCTCTGACACCGGAGGAACGGGTCGCGATCCTTTCCCGTTTGGAAACCATCGCGGAAAATGTGGATTTTCGATTTTTGCGCCGGGACATCTACAATTATAATGACGGTTTATCGATCATTCTGGGAGAAAACCTCTGCTGTCTGGAAATCTATTTCAGCACCACCGGGATTACTTTGATTCTCTGGATACGCAGGATCTCTACTCTGCGGAAGAGAGCATCAACATACTGAAACAGATCATTGAAGACACGAAACAGCTTTCCTGACCCTATTTCTGAACTGAATTAAACCGCAGCTGTAAATGACAGCTGCGGTTCTTTTTCTATCTTTCTCAGTTCTCGGGATTCGTCACCCCGGTGAGGTCCCGGATCACTTCCCCGGCCAGCATGAGTCCGGCTGCGGCAGGTACCCAGGCGGTACTTCCTGGCGTTGTCCGGCGCAGACTCGCCTCTGTTTCCACCGGCTCCACCGGCATCGGTTTTTCTGTGGAGTACACAACTTTCAGATGCCGGATCCCCCTCTTTTTCAGTTCTTTCCGCATGATCCTCGCCAGAGGATCCATGGTGGTTTTGGCAAGATCCGTGACCACGAACCGTCCGGGATCCAGTTTATTTCCGGCTCCCATGCTGCTGATCACCGGGATCTGATACTCCTGTGCCTTCACTGCAAGATCCAGTTTTCCCGTTACGGTATCGATGGCGTCGATGATATAATCATAGCTTCGGAAATCCAGTTCTCCCGCAGTCTCCGGAGTATAAAACAGCTTGGGCAATGATCTGGCGGTTGAGATTGGATTCACAGACTTTGTCATTGTCGATGAGATCCAGCGTTCCCACGCCGCTGCGGGCCAGTGCCTCCACGGCATAGCCCCCGACACCGCCGACTCCGAATACCGCTACCCGGCTTGCTGCAAGCCGCTCCATGGCGTCCGCGCCCAGCAGCCGTTCTGTTCTGGTAAACTGTTCTCTGTTCATCCCAGTATCTCCATATCATCCAGTGCTTCCTGTCCCCGAGCGGTCAGCGCCATGCTGCCGTGGAGGGGATAATCGTCATATCCCTCATAGGAGAAGCCTTCCAAAGGCACGTCCAGATCGATGCGCACCAGGCCCCGCTGCTGCAGCTTCTGCAGAAGATTCCCTGCCTGCGGGGATGGCAGCTCTAGTTCTCTGCAAACCGGAAAATTGCCGTCGGATGCCACCGGCAGAAACGGCGTCACCGCCAGCCTGCTCAGAAGGTCCTTCTCCATGGGTGACAGCGGCACCGTTATCGTATTTTGTTTTCGCGGGCAGTTTTCTCCGCACGGTCTGTTCTCATTCTGTGTGTTCAAATGATGCTCCTCGCCTGTATTCTTATTATTGGAAAAAGATCTCCAGCTCCGGATTCTGCTCGGAGGCTTCCTGACACATGGTCTTAAACATGGAGAAATAACCTCCCAGATTCTCTTCCGCCACGGATTCTCCCCGGAAGAA
>CADCMP010000063.1:19684-22658 GCA_902802565.1 Oscillospiraceae bacterium
AGCTGTCCGCGGTCTTCCGCCTGTGTTAAATCTATAAAGAATCGTTCCACGGTTTATCCCTCCCCGTACAGCTGTTCAAAAGACTCATAATGGTCTCCCGTATAGAAAATGAGACCGTCATTGGAATAGATGATCCTCCGGGATCCCCGGTTCTTCCAGTTGAGGGTATCGATATCGCACTCATAATAGGTACGTCCCTTTTTGGAAGGAAGGCTCCCCTCATAGTTTCCGAACCGGTCGCCGCCGATGCATTTCCCGGGCGCCACGTCCTTCAAGGATCCTCCGTTCCACCCCAGCGCTTCCGCTTCCCTCTTTGTAATGTAGTTGGATGGAAGATGCCCGTAGGTGTGGATGTATTCCGCCACTTCCGCCTTGCTGTCATAGGTGCCGTCCTCCGTGATACCGGACTGGGCCGCGGACGGGGTCGGTGTGGCCGTACCGGATTTCGTGGCATCCGCGGTGGTCTCCTGCGCCGGGGTCTGGGATACCAGCTGAAGGGAATCTCCTTCTTCCGCTGCGGGGGCTCCCCGGTTGACCAGAGCAAACCCTATAACCAGAATCAGGATCAGAAGGACCGGTATGATTATCTTCCGGGACAGTTTCATGTTAACACTCCAAATTCTTCCTCTTCCGGCAGCCCGAAGAACCTTCGGGTATTCTGCCGGGCGTATTTCTCCAGCTCTTCCTGTGGAACACTCATATAATAGGCCAGATCCTTTGCCACATACCGGATGTTCTCCGGGATGTTGATCCGGGACAGGCCAGGTACGTTTTTCGGTGTCAGATACGGAGCATCCGTCTCGATCATGAACCGATCATTGGGCAGCGCCGCCACCGCATCCCGCAGTGCTTCCGCTCTCCGGTCATCACAGATCCAGCCGGTGATGCCGATCATGAATCCCATGGAGATGTATCTGCGCAGCGTGTCCCAGTCTCCGGTGAAACAGTGAACCACCGACCGCCGGCACAGCTCTTTCCGGTCTTCAAACAGGCGCATCAGATCTTCGGAAGCGTCCCTCTCATGAAGGAACATGGGCTTATCCACTTCCTCCGCCAGGTCCATATGACGGCGGAGACAGTCCAGCTGACTGTCCTTTGCGGAAAACATGCGGTCGTAATCCAGGCCGCACTCTCCCACTGCCACGACACGGGGATTCTCCCGGAGGATCTCACGGATCCGGCGGAAGTCTTCCTCTCTGGCATCATCCGCGTTATGAGGATGGATCCCCGCGGTCCCGAAAACACCGGAATGGGTCTTTGTAAACGTATGGATCCGTTCATTCTCCTCCGGATCGCTTCCCGTGAGGATGCAGGTCACCGAAGCATCCCGGGCATTTCTCAGAACCTTCTCCGGATCCGGGAACGGACGGCTGAACAGATTCAGGCCGATATCATAATAACGGGTCATTGCGGACCTTCTCACATCCGGTTATGCCGCACCGCGAGCACGGTCCACACAATAATATCCAGCGAAATGGAGACTGCGGCAAAGATCGGGAATCCGATTCCCACATTCCCCTGCCGGAAACCGGCGACGGTCATCCACAGACAGATGATGGAGATAAGCAGCTCCAGAATCAGGATCAGATAGGTGATGTCGGTATAGACAAGGTCCAGCCGGTCCGGATTGACATTGAACGGCAGTTTCCACACGCCGGGATTAAAGTGATGACACACCAGACTCATGGGTCCCAGCACGACCATCAGCACGATGGGTGTGACAAGCAGCGATGTGGGTGCACCAAAGGTGTCTGCCACTCCTCTCCCGTTGAAATGGGTGGGGACCTCCCCTTCCAGCGTCAAGGCTCCGATGACCGCCAGGATCATCGCCACAAGCCAGACCGCCAGCGCCGCAAACTCGATCATGATATGGATCCTGTTAATATAATTTTTCCGTCTTGCCATAAAGAGTTTCCTCCTTTAGGTGGTGGCAATAGTATACCATACTTCCGACACGAATAGGATGGTGAATCCGTGAAAGCAGCAAACAGCCCGGGAAATCTCCCGGGCTGAATCTATATCTTATTGTGGCGATAGGCAATGACACACCACGCGATGATGGTTCCGAATAGCGCCACCGCAAACAGTATGCTGAACAGACCGACACCTTGCATCTTCTGAAAGAAAGTCATCAGGGTGAATCCGAGCACGAAGACGGCAAGTTCCAGCTCCATCATAAACAGCATGCTCATCATATCCCGGTAGACGATGTTGCGCCTCAGGTAGTTGACTTTAAAGGGCATGTTCCATGCGGACGGATCCAGAAAATGACCGATCAGGCTGACGGTGCCGTTGGTGACCATCATGATGATGGGCAGAAGCAGCATGGACGCCGGGGATCCGTATCCGTTGGGATTTCCCTTTCCGTCAAAGTGGATGGCGATCGGTCCTTTCAGTGTGACGCTGCCGATAATGGCAATCAGCAGAGATGCCAGCATCAGGACCCAGGACAGGATCTCCAGAATCATGTGAAATCTCGTATAATAGTTTCTGTTTTTCACCTTTCCACCTTCTTTCGGATGGACTATGGACAGTATATCACAGATCATACGCATGATATAGGGAGTCGCATCATCTGATCCTGAAAATAATTCGGGCGGCATCCTGTTTTCATAGGATGCCGCCTGTAGTTCCGATGCTGTGCGGTTACGATTTTTTCTTTTTGTAATCCATGTATGCCTTGGCTGTCATGGGATATCCTTTTTCCCGAAGCGTCTTCTCCGTGCAGACACGGATCTCGTCTGTCGTGATGATCGTGCTTGTTTCCGCAAGTTTGGAAAAGATCTGTCCCACGATCGCAGCGGCTTCCTTCTCGGAGATCGTCTCACATGCTACTTCGGCGTTGGCCTTTAGGATACTTTTGATGTTCTTCTGGTCATCATAAATGACCATATTGCCATTTCGTTTCGTAACTTTCATGCGGTTTCTCCTCTCTGATCCAAATAATTGTTTTCTGTAGTTTCAGAGTACGATT
>CADCMP010000064.1 GCA_902802565.1 Oscillospiraceae bacterium
TCATATCTGCAGAAATACAAGGATCTCAATGCACCCAGTTCTGTGGGACAGGTCCTGGGACACTTCATTCTGATCTTCGGCCTGATCGTCGGAATCTCCTCGGACCTTGGAAGTGCACTGATCATCCTGTTCATCTTCATTGTCATGATCTTTATGGCGGGCATCCGCTGGTACTGGATCGGTGCCGGCGTGGCTTCCTTTGCCGCACTGATGCCCTTTGCATGGAAATATGCGCTGCATGATTATCAGAAACAGCGTATCCTGGCTCCGTATAACCCCAACATCGATCCCACCGGCGACAACATCGCCTGGCAGGCCAACCAGTCCAAAATGGCACTGGCTTCCGGAAAACTCACCGGAATGGGCTTGGGCCACGGGACACAGACGCAGTCCAATGCTCTGACCGGAAAACACACGGACTTCATTTTCGCCGTTATCGGTGAGGAGCTGGGGCTGATCGCCTGCGTTATCGTTCTGGCGCTTCTGACCGCGATCATCATCCGGTGTGTCATCGTGGGGCTTCGTTCCAGCCGCCCCTTCGATACGCTCCTGTGCTTCGGTGTTGCCGCAGCAATCGCGTTCCAGACGTTCATCAATGTGGGTATGTGCATCGGAATCACTCCGGTTATCGGTATCACACTTCCATTCTTCAGTTACGGAGGTTCCTCCATGTTCACCCTGTTCGGTGCGATAGGGCTTGTCTCGGGGGTACGATACCGACCGAAGCCAAGCCGTTTCACCATCAAATACTGATAAAAGAAATCCCGTGATTCTAAGGAATCACGGGATTGTTGTTTGTCAGAAGACATCCGGTCCGGGAGCATCGTATCCGGTGTAGTCGTGCTCTCCGGAATACTGCATCCGTTTCAGGGAATCATAGAATCCGGCATAGGTCAGCTGCATATACGGAGTGACATAGGCGCTGACAAAGGGGATGACGGAAAGAATGAGCCAGCCGAGGAAGCTCAGATCCAGAGAGAACAGCTCGCTCTTGTGACCGTTCATCATCCGTTTGCTCTCTTCAATGCACTGTGCAGGAGTCAGTTCCGGGTGTTCCAGCAGCAGGAACAGGGCCATCCGGTAACGGTACAGGGCTATGATCCCGGGAATGATGAAGAGAAGGGACCACAGAAAAACATAGATGGCTGTCAGCAGATACAGTACGAGCACCCGTCCGGTTATGGCAAATCCGTCCAGAAGGTTATAGTAGGAGGCGCCTTCCCGCTTGTACAGCGTGTTGAGAACAAAGATCATAAAGCCGGTGTGAAGCAGGATCTGAAGGATCCGAATGGCGATGTCGATGAGGATGGCACCGGCGGAAGGATCGTAGTCTTTGATTATGTTCTGGAAGAACGCCAGATCCATGGTCTGCAGCGCATTGGTATATTCCTGAATGTTCACCTGAACTCCGGTAAGACGGGTGGAGAGGTTGGAGAGGATATAACTAATGATGAAATAGATCAGACCCATGATGAGGGGATTGGGATTGGAAGTACGCAGCAGCTGTTTGGAATTTCGCTTCAGCGTGATTCGATTGATTCCCATAAAGGATCACCTGCCTAATAATCGTTGAATTCATCATATCACAGCATACGGGCAAATGATGAATAAATTGAAAAAAGCTTCGGTAAGAACCGAAGCTTTTTGCGTGGTGCGCGAGGCGGGACTTGAACCCGCACGTCCGGAGTGGACACTAGAACCTGAATCTAGCGAGTCTGCCAATTCCACCACTCGCGCATTTCTTGACGCTCGATTATATTAGCACTTCTGTGTGATTCTTAAGGAAAAACTGGAGGAAATAAACGGTTATTCCGTCTCCGTTTTTTCCTCGATTTCTTGTTCCTGTTCTGCCGGAATTTCCTCTTCCGGAGCCTCCGGTTCATTCTCCGTTTCCCCGTCGGATTTCTTTATGCGAAGACGGGAAAATTTCCGTTTCGACAGCTTGGGAAGGGAGGGAGGCTGCGGCAAAGCGCTGGCGACGGAGGACATGGTCTCCTGCAGGTAGGCTTTACTGATCAGTGAGATCAGCGTACGCACTCCCGCGTTTTTGAATACCTCGGGGCTCTCCGAGGACATCTCCTGGAGCTTCTTCCGGTTCAGATCGGACAGGAAGTGAACGTCATTTTCATACAGTGTATCGAAAAGATCGTCAATGAACTCCCGACGGTTTTCAAACTCAATGCTTTCCACCGTGCCGTTAAAACCGCTCTGAAGGGCGTTGCTCACCAGAGAGTATTCATCATCCCGGGCAAAGGACGTGCGCTGTACTTCCCAGTTGAAGCCGTCATGGGCACGCCATCCGGATTCCTCCGTGTGAACGATGACGGTATCCGCACTTTCGATGAGGAGACGGCCGACGATGCTGTTCTGGGATGTATATTTATGGATCCGTGAGCGGATGCGGGCAAAACGCTCATCGTCATTGAGATCCCTGTAAAAGCCGGGACCGTCAAAGTTATAGATATCAGTGATGCGGTTCTGGTATTCTTCCGGGATCATCATGGCGGCATATTCCGCCAGATTGCCGCCTTTTGAGTGGCCGGCAAGGATGATGGGGCAGGTGGATTTCTCGCACTGTCTCGTCAGATAGGAAAGGGCATCCCGCTGAGAGGGAATCTCATCCATGACAGTAAGGAGGAGGTCTTCCTTCCATGCGACCATGGTGTTATCCGTACCGCGGAAGGTGACCATCTTTCTTCCGTCGGGAAGATCAAAGGTAACGGCGGAAAACTGAAGGTCTTCCTCTTCGCGGATGTCTTTGACGTAGTCGCTGACGACAAGAGAACGAAACCGCACCGTGCCGGGAAGGATTCGCATCACGGTCAGATTGTTGGGGGAGGAATGGCCGCGGACTTCTTCCTCGGAAAGACCCTCCATCGCTTTCTCGAACCTCAGCATGGTCTCACTGACGGTCAGTCCGCCTTCCGGCGGAATGATGTCCTGAAGTTTCAGCGTACCGAATTTGGACAGAATATACGCATCGATCTCATTTAACGGAGACTGGAGCATGTTCAGATCTCCGCGCCATCGGAGATAATCATATACGTTTTCCATGGAGATACCTCCCATTTGATTATCGTTAGTATCAGTGTATCACCTGAGGAGAAAAAATCATGACACAGATGTAAAAAATCGATCCAGCCCGAAGGCTGGATCGAAATACTGGAATACACGGTTAGACAAGTCTGCGGCAAGCTGCCACACGATTTGTATAGGAAGAACTATTCAAATCAGTGATAATAACGCCTGTATCGGAGTTGCATGCGTGAACGAACTGGCCGTTGCCGATGTAGATTCCCACATGTCCGATATAACCGCTGCCGTAAGAGAAGCAGATGATGTCACCCGGCTGAAGCTGGCTGCGATCGACAGCATAGCCGTTTCGGGCCTGATCTTCTGCAGTTCGATTGGTAGTGATTCCGTAAAGACCGAAAATGTATTTCACGAATCCGGAGCAGTCAAATCCGGAAGGATCCGTTCCGCCGTAAACATAGGGATAACCTACGTACTGAACTGCGGTGTTAGCGATCTGCTGACCCTTCGAAGATGCTGCAGGGGATGCAGAAACAACGGGTTTCGTCGAAGAGATGTAAACGCTGCTGACGTAACCACTCTGACCGTTGACGGTAACGCCGTCCCAGGAGCCGTCCTGACTGGTGACAGTAACAGGAGTTCCGTTGCTCAGGGTTGTCAGAATGCTGTAGGAAGTGGACGGGCCACTGCGCACACGAACATTATTACCCTTGATGTAGCCGGTCCAGCTCTGCTGAGACTGTGCCGGAGCACTGGATACGGACTGGGGGCTGTAGCTCAGATAAGCGGCTGCCACATAACCGGTCTTTCCATCGGAGGTCGTTACATAAGCCCAGCCGTTGCTGACGCTATTGAGTTTGACCTGTGCACCATTATTGCAGATGCTGAGGATACCGGAAGAAGTGGACGGACCGGAACGGAGGCGAACACTGCTTCCCTTGATGTAACGGACCTCGGAACTGTTGGATCCGGACACTGCGGAGCCGGATACTGCAGAACCGTTTCCGGAGGAAGCTGCGCTGCTTCCGGAAGAGCTGTAGCTCACATAAGGTCCGCTTACATAACCGGTCTGGCCGTTTATGCGAACTTTGTACCATCTGCCATTAACGCCGATCACTTCCACGGGAGTGCCGGCCTGTGCGGTGGTTACGACGGCGCCGGAAGTGTCTGCGGTGGAGCGGACGTTGACATCCGAACCGGTGATGTAGGCAGTTCCGAAATTGCCGTCAGCGGAATTGGAGTAAGAGAGGTAGTCATCAGCGATGTAACCTTCCTTACCGTTCAATACCACTTTGTGAAAATTATTACTGTTTCCCTCAATGACAACAACATCTCCGGCATTGGCTGTTGCAATGACACCGCTGGAAGTGGACGGGCCGGAACGGACGTTCACGGAACCGCCGGTAACCGTTGCGACACCATAGCATGCAGCATTTGCCGACGCAATCGTTGTTACTGCCAGAACGGAAGATACCAAACCGGCAGCGATAGCTTTCTTGTGCATTGGTTAACAAGTCCTTTTCTGTTTATTTTTTGTTTGCGCTTACCTTGAAGCCAGAGCGCGGTCAAGCCAAATTGATGCAATGTCCATTGCGTCGTAGAGTCCATCCTTTACGCTGGCTTTCACGATCCGATCCTTTGCGCGAACGCTGGTGTCGGTCAGCTGAAGCTGGATGGATACCTTCGTTGCAACTTCCATATCCTGTACCTTCTGAGTATCCAGGATCTGCATCATTATAATGTAGTCATCGTCCATGCTTCCGTAATAGATGATGTTTCCATTACGCATCAGGGGATGACCCTTGTATTCCAGTGTGCTTGGCTTTGCCAACGAATACCACCTCCAAGGTTGTTTCCATACTGTAACATATTTGAATGCTAATGTCAAATGTTACAGTTTTTGGACTAAAGAATTGTTGCTTTTGCCACTAAGCGGCCTCGTCACCCGCAATGCTGGGATCTTCCGAACCGCCATCGACGATTTCCTCATCAGTATCTTCTACCGGTGCGGGAGCCGCAGTGGCAGTGGGTTCCGGTTCGTCTTCGTCGTCATAGTAATACGAGACATTGAATGTATTCAGTGCGCTGCCCAGATCCGCCTGCGGGAATTCCTGATATTCCTGGCCCTCGCTGACGGAGGCCATGACGCTGCGCCAGATCTGAGAGGCGGGGTTGCCGCTGAAGTTCATCACGGCGGGAGTGTCGTAGCCGGTCCATACCGCTGCACAGTAATAGGGAGTGTATCCCACGAACCAGCGGTCACGGGAGTCCGTGGTCGTACCGGTCTTACCGGCGACGGGCACATTGCTCAGCCGTGCCTCGGTACCGGTACCGCCGTCGACTGCACCCTTGAGCATGTAGCTCATGATATGCGCAGTGTTGGCGGAGAAGGCCTGAATGGTATCGGGGGCGTTGTCCAGGACAATGTTTCCGTTGGAGTCGGTCACCTTCGTATAGGTACGGGCATAGGTGAAGACACCTTCATTATCAAAAGCAGAGAAGGCCTGCGCCATCTCCCGGACGGTGACACCGTTCGTCAGCTGACCCAGAGACAGGGGAGCATAGTCGCAGTCAGCCTGGATCAAGCTGGTGAAGCCCAGCTTCTGGGTGAGGAAATCATAGGAAGCGCGGGGCGTCAGTTTGTCCAGGATCTGTGCGGAAACGGTGTTCAGCGAGCGCTTGAGCGCTTCGGCGATGGTCACCACACCGTAATAGGCGTTGCCGGAGTTAGCGGGGAACCAGCTGGTTCCTTTCAGCGTCTGATCCGGTTCGTCCAGAACCAGGGTGGACGGAGTAATGATTCCGTATTCCGTGGCCGGCCCGTAGATGGCAACGGGTTTGAAGGAAGAGCCGGCGGGACGCTTGGTGTCCACGGCACGGTTCAGTCCGAAGTTGATGGTCTTGCTTCCGGTGCCGCCTTCCAGTGCCACCACCTCACCGGTGTGAGGATCCATGATCACGATGCCGCTCTGCAGCTGCTGCCCCGTGGGATTGGAATAGGAGTGGGGAAGTGCATCCAGATTCTGATAGATGGCATCCACCTTCTGCTGGATATCCGGTTTCATGCAGCAGTAGATCTGATAACCGCCGTTGTAGACCAGCTGCTTGGCAGCGATCTCGTTGATGCCTTTTTCCTCCATGAGATCATGAATGACGTCGGCGATGACGGTCTCTTCGTAGTAGGTGTAGGTCTCCTGCGTGTAGGTATATTCCTCACCGCGGACGAACTGAAGCTCTTCTGCGATTGCGGCATCACATTCTTCTTTCGTGATGTATCCCTGTTTGTACATCTCGTGAAGGATGATCTCCTGACGTTCCTTGTTGTTGGCCAGGGAATAGAAGGGATCATAATAGGTGGGAAGATTCGTGATACCGGCAATGGCGGCACACTCGGCAAGGTCCAGATTCTGAATGTCCTTTCCGAAATAGGTCTGGGCCGCCGCCTGAACACCATAGCTTCCTTCACCGTAGTAGACGACATTGAGGTACCATTGCATGATATCCTGTTTGTCGTATTTCTTCTCCAGTTCCAGAGCCTGGAAGATCTCCAGCAGTTTACGCTGCACCGTGACGTCGTCCTGTTTGGTCAGGTTCTTGATCAGCTGCTGCGTGATGGTGGATCCGCCGAAGTCATTGCGCATGCCCAGGAACATATTGAAGAATGCACCGACGGAACGGTACCAGTCCACGCCCTTGTGGGTGTAGAAGCGCTTGTCCTCGATGGAGATGACCGCCTGTTCCATGTACTGGGGGATGTCGTTATAGTCCACCCAGATACGTTTCTCCGAACCGGACAGCTCGATGAGCTGCTGCCAGTTGCCGTCGGAAGCTTCATAGAGAATGGAGCTGGACTGCTTGACGGAGAAATCATCCAAACTGATATTGATGTTCGGAGTGATCGTGGATTTGACGTAGTATGCAAAAATGCATCCGAACAGCAGTGCGGACAATATGAAGATCAGAAGGATCGTGCCAAGGACCTTGAACACGCCTCCAATGGTGCTGCCCACGGTACGAACCGCGGTGCCTGCTGTGCGGGAAGCAGTTTTCTTCTTCTTGCTCATGAATGGGTATACCTCCACATATGGATTCCATTATCTCATGAATTGTATCATATAATAAGGAAGAAGAAAACCGAAACTAAGAAGATTTTCTGATTTTTAACATTTTTATGTGAACCCGCGGGTCATTTTCGTCGATATGTAAGAACTTTGCGTTATGAGCCTTCATGGGCCGTAAAACACGGCCCTGTATGCTTGATTTCCGTTTTTTCTTCATGTAAGATTATTTCGAAAGAGGTGTGTTTTCCATGAATGAAGACAATGGAGTCAATTTTGTCAGCCTGATCGATGAAGCAGGCAATACGGTGGATCTTGAGATCGTTGAGACCTTTGATTACAAAGACCGCACCTTCACAGCATTTCTTCCCATGGATGTCCCTACGGACAGCCCGGATTACGGACTGGTGTTTCTGGAAAATCTCTATGAAGACGACGAAGTGGTCTTTGATACCATCAACGACATGGATGAGATGGAGGTTTACGAAGCCTACCAGCAGCTGATCTTCTCCCAGGAGGAAGAAGACGAATAAATTATCTGCATTGTGCGTGGTCATTTGCGGGCTCGCTTAGACCCACACTTTTAATAAGGGATGCCGATCTTGAGTCTGCGGATTGCAGGCCTCCCGGCCAAAACCGGACGTTGGAAGCAGTGAAACAGAACCTAGGCGACCCACCTGCTGTTTGTGCAGGTTATTAACCGAGCCCTAGCGGCAATAGCAGTACACCGGTGACTTTCGGGTCACCGGTGTTTTGCCGTCAAAATAGAAAAACAAAGTGCGCTCCGGCGGATCCAAAAAGGGAAGAGCCGGAGAAATGTGATCGGAATCCCATACAAAACACGGAAAAAAGAAAAACATTTCCTTTCAGAAGAGGGATTGATTCTTACCCATGTTTTAGTATAAAATATCATTTACATCTGTTATTAAATATGTAAAAAAATCCATGAAAGATGGGATGGTTAAATACATGCAAACGACGACATTCGACAAAATCCTTGCCGCCAACCGCGGTGAGATCGCGATCCGTATTTTCCGCGCCAGCCACGATCTGGGCATCAATACGGTGGCGATGTATTCCAATGAGGACATCAACTCGCTGTTCCGCATGAAGGCGGACGAAGCGTACCTCATCGGCAAGAACAAGAGCCCGCTGCAGGCATATCTGGATATTCCTGCCATCATCGACCTTGCCAAACGGCGCGGTGTCAGTGCCATTCATCCGGGTTACGGATTCCTGTCCGAGAACCCTGCATTTGCCAAGGCATGTGAAGATGCCGGCATCGCCTTCATCGGTCCTCCTTCCGAGGTCCTGGCGAAAATGGGCGACAAGCTGGAGGCAAAGAAGATCGCATGGGCCTGTGAGGTCCCCACGATCCCCGGTACGAAAGAGCCCATCAAGGATGCCGACGAAGCCGTGAAGATTGCCAATGAATTCGGTTTTCCGGTCATTCTGAAAGCGGCTGCCGGCGGCGGCGGACGCGGTATGCGCCGCTGTGACAGTGAGGAAGATGTGCGCATCCAGTTCAATCTCGTCAAGAGCGAAGCGCAGAAGGCCTTCGGCAATGATGATATCTTCATGGAGAAGTTCCTGGTGGATCCGAAACACATCGAGATCCAGGTGCTGGGTGACAAATACGGCAACGTGGTGCATCTGGGTGAGCGCGACTGCTCTCTGCAGAGACGCTATCAGAAGGTCGTGGAATTCGCTCCGGCCTTCTCGGTTCCGGAGGAGACCCGTCAGGCACTGTACCGTGATGCGGTGAAGATCGCAAAGCATGTGAACTATGTCTCCGCCGGCACACTGGAATTTCTGGTGGATCGTGACGGCAATCACTACTTCATCGAGATGAATCCCCGTATCCAGGTGGAACACACCGTTACGGAAGTGGTTACCGGTGTGGATATCGTGCGTGCCCAGATCCTCATTGCGGAAGGATATTCCCTGACCAATGATCTCATCGGCATCCACGATCAGTCCGATGTCCAAATGCGCGGCTATGCCATCCAGTGCCGTGTCACGACGGAAGATCCGGCCAACAACTTTGCTCCGGATACCGGTAAGATCACTTCCTACCGTACACCCGGCGGCTACGGCATCCGAGTGGACGGCGGATGCACCGGTGTAGGCTACAGTGTCTCACCGTATTACGATTCACTGCTGGTCAAGATCACGTCCTTCGACAATACCTTCGAGGGCGTTGTGAACAAGGCGCGTCGTGCTCTGGGCGAAGTCCATGTCCGCGGTGTCAAGACGAACATCCCCTTTGTGGAGAACATCCTGAAGCACCCCACGTTCCGTGCCGGTCAGTGCTCCACGAAGTTTATCGATGAGACGCCGGAACTGTTCGATATCGTCGAGGCGAGAGA
>CADCMP010000065.1 GCA_902802565.1 Oscillospiraceae bacterium
GTACACGCCGTGCGCGGCCGCCATTGCCTCCATCAAGAGGGAACTGGGTTCCGGTGCCGCAGTGGGCGTCGCCGTGGGGCAGTGTATCATCGCGTGGATCGTGGCCTTCGTATTCCGATTCATCTTCCTGCTGTTCTGAATATAAAAAAATAGGTTCTTCACGGAACTTTGGGGGATGAAAGTCTAACTTCTGGAAGGGATAAGTAGCGAATTAGGGTAAAGAAGTAAAGGTCATCGCGGTAACCATAGCCAATACGCTTCGAAACCTTAATCTTGTTATTAAGACCCTCTAATTTCCCCGTACTAATAGGATAGCGAGCGTGAGAAATGAGCCCCTTCAGGCGTTTCTCTTTCAGCGTAGCGAATTTAACCAGCGGTTCAATGCCGCTGGTTTTTCCTGCTTCAAACCAGGCTGTCCATCGGTTCTGCGCTTCTTCCGGATCACGAAGCTCAAATAGATCACACATCTCTTCTTTCATTGCATAACAAAGAGCAAGGTCGCAGTGAGCAGAAAGGATCTGATCCAATGAGTTTGCTTTCTTCTCGGACAGGTTGCTGCTATTCATGAGGAGAGACCATCTTGCTCTTTTCAAAACCCTGTAGCTTGTTCTTTCATTGTTTGCGTCCAACTTCATCGCTTTCTTGTGTTCAGCATCCTGCTCATTCGCTGCGGCAGCAGTGATCTCGTCTGCACGCTTCTTGTGTTGCCGAGCTTCGTTAAGACGCACTACACCCAGAACATCTTTGCCGAATTGTGCCTGCATATGATACCGGTCATATACGATCTCAGCATAGGGCATATGTTTTTCTACCAAATTGTTGTAAGACGCATTCATATCCATCGCAACGGCTTCCACATCCGACAGATATTCCATATCCATCTCATTAAAGAACTTCTCGAAGTCATCCATCCCTCGACCATGTCCGACCCACAGGATATCTCCTTCATCCAGGTCGATGACACAGGTGGCATAGGTATGGCCTTTATGTATCGCAAATTCATCTACCGCAAGGTGTTTTGGTTTATATCCGCTTTTCTTCAGTTCTCTTTTTCGTTGTTCCAGCTTCTCTTCCATCATTTCCATGTGCAGCTTTTTGATGGTATTCCAATGAACTCCCGTTAGTTCCTGGACTGCTTTGATGGACATTTTTAGGCGAAGAAAGGCTTCTATCCAAACTGCTAATCTCGTGGTAATCCGTGCGCTCGGATGTTTTATACCTATCTCTTCGGAGAACTTCTTTCTGCATTCTCTGCATTTGTATCGATGGTACTCTACATGTGCTTCTTGTCGTAATCCCAACCATATGGGCATATCCAGTAACATCGTACTTGCTCGTTCACTGACATCTACTTTTCCGCCGCAATACGGGCATCGTACCGTATCTGTACATAGGGTGCTCCTATGCCATGTGATGATTCCAGTTTCCGTTTCTTCATTCTCTGTGATCGTCATCCCTTCGCACTGAAATTGTTGGCAGGAATACGAAACTATGATAGAGTTACTATTAAGGAGCATGCTTTTAATCCTTTCGTTTTGGTCTAGGCAACTTAAACTTTAAGGATTGCATGCTCCTTTTTCAATTATTTATTCTCTTTTACTCCCCAAAGATGTGTGATGAACCTTTTTTAATGTCCGCTCTGTCTTATTTTCCGACACAGAACCGGCTGAAGATCCGGTTAGTAATATCCTCTCCCGTTTTCCGGCCGGAAAGTTCCCCGATGACTTGCATCGCATCCTGGATCTGGGTAAGGACGATATCAGGTGTAACTCCGAGTTTCATAGACTCTTCCGCCTGCCGAAGCAGTTCCAGTGACCGCCGCACAGCATCCGCCTGCCGCAGATTGGTAAGGATCTCTCCGGAGGGAACGGAAGGAATGGGAAACATCTTTCGAATCGTCTCCTCCAGACGGTCCATCCCCTCTCCTGTTCTGACGCTCAGTGAAATCACCGGGATTCCATCCAGTTCTCCGTGACCTCGGTCGTTAAGGTCTGCCTTCGATCTCACCAGAATCCCGTGGGGTGCCTTCCTGACATCTTCAAACAGGCGGCGGTCTTCCTCTGTCATTTCTTCCACTTGTCCGTCCTGAAGCATGATAACAAGTTCTGCTGTCTCCATTGCCCGGCGGCTGCGTTCTACGCCCAGCTGCTCAACCTTATCGGTGGTTGTATCCGTAACTCCGGCCGTATCCACCAGCCGGAGCAGTACTCCTCCCACAGTCGCTTTTTCTTCGATCGTATCTCGTGTGGTTCCGGGAATCTCCGTTACAATCGCCCGGTCATAACCCAGTATGGCATTGAGAAGAGAGCTCTTTCCTGCGTTGGGCCTGCCGACGATAGCGGTGGGGATGCCGCTGTTCATCTGTTTTCCCCGCTCATAGGTATCCAGCAGATCCTGCAGCTGTTTCTGTGCGGACTTCAATGTATCTGCATACTGATTCAGTTCGAATTCGTCAATGTCTTCATCCGGATAATCCAGAACAGCATGATAATGAGAGCCGATCTCCGTCAGCTCCTCATAGATCCCTTCTGCCTTCTTCTGCAGGGATCCTCCCAGCTGTCCTACCGCATTTTTGGCAACATCCGCCGTCTCGGCATCAATGATATCGATCACCGCCTCCGCCTGTGTCAGTCCCATTCTCCCATTCAGGAACGCACGTTTCGTGAATTCTCCCGGGCCGGCCTGACGAACGCCCAGACGACAGATGGCATCCATTGCCTGCCGAAGAACCGCAGGCGAACCATGACACTGCAATTCTGCCGTGTCTTCTCCGGTATAAGATCCGGGGCCATGACTGATGGTGCAAAGGCACAGATCCATGACCTGTCCATCTGAGTCCATCAGCTTCCCATAGACCAGCTTGCGGTCTTCATACGATGACATCGGCTGTCCGGAGGCCGGAAGAAAGATCTCATCGATGACCGTCAGTGCTTTTTCTCCGGAAATGCGGATGATGCCTATAGCGGAGACCTGTGTTCCTGTGGCAATGGCAGCAATAGTGTCTGACATAGTGTTTCCTCTCTTTAAAAAATCAGACCGACCCCAGGATCGGTCTGATATGTCGTTATTGTTTTACCCTCATTTCGGGGTTGAGCAGACAGTCTGCCACGATGGCGATCTGTGCTCTGGTAATCTGTGCATCCGGCTGGAACGACCCGTCCGGAGAACCGGAGAATACACCAGCACGGCAAAGCGTATATATTTCCGAAAAGTACTGATGGTTTGAAGGTACATCCGTAATCTGACCGCGTTTGATATCGTTGATCTCTTTCAGATCGGTCTTCGGTACCGCGCGGGAAAGATAGCGGGCGATCTCACCACGGGAGATAGGAACTTTCATTTCCTCCCACGGATAGTCTCCCACCGATCCGGTGAGGATCTTGTTTTCAATGGCATACTCCAGATAGGGTCGGTACCACGACTCGCCGGAGGCAGCTTTCAGTGTGATGGCACCCTCTTCCTTGAGCTGAGAAATCATACAGGCAATCACGACTGCTGACATTCTGGACACTGCCAGATCCGGAGAAAATGTGGTCTCGCTTGTTCCGTTCATAACACCCTGCTCGATCAGATCCGCGACGGCATCGTAGTACCAGTCCGTGATGTTGAGATCCACATAGTCCGACTTGCCTTCTGCAATCTCTACAGGTCCGGCCATAATCAGTGTGGAAAGGCGCTGAACCTTCAATTGAAGCGATGCTTCCGGTGCAACCACGTAGCGATGTCCGATCTCAATACCTGCATCCGCCAGTGCTTCGCCTTCGCTGACATCCAGAATCCGCCCGTCACTGCGGCTGTTGGACACCTGTCCGTCCGCAAGAATAAACCAGGCGCCGTTTTTCAGCGTAATGACCGTTCCCCGGCCGGCCAGAACCGACGCCTTTGTATCCTTCTGGGGATCCAGTCTTTTCTGCGTATTCACTGCACTGTCATATACGGCTCCCATCCGGGACTCCAGGGGTGTCAGGGAATTCGACAGGACCTTGGCAAAAAACTCTCCGGTGGCATAGGATTTCGTTGCTACCGGGTCATCTGTATTATTTGCATTTTGTCTTGCTATGGTAAAAGCGGTAATGACCGCCGCAAGCGCGACGGCCAACACCATAATTGCAATTACAACTGATCTTCTCACTTTTTCATCCAGTCAGGACGTATTAAGTCCTGTTATTCAATCTCTTCTGACGGTTCTGCCGAGCAAGTTCCTCGTCAGCTTTATCCGACACAAAATAACTCAGTGCCAGAAGACTGTCAGAGAAATGCATGTTCTCTACCAAAACATCGCTGTTGGGATCGGTAAGCTCCACGTTGGTGAAGTTCCAGAAAGCATCAATTCCCTGCTCGATCAGATCATTAGTCATCTTCACTGCGATCTCTTTCGGTACACAAAGAACAACAACATCCACTTTATTCTGCTGCAGATAATCGTTCAGCTGCTCCTGGCTCAGAATGGGAACACCGTTCACTTCCGTGCCAATCAGTTCCGGCTTAATATCAAATGCAGCTTTCATGGAAAAGCCCCACTCTTCAAAAGAGAAGTTCCGTAAAAGGGCATTTCCAATATTACCGACGCCAAGAAGAATGGCATTGAATCCGCGATCCATGCCCAGGATGGTAGCAATATCCTGCCGAAGCGTATTGACATTGTACCCATAGCCTTGCTGTCCAAAATCTCCAAAGCAGCTGAAATCCTGACGAATCTGAGAGGGTGTTAGACCCAACTGCTTGCCCAGTTCTCCCGAAGAAATCCTGCTGACTCCCTGTTCATTGAGTTCGTCCAGTTTCCGAAGATATCTGGGTAGACGACGGATAACATTATTGGACACTTTTATCCGTTTCATCTTCGTTCCTCCTATCCAAATTGACCTATCCCATAAGCCAATCAAACACTACTTCTAGAGTAGTTTATCATATTTTTCACATACTATCAAGGCATTGTCCATCTCAAAAATGGTACGATATCCTCACATTATTCCAGCCTTTGTCAGCATGAAATGCTCCGATCTGATGAATTCAGGAGAATCACTGGCGGGAAAGCCGATTTCCAGCCTCATGGGCGATCTCCTGAAGCTCATCCAATGAGCCGACTTTGGCAAACCGCTGCCGGTATGGGCCGGAATGAGGGACCCCATGAAGATACCAAGGAAGATGATGGCGTGCCTGCAGACAGGCGTAGTGTTCGCTGGTCTGTTCGGCAAGCATTGTGATCTGTCGGACCGCAGTATCCAGCCGCGAAGACAGCAACGGCAGTTCCGGGCATTTTTCTCCCCGGAGCATGGCCTCTGCCTGCTGAAAAATCCATGGATTTCCGAAGCTGCCTCTTCCTATCATGGCTGCAGGGCATCCGGTATAATGGAGCAGATGAACCGCTTCTTCCGCGGTCAGAGCATCACCGTTGGCAATTACAGGGATTGAAAGTGCCTTCTGCACCTCCCTAATTATATCCCAGTCTGCTCTCCCCTGATACATCTGGACCCGGGTTCTTCCGTGGACCGCGACAGCGGAAGCCCCGGAATCCTCGCACATTTTTGCAAACTCCACCGCATTGACGTTGCCGCCATCGAATCCTTTCCGGATCTTTACGGTAACAGGAACCGACACTGCGTCCACAACACTGCGGATGATCCGGCTCGCAAGATCCGGATCTTTCATCAGTGCCGACCCATCCCCGGATTTCACCACTTTATTAACCGGGCACCCCATGTTGATATCCAGAATATCCGCTCCTGAGGCATCCAGAGCCAAGACTGCGGCCTCTGCCATCACATCCGGTTCATGCCCGAAAATCTGTACGCTGACCGGATGCTCATCACGGGGAATATAACAAAGATCCTTCGTTTTCCGGTCGCGGTAGGTCAATGCCTTTGCGCTGACCATCTCCGTGGTGGAAAACGCCGCTCCGCATTCCCTGCAGATCCGGCGGAAAGCAAAATCTGTGACCCCGGCCATGGGAGCCAGAGTAAATGCACCGTCCAGTTCTATCGTTCCGATCGTTACCATATGATATCCAGTCCTACGGGGCAGTGATCCGATCCTGTGATCTCCGGGAAAATATATGCATCCTGCACGTTTCCTTTCAGTCGATTGGAAACGAGGAAATAGTCAATACGCCATCCAACATTTTTGGCACGCGCATTGCCGCGATAGCTCCACCAGGAGTAGGCATCTTTCCGGTCCGGATAGATCATCCGGAACGTATCCGCAAATCCGGCATCCAGAAGTTCCCCGAATTTTCCCCGCTCCTCATCCGAGAAACCGGCATGCCCGACGTTGGCGGCGGCATTCTTGAGATCGATTTCCTGATGTGCGACATTCATATCGCCGCATACGATGACCGGTTTTTTCCCATCCAGTTCCACCAGATATTTCCGGAAGCAGTCTTCCCAATCCATGCGGTAATCGATCCTGGCAAGTTCGTTCTGGGCATTGGGGGTGTAGACACACACCAGGAAGAATTCCTCGAATTCCAGTGTGACTGTGCGCCCCTCATGATCGTGCTCATCGACTCCGATCCCATACTGTACGCTAATCGGTTCTACCCGGGAAAAAATCGCAGTTCCGGAATAACCTTTTTTCTCCGCGTAATTCCAATATCCCTGATAACCGGGCAGATCCAGCTCGATCTGACCCTCCTGCAACTTGGTCTCCTGCACACAGAAGCAGTCCGCATTCAGATTCCAGAACACTTCTTCAAACCCTTTGCCAACCGCAGCGCGAAGTCCGTTTACGTTCCATGAAACAAATCTCATTTGTTTTCCTCCTTGGCCTGTGCCTCCGCAGCGCGGAACAGCTCACTGGTCCGGTAAGGACGCTCGATCCCTGCCTGATACATCCGGGGAGCGGGACCCGCTTTTCGATCTTTCGTCTCTTCTGCCCGGGACGCTACCAGTCGGTTGATCGTGATCCCCTGTGCATGGAACTTCGCTTCATAATCGGTCATGATGCCTCTGGGACCATTCTTATGAAGGTCACGATTCAGCTCCGTGATCTCCCACTTTTCTTCCTTGAATTTCTCTACCGACCACTCAAACAGAGGGTCGTTATCAGTCTTATAATGAATCTGTCCTCCCGAAACCAGCACATCAGCATACTTTCGCAGAAATCCCGGTGCCGTCAGACGGTGTTTTGCATCATGGCTTTTCGGCCATGGATCCGGGAAATTGATATAGATCCGATCGATCTCTCCGTCCTCAAAGACTTCTTCGATTTTTTCCGCGTCCATATCAATAAAACGGACATTGGCAAGCTCCATCTGGCAGGCTTTTTCCATCGCCATCACCATGGCATCCGGAACCCGCTCAACCGCTACCAGGAGAACATCCGGATTCTCTGCCGCAGTCCCGGCGGTGAAGGTCCCTTTTCCGCATCCAAGCTCCACAAAAATCTTACTGTATTCGGGAAACCCTTCTCTCCATCTTCCCTTCATCTGTTCCGGCGCTTCAATGAGCACTTGGGAACATTGTTCCATCCGGGAAGTAAGATTGGTTTTCTTTCGCATTCTCATAGAAAAATCAACTCCTGCGCCTAAGAATAACACATTGAATAATGATGGGCAAATACTCTTTTTGAGCCTTGGTTTTTATGCGGTTTTTGCCCTTTTTTCAACGGGAAATATTTATTGCAATGCCTGATAACTTGATGTATACTAAACAGCGTTATCCGGGTGTAGCGCAGTTGGTAGCGCGCCAGCTTTGGGAGCTGGATGC
>CADCMP010000066.1 GCA_902802565.1 Oscillospiraceae bacterium
GAAACCACCATGGAAGAGATCCGGCAGATCCGCAGAAACATTCCGGACGAACTGGAAATGGAAGCATTTGTTCACGGTGCCATGTGTGTTTCCTTTTCCGGGCGGTGTCTGCTGTCCAATTATCTGACAGGACGGGATGCCAATCGAGGAGCTTGTGCTCAGCCCTGCAGATGGAAATATCATCTGGTTGAAGAACAGAGACCCGGAGAGTATTTTGAAATCACGGAAGACGGCGGAACACATATCATGAATTCCCATGATATGTGCATGATCGAGCATCTGGATGATCTGATCGACGCTGGTATTTCAAGCTTTAAGATCGAAGGCCGTATGAAGTCCGCCTATTACGCCGCAGCTGTGACCAATGCTTACCGGCATGCGCTGGACAGCGTGAAGGAAGGCAAAAGGCCCGCTTCCTGCTGGATCCGAGAGATGGAAATGATCAGTCACCGTCCATACTGCACCGGATTTTATTACGGTGATCCCGGTCAGCATTATGCGGAAGCATCCTATTTCTCAGATGCAGATGTATGCGCAGTAGTATTGGAATGTGATACAGAAGGAAATGCAGTGCTCTCGCAGCGAAATAAGTTTTCAATTGGTGATCAGGTGGATCTTCTTACAAAAGATCATGAGCCGTATACCTTCACAGTTGATCATCTGGAAGACGGAGAGGGTGCACCCATCGAAAGTGCTCCTCATGCAACGATGACTCTGCGAATGAAGCTGCCGTTTTCCTGTGAACCGCTGTCTCTTCTTCGCAAGATGAAGTAATATTGACAAACAATGATTTTATGCTAAAATCTCACTATATTTGTAAAAGCAGTGACGGAACGAATAAATGTGAAAGATCACAGCG
This sequence comes from Oscillospiraceae bacterium, assembly GCA_902802565.1. Taxonomy (GTDB): domain Bacteria; phylum Bacillota; class Clostridia; order Oscillospirales; family Oscillospiraceae; genus UBA2922. The sequence continues at coordinate 860 of CADCMP010000066.1, forward strand.
AGGAAGAACGGTGAGAGCTTCCATCGGAAACATTTTTGGCCACTCCTGAGCTTCATTCAACAGATGACGGGCTGCCTCCGTTAAAGGGCACTGGAGATGTTCCTGATGGAACAATCAGGGTGGTACCGCGAGTAGACTATACTTCGCCCCTGTCAAGGGGCGGAGTTTTTTATTTTTTGGAGGTTATGATGGCACACAAAGAGTATGGACTGAATGAATTGAGGGAAATGTTCCTCAGATTTTTCGAATCAAAGGATCACCTGCGTCTTCCCAGTTTTTCACTGGTCCCGCAGAATGATAAGAGTATCCTTCTGATCAACGCAGGCATGACACCTATGAAGACTTGGTTCACCAACGAAGAGGAGCCTCCGAGACGTCGCGTGTGCACTTGTCAGAAATGCATCCGAACACCGGATATTGATAATATCGGAAAGACCGATCGTCACGGAACATACTTTGAGATGCTCGGCAACTTCTCATTTGGAGATTATTTTAAATCCGAAGCCATTGCCTGGACCTGGGAGTTTCTCACCAGCCCAGAGTGGGTGGGCCTTGAGCCGGACCGGCTGTATCCCTCTGTCTATCTTGACGATGATGAGGCATGGAACATCTGGCATGACGAGATCGGTATTGAAGCAGACCGCATTTTCCGTTTCGGCAAAGAAGACAATTTCTGGGAGCATGGTTCCGGACCGTGCGGTCCCTGCAGTGAAGTCTATTATGACCGCGGCCCGGAGCATGGATGCGGCAAACCGGACTGCACCGTGGGATGTGACTGTGACCGCTATATCGAAGTCTGGAATAATGTCTTTTCCCAGTTTTATAACGACGGCAAAGGAAACTATTCCGATCTGTCGCAGAAGAACATCGATACCGGTATGGGGCTGGAGCGTCTTGCCTGTGTCAGCCAGAATGTTGGATCCTTGTTCGATGTGGATACGGTTCGAAACATCACCAGCCGTGTATCGGAGCTGACCGGTGTTCATTATCATGAGAATGACGATGCGGATGTTTCTCTTCGTATCATCGTGGATCATACCAGATCTGCAACCATGATGATCAGTGACGGCATACTGCCTTCCAACGAGGGAAGAGGTTATGTCCTGCGGCGTATCCTGCGGCGTGCTTCCCGTCACGGTAAGCTTCTTGGGATGAATGAGCCTTTCCTGTATAAGATCGTTGAAACTATCGTTAAGGAAAATGAATGTGCCTATCCGGAGCTGCGTGAGAGACAGGACTTTATCTTCCGTGTCATCAAAACCGAGGAAGAGACTTTTGAGAGAACACTGGATTCCGGTATCAAGATCTTTGAAGAGATGCTTGCTGAGGACAAAAAATCCGGAACAAATGTGTTCTCCGGTGAAAATGCATTTAAGCTGTACGATACTTATGGTTTCCCTGTGGATCTGACGAATGAAATGGCATCGGAGCAGGGAATGGATGTGGATAAACAGACTTTTGATGCTCTGATGAAAGAGCAGAAAAAGCAGGCCAGAGAAGCCAGAAAGAAACTGGGCGATCTTGCCTGGGCCGGAATTGATCTCGGTCTGGATAACACCCCGACAGAATTTACCGGATATGATAAACTGGAGGATGAAGGCAACATCCTTGCACTGGTACGCGGCGACGAGATCACCGGAACCATTGCAGATCAGGATGAGGGAATCATCGTACTGGACCGCACCCCGTTTTATGCGGAAATGGGCGGACAGAGCGCGGACAATGGTGTGATTAAACTGGGCGAAAGCCTGTTTGTCGTGGAGAACGTGCAGAAGGATAAAGCAGGCAAGTTCCTGCATCACGGGCACATGGAAAAAGGATCTTTCCATGTGGATGATACCGTTCAGGCATGTGTCAATTCCGAACGGCGTAAATCCATTATGAGAGCACATTCCGCCACTCATCTGATGCACGCTGCGCTGAGGGAAGTTCTCGGCAATCACGTTCAGCAGGCCGGTTCTTATGTGTCGGAAGATTATCTCCGTTTTGACTTTACTCACTTTGAGGCGGTAAGCAGTGATGATCTGCTTCAGGTGGTTTCCAGAGTCAATGATGTGATCCTGGACGGCTTTGATGTCATTACAGAGGAAATGAGCATCGATGACGCCAAACAGAAGGGCGCTATGGCACTGTTTGGTGAAAAATACAGCCAGAATGTGCGTGTTGTAAGCATGGGTGACTATTCCATGGAACTGTGCGGCGGCACACATGTTGACAATACTTCCAAAATCGGGTCATTCCGAATCATCTCCGAAAGCTCTGTTGCATCCGGTGTCCGTCGTATCGAGGCGATTACCGGAAAGCGTTTCCTGAAGGAAGCGGAACATGTATATAAAGTAACGCAGTCTGTCGCTGAAATCATGAAAACAAAGCCTGCAGATCTTCTTACCAAGGCGCACAGTATCGTAGATGAAATGAAGATTATGAACCAGCGGGTCGATCAGATGAAGGACAAGCTGATGTCCGGCGATGCGGAACGTATCATGTTCGGGGCTAAGAACGTCGGCGGAATTAAAGTCATTACGATCACTAATTCCGAATTGACCCCTAATGAACTTCGTCGTATGGGCGATATGATCCGTGACCGTGAACCTAATTCTGTTGCAGTCCTTGCCACAGTCCAGGACGAAAAAGTATCTTTTGTGGCAGTATGCGGTAAGGATGCGGTAGAGAAAGGCATTAAAGCAGGTGAACTGGTGAAGTCCGTATCCGCGGTTGCAGGCGGCAAAGGAGGCGGACGTCCGGATTCTGCCATGGGTGGCGGCACCGAAGTGCTGAAGACCGATGATGCACTTGCCACTGTAGATGATTTCGTTGCTGAAAAACTAGGAATAAACCAATAATCGGAAGGAGAATCAGTCATGGATGATTGCCTGTTTTGTAAGATCATAGACGGAGAAATCCCGTCAACCAAGGTTTACGAGGATGAATATGTGTTTGCTTTTCGTGATATTAATCCTCAGATGCCTACTCATGTCCTTGTTGTCCCGAAAGAACACATCGCTTCTGTTGCGGAACTGAATCCGGATAATTCCGTTTATGCGGCGAAATGTCTGGAAGCTGTTGCAAAGATTGCGAAACAGGAGGGACTTGATAACGGTTACCGTGTCGTTTCCAATATCGGTGATGATGCCGGTCAGACCGTACACCATCTGCACTTCCATATTCTTGGCGGTGGACGGATGGCAGACAGAATGTCATGATATTCTAAAGTCCGCTGACTTTTTTCAGCGGACTTTTTTTAATCATAAAATAATGATAAACTGTGTACATATCAAGAAACTGAGGTTTGTTTCATGGCCAAGGACAAAACACCGTTTCAATATGGTGATGTTGAAAAAAAGCTGAAGGAGAATGGTCTCGGAAGACTCTATCTTCTATGGGGTGAAGAGGACTATCTGAAACAGCAGTATATCGATTCAATCATGAAGATGGCTTTTCCCAATGGTGACAGAGAGTTTAATTTCCATCTGATCGACAGCGGGAAAGAACTGGATATTGACGCCATTGCCAGTGCCGTGGATGCCATGCCTTTCATGTCCGATCATTCGGTGGTCATGGTTCGTGATGCGGATCTGAACAGCGTGAAGGAAGAGGAGTATGAGCGGCTTAACAGTGTGCTCAGTGATCTTCCTGATTACTGCACCCTGATCTTCACACAGCAACCGGATTACACTCCGGATAAAAGGCTGAAAACGTTCCGGTCCATCACCAAATACGGGGAAGAGATCCAGTTTTATGCTTCCGGTCATGATAAGCTTGTCAAATGGATTGCAAGGCATTTCAAGGAACATGACAAAACAATCAGCGGGAAAACTGCGGAATATCTAATCTTCAACTGCGGAGATCTGATGAATCGTCTTCTTCCTGAGATCGAAAAAGTTGCTGCATATTCTTCGAAGGAGGAGATCACGACACAGGATATCGATGCTGTCACTACTAGAATTCCGGAGGCTTCGGTATTTCTGATCACGGATTATATTGCGGAGAGAAAGAATAACGAAGCCGCAGCCGTCCTGTCCGATCTGCTTTCCAGCAAAGAAAATGATCCCATTATGCTTCTCGCACTGATCGGCAATCAGATGCGTCGTCTTTACGGAGCGAAACTTGCCGCAGAACACAGACTTGGAAGAACATATCTGGAAGAGACATGCGGCGCCAAAGGATGGCTTGCGGACCGGCTCACAAAATCTGCAGCCCGGTTCCGACTGGATGCTCTGCGTCATTATGTTTCACTTTGTGCGGAGGCGGACTATAAGATGAAGAGCTCATCCATCGATGACCGTGAGATTCTGATGGAACTACTGATGCACATATGCTCCGGTGAGATCGTATGATCAGAGTACGTGAGGTGATCGTCGTTGAAGGACGATATGATAAAAACGCTCTCAGTCAGATCGTGGATGCCATGATCGTGGAAACATCGGGATTCGGTGTGTTTCACGATGCGGACAAACGGAACATGATCCGCAGTCTTGCCTTAAAGAACGGAATCATCATTCTGACCGATTCCGACGGTGCCGGTCTTTTGATTCGTAATCATCTGAAAAGCTTCATTCCTTCAGAATGCATCAAGAATGCCTATATTCCCGAGATTTCCGGGAAAGAGAGAAGGAAAAACTCTCCATCAAAAGAGGGACTGCTTGGTGTGGAGGGGATGTCACCGCAGGTGCTGGAGGACTGTCTGAGACGGGCAGGAGCAACGATTGTGGATGAAGAACATGCTTTTCATACGGAATCCTTCACAAAAACAGACCTGTTTTTTATGGGATTATCCGGAGGGCCTGAAAGCGGGAGAAAAAGAAAAATGCTGCAGTCCCGGCTTGGGATCCCTACCAATCTCTCTTCCAATTCACTGTTGGAGTATCTGAACCGGACGGTTTCCCGTTCGGAGCTGAAGAAAATACTGGATGAACTCGAATGAAGAGTTCATCCATTTCTTTTTATAATATTATGTTAACTTTTGTTTCTTTTGAGCATTGGCATTTCTATTATGCTATAATTTGACATAATATTACCATGAAATAATTATGAGTTCATTCAGCCCGGAAGGAGTAAATACATGAAATGTCCTTATTGCAGTTATCTGGAAAGTAAAGTCATCGACTCGAGACCGGCAGAGGAAGGTACTTCCATTCGCAGACGCAGAGAGTGTCTTTCGTGCCAGAAACGGTTTACAACCTATGAGATCGTGGAGCGAGTTCCGCTGATCGTTGTGAAACGTGATGGAAGCAGACAGGCCTTTGACAAATCGAAGCTGATCAACGGCATGGTCCGCGCCTGTGAAAAACGTCCGGTAACGATGGCTCAGATCGAACATATTGCCGATGAAATCGAGCAGGAGCTCCAGGGATCTCTGGAACGTGAGATCGCAACTCAGGAGATCGGTGAGATGGTCATGACCCGTCTAAAAGATGTGGATGAAGTCGCTTATGTGCGATTTGCTTCGGTCTATCGGAGTTTTAAAGATATCAATACCTTTATGGAAGAACTCTCCAAGATCTTATCGGAGAAATGATCCATCGGCACTGTTGTAATTCTTGGAGGTAGGAAATGAAAATCATTACCAACGATATCGCCGCTTCTTCTGAACAGATCGCAAATCAGGTGAAGGATCTGCTTGCGGAGAAACCCGATGCTGTTCTTGGCGTTTCTTTCGGACGGGATCTGATCCCTGTATATCAGAAACTAAAAGAACTTGGACAGGCAGGGGAGCTGCCCTTTGGCGATGTCCGAGTATTCGTATGCTGCGAGTATCGTGATCTGGATAAAGAACACGAGGGCAGCGTTCATTCGTATATGAAAAACAATCTGTTTGACGGAGCCGGTTTTAATGAGAGCAATATCTTTTATCCGTGTCTCTGCTCGGAAGATGAGGATAAGCTGAAAGAATATGATGAACAGATCTCAGCTGCAGGCGGGATCGATCTCATGATTCTTGGTATCGGCATCAATGGAAGTATTGGTTTTAATGAACCGGCAACTCCTTTCGAATCTTATACGCATGCGCAGCTTTTAACGGATAAGACGAAAAAGCTTGTTGCTGAAGATTTTGGAGGGGCTGAAAATGTCCCTGAAAAAGGCGTTACGATGGGAATCAAGACCATTGTAAGTGCAAAATACATCGATCTGATTGCTGCTGGTGAAGAAAAGGCAGATGCAGTGCATAAAATCGTCTATGGAAAAACGATCCCCTTTGTTCCGGCATCTATGCTTCAGATTCATATGAACCTGAATCTTTATGTGGACAGTGCTGCTGCATCAGATATCTAATACATAAATCGGAGGAAATTTGTTTTTTATGAAGTATTTTGGTACTGACGGATTCCGGGGCGAGGCAAATAAAGTTCTTACAGTGGAACATGCATTTCGTATTGGTCGCTACCTCGGATGGTATTACGGAAAAGATCACAAGGCTCAGGTCGTCATCGGTAAAGATACCCGGCGTTCCAGCTATATGTTTGAATACGCACTGTGCGCCGGACTTACTTCTTCCGGTGCGGACGCATATATGATGCATGTCACCACAACCCCCAGTGTATCTTATATCGCCCGTTCCGATGATTTTGACTGCGGCATTATGATCTCCGCCAGCCATAATCCGTATTTTGATAACGGCATCAAGCTGCTCAATGGTGCCGGCGAAAAGATGGAAGAATCGGTCCTGGAGGGAATTGAGCAGTATCTTGATTCCGAAGACGATATTCCGTATGCAGTAAGAGAGAATATCGGCCGTACCGTGGATTACGCTTCTGGACGTAACCGCTAACTCGTTCCTATAAGGGAAAGAAGATCGGCCTCGACTGCGCAAATGGTTCCACATGGCAGATGGCTAAAAGCATCTTTGATGCACTTGGCGCCGACACCTATGTGATCGGCAATACTCCCGACGGTCTGAACATCAATATCGACTGCGGTTCCACTCATATGGAACATCTGCAGAAGTTCGTTCTGGATAATCATCTGGATGCGGGATTTGCATTTGACGGTGATGCAGACCGCTGTCTTGCCGTTGATGAAAAGGGAAATATCATAACCGGTGATCATATCCTTTATATCTGTTCCAAGTACATGAAGGAAAAAGGAAAGTTCGGTGAATCCAAGGTCGTCACGACGGTAATGTCCAATATGGGACTTTATAAAGCGCTGGATGAACTGAATATCGGCTATGAGAAAACCGATGTCGGCGACAAATACGTTGCAGAGAATATGCGTCAGAACGGACATCTTCTCGGTGGCGAGCAGTCCGGGCATATCATTTTTGGCAACCTTGCCAATACCGGCGACGGACTTCTAACCGCAATCAAGCTGATGGAAGCCATGACGGAGACCAAACAGCCGCTCAGCACGCTTGCAGCTCCTGTAGTCATTTACCCGCAGCAGCTGACAAATGTAGAAGTGGATGACAAGGATTCCACCATGGAATGCGAGGAAGTCAAAAACGCAGTGATTCGTGCGGAAGAAGAACTGGGTGACCGTGGACGTGTACTTCTGCGCAAGAGCGGAACGGAACCGGTGCTTCGTGTAATGGTGGAAGCTCAGACGGAAGAATTGTGTTCTCAGTATGTTGATATGATTATCGACGCCATGAGAACAGCGGGGAAACTGGTGAAAGTACGATGATGAATGTTGAAGTAAAGGATCTTCTGGATCTGAACCGTACGATTGCGAAGGAATTGTTTGAAGGCGTTCAGTATCCTTGGGAAGTGTTGGATGATATCTCAAATTTCATCCTGAAACTGGGCCCGTCTCTGCCTGAGGATGAATTCTACAGCCCGAAGGAAAATGTATGGATCGCCAAAGATGCGGAAGTGTTCGAATCCGCTTATATCGGAGCACCCTGTATCATCGATCATAATGCCGAAGTACGTCATTGTGCATTTATTCGAGGCAGCGCCATCGTTGGAAAAAACTGTGTGGTCGGAAACTCCGTGGAGCTTAAGAACGTAGTTCTGTTTGATAACGTTCAGACTCCGCATTACAACTATGTCGGTGACTCGATTCTTGGTTATAAATCCCATATGGGTGCCGGTTCCATCACTTCCAACGTAAAAAGTGATAAATCACTTGTAGTTGTAAAAGGCAATGAACAGATTCCGACAAAACGAAAAAAATTCGGTGCGGTCCTTGGCGATTTCGTAGAAGTCGGATGCAACAGCGTCCTGAATCCCGGAACGGTAATTGGTGCCCACACCAATATTTACCCCACATCTTCGGTCCGTGGAGTGATCCCGGAGAACAGTATTTACAAGAATGAACGGACCGTTGTCCCCAAACGGATCGCAAATAAAATGATCTGAATATGTCAGGAGGTATTCCATGAGCCGTGCTGCCGTGCTGTTTGCACAGGGACTGGAAGAATGTGAAGGTCTGATCGTTGTGGATCTTCTT
>CADCMP010000067.1 GCA_902802565.1 Oscillospiraceae bacterium
TAAAAGAATATAGTAATGTCTTTATATCAATTATGACAATCTTTTTAGAATTGTCAATAAATAATCAAATATTTCGTATGGACAGTTTTAATAAATCGTTCAAGTAATATTGTTCATTTTATTCATTCTATTTGAACGAACTGCAAAAAATGCAGCAATAATCATTGCTGCAGAGGGAAAACGACAATAATTGTCTTAAATACAACGACCGCTCTAGCTACTGAGCTCGTCGGAATAGAGGAATAATTCTGAATAAATTATATACAAATACCGCATTATTGTCTATATAATCCAATCGTTTGTGTCACAATTATCAAAAAAACCATCCACGCGTCAAACGCGTGGTTGTCCACAGGGGGTATAACCCCATGCTCCTCGCAGACGCGTACAACGTGTAATGTTGTCTGTCACTTGCGTGGGGATTGTATCTCCTTTTATGACTTTGGTTTGATTATTAATTCTTTCTTCCAATACAGTTTTGTGTTTGTTTTCTGCTAGTTCGTTTAACACTGTTGCTTTCCAAGCTAGTTCTTCGATTTATTCTATATGATATTTACAAACACTTTGGATATGATTTAAACTTTACTTATCATTCATTTTCTTTTGAGTGACCTCCTTTTGTTTTTGATTGTAGCTGACGACCACAATCTCAAAACAAAAGGAGTTTTTCTTTCCGCCTCGTCGGCTTAGCCTCTTTTGAACCACGCGTCTAACGCGTGGATAAAAGAAAAAAAAAAAAGCGGCAGATTGAATCTGCCGCTATCAGTGATCAGTTTTTAAGCGCATTACGAGCTGTTCATCCGGTTCAGCCAGAATGGTTTCATACACATGATAAATGACGAAACCCGGCATTGCGCCCGAAGGTTTCTTCAGATTGCGGACCATGGTAAAGTCCACCGGAGTCTTCCCTCCTGCCCTGGCCTGAGAATAATACGCAGCGATGGCTGCCGCCTGTTCGACGGTTCTTGCGGGAGGAGTCTGATCATCACATACAATGATCACATGACTGCCGTGTACGCTCTTTGTATGAAGCCAGCCTTTCTGATACTGAGATCATCGTTCATCGCATTATTGCGTCCGACAAGGATACGGAAACCGTCGTCCGACTGGAAACTCAATGGTCCCTGTGCCCGGACTTTTTCCTTTCGGGCATTCTTTTTCGTCCGCAGATAACCGGTGGTGATCAGTTCCCGGCGGATCTCCGCCAGATCACGTTCCGATTCCGCACGTTCGATTTCATCCATAACACTGTTCAGATAGTCGAGCTGAGCCGTGTTCTCTTCGATAAGCTTTGTAAGATGCTCTCTGGCATTCTTGAGCTTGTTGTATTCCTTGTATTTCTGCGCCGCATTCTGCTGTGGAGTTTTCAGCGGATCCAGCAGGATTACCCGTTCCGGACAATCCGGTTCATAGAAATCCTCACAGGAAAAAGAAGCCATTCCCTTTTTCAGTTTATAGATATTTGCAGTGATGAGATCCGCTTCCTTACGGATCTGTTCCCGATCATCCGCTTTCTCCATTTCCTGCCGGCGGGCATTCAGTTTCCGCTGGGTGCGGTCTCTGGCCGATTTTGTTTTATGTAGCAGATCGCGGCTTTTTCTTCTCATGCTCTCAGCATGATCCTTCTGAGAGAAGAATGCATCCAGCAGTTCCGAAAAAGAAGAATACTCTGCGAGTTCCATCGTCTCACCGTACTGGGAGATCCTCATATAACTGAAGTCAAACGGATTCCCTTCCCGCATCAATATCACCGGTTCGAACTCACTTTTGACCACGCTTTCTTTTAACGCATCCATCGCTTCCGGAAGGAACTCCGTCTGTCCATGGCAGCGGTAGACAAGTTCTCTTGAGATCAGCGGAGAAAGACCGGAAAAGAATTCCATGATGCTCTTTTCCGGATTTGCAGACAAGGCACATCGTCTGCCGATCTCCGTGCGCTGCTCATCGTCTGCCGCGAAAAACGGGGTTTTCTCCTGTGGCAATGGCCTTCGGTAAATCATTCCCGGCAGGAGCCGCCTCATCGCATTCTCACCAAAATCCGCGCGGCGGATGCAGTCGATGATATTTCCTTTATCGTCCACAAGAATAATATTGGACGCTCTTCCCATCAGCTCCATGACAAGCTTTTTTTCGGTAAGAATACCCATTTCATCACGAACGGAAAGATCCAGAACGAGGAGCCGGTCAAAATCCGGCTGTGTGATGCTCTGGATCCGTGCTCCTACCAGATGTTTGCGCATCAGCATACAGAACATCGGAGGCTCCGACGGATTCTCATAGACATTTTCGGTAAACTGGATCCTCGCACTTCCCGTATTGGCGGATAGAAGAAGCTTTCGGTTGCCCATATTGCCCCGTACGGAAAGAAGCAGAACGTCCCGTTCCGGCATCTGAACCTTGTCGATGCGTGCGCCGATCAGCTCTTTTTCCAGTTCTTCCTTAATCGCATGTATAACTACTGCATCCAATGGCATTTCTTACGGCTCCTCCCTGTGGATCACCTGAAACAGTTCATTGAGACGGTCATTCTTACCCTGAAGAAACAGATATCCGAATAATGCCTCCAGTCCGGTTGCTGCATGATACTCCGAAACCTGAGCATGGTGAGGAACGGAATGAACCTTCGCATTTCTGGCTCTTTTATAAACGCCCATTTCCTCATCCGTGAGAAGGTCCTGGATCGCTGCTGCGGCCTTTGCCTGGAATGATGCATTCACATATTCCACGGTACGATGATGAAGATCGCTCGCCTGTGCATGACCTTCCGTGCAAAGCAGGGTTCTTGTCATCAGTTCGTATACGGCATCTCCGACGTGAGCCAGTCCCAGCATGCTGAGATTGTTGATTTCACGGATATCCATCTGAGGATTGAAATAATCCATAATATGATTCCCTCTGTAAATAAATTTGAAGAAAAATCCGGAAACATTGTTCCGGATTTTTCGATTGATTATACTTCGTCCATAGGATCGTCAAACGTATCCTCTTCCTCATCAAAGTTCATGCGTGTCTCCATGATCTCCGTTGGGGCCGAACCATGGATCATCTGCATCTCCTGCCACTGCTCCTTGGTGATCAGCACCTGACGCGGCTTGGAACCTTCAAACGGACCTACGATCCCCAGTTCTTCCATCTGATCGACGATACGGGCGGCTCTGGCATAACCAAGTTTCAGACGGCGCTGAAGCATGGATACCGATGCCTGTTTCGTGTCAAAGATCACGTCCACTGCCTGCGGAAGAAGTTCATCGTAGTCACTGTCGGCATCCGAGGCCGCTCCACCGTTTTTGCCGTTATCCTGATTTTTGTCTTCTGCAGCCTTTTCTATGGTCGCCATGATCTCATCGCTGTATTCGGCAGTGCCTTCCTGCTTGATGAAATTGATGACTTCTTCCCGCTCTTCATCAGAAACGAAAGCACCCTGAATACGCACCGGTTTTCTAGTGCCGATGGGCGAAAACAGCATATCACCGTTACCCACCAGTTTTTCCGCACCTTGCTGATCCAGAATGATGCGGCTTTCCAGTCCGGAGGATACCGCAAATGCGATGCGGCTGGGAATGTTTGCCTTCATCAGGCCGGTGATAACATCCGCGGAGGGACGCTGCGTGGCAATGATCAGATGCATTCCCGCAGCACGGCCCATCTGGGCCACACGGCAGATGCTCTCTTCCACATCCTTGGATGCAGCCATCATCAGATCGGCAAGCTCATCGATCACGATGACCACGCGTGGAAGAATATCCTCACCCGATGCCTTTTTATGCTCATTGTAGGAGTCCAGATCACGGACACCCTGTTCCGAAAACAGACGATAGCGCTTCAGCATTTCCACGACGGCCCACTGCAGTGCACCGGCAGCCTTCTTCGGATCCGTTACCACCGGGATATAGAGCTGAGGGATCCCGTTATAGATTCCCAGCTCGACCATCTTCGGGTCGATCATGATCAGTTTCAGCTCTTCCGGTCTGGACTTATACAGAAGACTGATGATCAGAGAGTTCATGCATACGGACTTACCGGAACCTGTTGTACCGGCGATCAGCAGATGAGGAAGCTTGGAAATATTTCCGAGAATTCCTTCCCCGCCGATGTCCTTGCCCAATGCCACAGTAAGAGTTGACTTTGCATTTCTGAACTTCGGTGTATCGATGATATCGCGGAGGTATACCGCACTGTTCTGGCGGTTGGGAACCTCAATACCAACTGTGGATATGCGGTTCGGAATCGGCGCGATTCGCACACTGGACACACCGAGAGCCAGAGCGATGTCATCCGAAAGGTTTGTGATCTTGGACAGCTTGATGCCCTGCTCCAGTTCGAAATCGTATCGGGTTACCGTGGGGCCTCGAGTGACATCAGAAATAGTGGCCGAAATACCGAAACTCTGGATCGTATCTTCCAGACGGGACTTGGTCATGGAGATCTCTTCTCTGCCGTTTCCGATTGCGGCGGGGCTGGGGCGCAGGAGATCCACGGGCGGGAACTTGTATTCTGCCGCAGCCTGTTCCTGCTTCTCGATCTGCGCGGCAACCGCCGCGGTTTCATTTGCCATCTCTTCCCTGCTCATGCGAGGTTTCTGTTCTCTCGTCTTCGCAGGTTCCGTCCCGGAGACTCCGGCGAGCTCTTCCGCTTCCTGAACCGACATCGGTTTTACGTTCTCAGTGGATGCGGCAGGTCTGGAAGGTGCAGCCTTGGCAGCTTGGGAAACCGGCTCGGGCCGTCTATTAGCGGGATTACTGACTCTCCGTTTCTTAGGAATGGAGAACGGTTCTTCGACGGACTCCACATCATCGTAATCAAAAAGATCATCATCCTCGTCATCCAGCGGGATATCGATATTCCCCTTGCCCAGATGAGGCATCTGAATAATCTTGGGATTTGCCTGAGAGTGAGTCTCCTCATCGGGAAGGAAATCCCCTTCATCGTCGTCAAACTGGTCGTATCTTTTATTCTCGATCTTTTCACGGATGGAAACCGGCTGCTCTTTGCTGTTTGCCCATTCCATGATCTGAGAAATGGTAATATTGAAACTGCGGAGCACAAAATAGATGAATGCAAGAAGCAGTACCGGGAAAGCGCCGTAAATACTGATGATCTTTTCCAGTCCGTAGGCCAGAAGGCCGCTGATCACGCCGCCGTAGGCCAGCTGGCGTCCATCGTTAAACAGGATGGAAATGATTGAGGCAAGGCCTCCGGCAGCGCCCAGATCCGTCATGGAAAACAGAAGCTGTGCCATTGCGCCGAACAAGACCGGAATAAGCAGCAGTGCTACAATGCGTCCGGTAAGCGGAGTGTTCCGATAATGCATCAGTAGATACGCCACCATGAACAGGCACGGCGGGAAAAGATAAAAACCCCAGCCGGTCAGACCGCCGATAAGTGTGCGGATCCACTCCACGAGGATCGCCTCGATGTGGAAATAACCCAGAGCCGAGATCAGCGCAAGCAGAAGACAGACGATTCCCGCAATCACACGGTTGTTGGACTGTGCATTCTTTGCGCGATCCGAATGACTTCCGCCGCGAGTGGTTTTCCGCGGTGCAGAAGCGGACGAAGTAGTCTTTTTGGCAGAAGCTGTCTTCTTTCCGCTACTGCTGCTCTTCTTCGTCGCAGTATTCTTTTTCGTTGTAGTTTTTTTCTTAGCAGCGTTATTCGCCATAAAACAATCAAATCCCTTTCCGTTTTCAGAAAATGAATGTAAGCAACAGGGATACCACACCTATCACCCAGCAGTAATATGCAAAGTTCCCGTACTGTTTCGCCTCAACGATCTTTTTCATCAATCTGATTGAAACGATACCGAAACCGATCGCGAACACCATTGCGACAAGCGCTCCGGGAACTTCTCCCAGAGAGATTCCCCGGGACATCGCCACACCAAGATCCACGATCACGATTCCGATCAATGCGGGAATGGCCAGCATGTAAGTAAAATGAAGAGCCCGGTCCCGACGGAGCCCGCAGGCGGCACCTGCGCCATAGGCAGCAGCCACACGGGAGATCCCGGGAACGATGGCCGCACACTGACATATTCCGACAATAACTGCCCGCCGGAAAGGAAATGCTCCTTCGGAGTATTTTCCTTCCTGCATCTGATCCGTGGCATAGATCAGAACACCGTTCAAAAGCAGCATCACCGAAACGAACGCCGTCTTGACCGCCAGAGCACTGAACATGGAATAGAAGAACGCTGTTATGACCATGGGGATGCTTGCAAACGCGATCATGGCAAACAGACGTGCCTTGGGATAACGCTTCTGCTCAGTCTGCTGATACTGCTGCATACGATTGAGCATCAGCTGTTGCCGCATATTATTCAGTTCCGCGCGAAACACAAAGATGACCGCGATCAGGGCACCAGCATGCAGAAGCGCCTGGAGGAAGTAGTAATCTCCGTCCGTGGTGACGCCAAACAGATGCTGAAGCACTGCCAGATGTCCGGAACCGGACACCGGCATGAACTCCGTAAGTCCCTGAACGATACCGAGCAGGATGGCATTCCAGATACTCATAATAATCTCCTACAATTGATCTTCGCTTTGACCTGCGAATCGGGAAGATAATAAAAGTATTATGTAACCCTTCAATTTAACGATTGTAACATATTAAAATAGAAATCACAAGTATCCGAAACCCATTATCCTGTGTTTCAAAACGGTTTTACTGTCTTCAGAGGACAAAATATTGTTTTGCACAAAAAGCAGAGAATATATTGAACGTAATCTGAATATTTAATATAATAATACCAGTTTATTACAGAAATTTTTCTGATTCTATTTCAGAAAAGGAGCATATCAAATGAAACGAGAGATTTTTACCACTACACAATTTTTGGCAATCTGCATCCTGATTGCGATCTCTGCCCTGCTGGGACTTATCGGCGGGTCCATTGATGTCTTCAGTGTGCTTCTCGCGATCTCTTTCTGGATGCTTTACAGCAACGCTAAGAATGGAAAGGAGCTGTCCGGATTTGGTCTCGGCATCGGCACTGTGAAAGCCATGTGGATCGTAGGCTGGGTATTTGCAGGGATATTCGCTGTAGTCGGGCTTATGCTGATGTTCATCCCCAGTTCCGTCGTTGCTTCCGCTGTGGATTTTTCCGTCGATATAACCGGCCCAGAATCGGAGGAGCTGCTTGATGCCATTCTGAATTTCTTCGGTCAGCATGGTATGATCTGGCTCGGTCTCGCCTTCCTTCTTGTAGCTGTCCTGGTTGCGGTAATCAATTTCCTTTTCAACCGCCGATTCTGTGTGTTCACGGAGTCTCTGCGGGACTGCATGAACAAACCCGGATGGTTTCCCGAGGAAGCGGAACCTCTCAGAAAATGGATGCTCGTTCTTGGGATTCTGAGCTGTCTCGGAATTTTCGGTTACGCATTGAATGATCAGTCTTCTTTTCAGAACGTCTGCCGCGGTGTGGCAATGATTCTCGGTTCCGTATGGATCCGGAATCTGGATGATTACCGGCTGGAAGATATCGTCATTGAAAATGCTCCTTCCAACGACAATTCCTGGTATTCCTGATTTCAAACCGCCGGTTTTTTTGCCGGCGGTATTCTTTTGGGAAGAATTACTCAAAAAATAATTTTGATTATGTTTATGTCCATGTTATAATATTTAAAATTTTAGTAATATTAGGAGGCATACGTTTTGAAAACACGTGTCATTTCTGCAGTGATAATGATCATTGTCGCTGTTGCCTGCTTCGTCCTTTCACCGTATACCCGACTTCTGATCCTTCTGGCGGCTGCCGTGATCAGCATTCGTGAAGTATCCAATGTTTTTTCCAAACTGGACATGCACAGTTCCGAATGGGTTTTGTACTGTTTTGCAGTTGGCATGGCACTTCTTGCAGCACTCAGTGTTACAAAAGTATTTTCGCCTGTATTCTATATTGCGTGGTTCTTTTTCGCCATGTTCCTCAGTATGTTTGAGGGAATTCGCAGCAAAAACATCCGGGGCAAAGGAGCCATGGCCAACACCAGCATCCTGATGTATCCCCTTTTCTCCTATGCACTGGTCATGGTCATCTGCGTCTCGCATGGATGGCAGCCCGTGATCATCATTGCATGCGCCGCGACCTGGCTGTGCGATACCTTCGCTCTGCTGGGGGGCAAATGGTGGGGATCTCACAAGATCGCGCCGTATACCAGTCCCAACAAGACGCTTGAGGGCTGCCTTACCGGCGCCGCATCATCCGTCATTGCCGGTCTGATCGCCACTTTGATTCTGAAGCTTCTTGGTTTTCATGTTCCCGTGGGTATCAGCATGCTGGTCGCGCTGGTCGCATCTACCATGGGACAGGTCGGTGATCTCGCCGCTTCCCTTCTCAAACGCACAGCGGGAATCAAGGATTATTCCAACCTGATTCCGGGACACGGCGGTGCAATGGATCGGCTGGACAGTCTTCTGTTCTCCATCCCGACCTCCTGGTTCATGCTCTATCTGTTTAATATCATCTGATCAAGTATTAAGGGAGACACAAATCAATGGACGATTACAAAAAACTACTGTTCATCAT
>CADCMP010000068.1 GCA_902802565.1 Oscillospiraceae bacterium
CTTCACAGCCTCATCCAGCAGTTTTATATACATGTCGTAACCGACGTCCAGCATATGTCCGGACTGTTCGGCTCCAAGAACATTGCCGGCACCCCGGATTTCCAAATCCCGCATGGCAATCTTAAAACCGGATCCGAATTCCACAAACTCCCGGATCGTAGACAGACGCTTTTCCTGAATCTCTGTCAGCACCTTGTCTTTCCGGTAGGTCAGATACGCATATGCTTTTCTGGTAGACCGGCCTACACGGCCTCTCAGCTGGTGAAGCTGTGCCAGTCCCATGCGATCCGCGTCTTCAATGATCAGCGTATTAACATTCGGTATATCGATTCCAGTCTCGATAATCGTCGTACATAGAAGAATCTGTATCTCCCCATCTGCCATTTTCTCCATCATACCCGACAGCTGGTTCTTATCCATTCTTCCATGTGCAACACCGATGGCAACATCTTCCCCCAGCACCTGGTGCAGTTTTCGCGCCGTTCGCTCAATGGTATCAATTCGATTGTGAACGTAATAGATTTGACCGCCGCGGATCAGCTCCTTACGCATTGCGTCTGCAACCACATCCCAATCGTGCTCCATAACGAACGTCTGAACCGGCTGACGGTCTCTGGGCGGCTCTTCGATAATGGACATGTCCCGAATCCCGGACAGTGACATGTTGAGCGTTCTCGGAATCGGTGTTGCCGACAGTGTCAGTACATCGATTCCTTTGGACATTTCTTTAATGTGTTCTTTATGCGTTACCCCAAACCGCTGCTCTTCGTCTACGATCAGCAGTCCGAGATTTTTAAACTCGATATCCTTCTGAAGGAGCCGATGTGTTCCGATTACGATATCTGTCTTTCCGGTCCTCATATTCTCCAGCGTCTTTTTCAGTTCTTTTCCCGTCTGAAAGCGGCTGATGATCTCGACGGTCACCGGAAAACCGCTGAACCGCTGGACCGCAGTCTGATAATGCTGATTGGCAAGGACTGTCGTCGGGCACAGAAAAGCTACCTGTCGGTTATCCAGGATGCATTTCATCGCTGCACGCATGGCGACTTCCGTTTTTCCATATCCCACATCTCCACAAAGAAGCCGGTCCATGGGAACCGTTGCTTCCATGTCCTTTTTGATTTCGTTGACACAGCGGAGCTGATCGTCGGTCTCTTCGTACTCAAAGTTCTCTTCAAACTGCATCTGCCAATCGGTATCCGGCGTAAAAGCATATCCTTTTATCGTCTGCCGCTCCGCATACAGAGCTATCAGCTTCTGGGCCATTTCTCTGGCAGCTTTTTTTGCCCGCTGCCGCGTTCTGATCCAGTCTGTTCCTCCCATCTTCGACAGTTTTACCTGTCGCTCTTCTCCGCCACCGATGTACTTTGCCACCAGATCCAGCTGCGTACACGGCACATAAAGACAATCGGATCCCGCATAGTTGATCTTGATATAATCTTTGCTGCATCCGTCAACGGTTATTTTTTCAATGCCGGTATATTGTCCAATTCCGTGGTATTCGTGCACCACAAGATCCCCTACATGAAGATCCATGTAAGAGGATATCTTTTCGTAATTGGACTGCTTGCTTCTTCTGGAGGTTTTGACCGGCCGCACGGACCCTGGATTATCCGTAAATATCACAAGACGGATGGACGGGTATTCCATCCCTGCGGAAATTGTTCCCTCCGTAATGATGCATTTTCCCGGTTCCGGCAGATCGCGGAGGTTCTTCTGATAGGAGGCCGGAAGACCATGTTCCTTGATCAGCTGCTGAAGTTTTTTTCCTCTTTTTTCCTCACCTGAGAGAAAAACAATCCGATACTCCTGCCGGATGTATGTTTCCAGATCTTCCTGAATGGTCTTGAATGAGCCGTTATAGTAGGACAGTTGTTTGCAGCTGACGCTCATCAGTTCCTGCGGCGCAAAGGGGAGTTTTCCGCTGGTAAAGGAATCCAGCATAATGACTGGATGGTTTTCCAGCTGCTGACAGCATTTTTCCCACGTCAGAAAATACTGGTTCGCCGCAAAGGACAGGATTCCTTTTTCCGAAAAGGATTTTATTTCTTCAACAAACTTCTTTCCGTATTCCCTTGCTGTTTCCTCAATCTTTTTCGGCTGATCCAGAACGACAACGGCGTCTTCCGGAATATACTCCATTGCCGTAGCAAACGGATAGATCTGAGGAAGATATCGGTCTGCATATGAGATGCTGATATTTTCCCGGATTTTTTCCGCATCCCGCCGAAGTGTTTTAATCAATTCATCCTGTTTTTCCGTTTTTGCGGTTTTCTGAAGCCGGTCAGCCTTTTCCGTCAGATTTTTCTGGAGTGCCCACTTCCCTCCGTCATACATGGAAAGAATCGTCTCACTGGCGGGAATGATCCTCGCTTCCTTTATTGACTGTTCTCTTCTCTGAGAATCAATATCGAAGAAGGAGATAGAATCGATCTCATCGCCCCAGAATTCGATACGGAGAGGTTTTTCGTACACCGGTGAGAAAATATCCAGAATACCTCCACGTTTGGAATACTGGCCTTTTCCTTCCACCTGTTCCGTCTTTTCATATCCGGAACGGATCAGCGCATTTTCAATATCTTCTACAAGTACTTCTTCTGCATCCTTGAGAATGATCTCCGTTCGTTTCAGATAATCAGCCGGTATCGTCCTCATCATCGCACCGGTCACCGACATGATCGTAATGTCGTTTTTTCCGGAACATATCTGTTCCAAAGCTGTCATTCTCTGATGTTCTCTCTGATGGGAGGCTGCCTCCGAAGAAAAGAAATGAAAGTCTCTATCAAACAGAAGATTGCTTTCTTCCTTTAAAAGCCCGGAAAGATTCTTTTTCATGATCTCCCCGTATCGCTCATCCGAACAAATAATCACAACAGGGCGTTTTATATTCTCTTTTATGGACGCGACAAGATGTGCCCGGCTGGTTTCCGCCAATCCTGTAATATAAACAGGAAAGCGGTTGTTTTCAAATTCCCGAAGTCCGGACAATTCTTTTATTTTCAATAATTCCTGATTGAGAACACTCATAGAATACAAATTCCCTCTGACTTTTTCCTACATTATTATATATATAACATAATTGTCTTTCGTCCCTAAAAATGATAAAATATATTGGTTAAACAATATGCTTAATTCTTCTATTTTTTGATAAAGGAACGGATTAATTTATGAACTCCATCAACGATCTTTGGTCAACTGTTTTGGACATGATTTCATCCAAATATACATCGACCTCCATCGCAACCTGGTTCTCTGATTGTAAACCAGTTGCAATCAAAGAATCAACATTTATTATTTATACTCCGACGGATTTCAAGCGGAAAATCATTACCAACCGTTTTGGTGCTGCGCTGGAGGAGGTTCTCACTGATCTCTTCTCCTCTCCCTTCACGGTTCAGATTCTCTGCGGAGACGAAACCTTGGAGACCTCGTCATCCTTCGATGACGTTCTTCCGGAGATGGAGGGATATACATTCGATAACTTCATTGTTGGAAACTCCAACAAATTTGCTCATGCCGCCGCCGTTGCCGTTACGGACAAGCCGGGACAGACCTACAACCCTCTGTTCATTTACGGAAACTCCGGCCTTGGAAAGACGCATCTTCTTTTAGCTATCGGGCATGATCTTTTAAATAAAAACCCGAATCTTAATGTTGCCTACATCAAAGGTGATGACTTTACCAATGAACTGATTCATGCCATCTCGCGTTCTACAACGAATGACTTCCATGAAAAATACCGCAATGTGGAACTGCTTCTGGTTGATGATATTCAGTTCATCGCCGGAAAAACGGCAACTCAGGAAGAATTCTTCCATACATTTAACACCATATATGAATCCGGACATCAGATTGTAATCACATCCGATCGTCCTCCCATGGAAATGACAACATTGGATGATCGTCTACGCACACGATTTGAAGGTGGTCTCATGGCAGACATCCAGCCCCCGGATCTTGAAACCAGAATGGCGATTATTCGCAACAAGGCAACTCAGCTTGGCCTTCTTCTTTCCGATGACGTCGTTCTATACATCGCGGAAAACATCACTTCCAATATCCGTCAGATTGAGGGAGTTATCAAACGGCTCACGGCATATAAGGAGATTTTGGATGATACCATCACCATTGATTCTATCAAACGGGCGATATCGGATGTCATCCGTGTTGGAACATTTATTCCCTCTCCGGATTCCATCATTAATGCTACGGCAAATTATTTTAATATGACTGCTGCGGATCTTACCGGAGTTAATCGTACGAAAGGGGTCACAGAAGCCCGACAGATTTCCATGTATCTGATCCGTACGCTGACCAATCTATCTCTCCCGGACATTGGAAAGATTTTTAACCGAAATCATTCAACAGTTCTGGTTTCCATTCGTAAGATAGAATCTCAGATGGAAAAAAATCCGGATCTTGCCGCAGTGATACGGGATATTACCTCAAATATTAACAGCGTTTTATAACAGCCTTTTGTGGAAGATCTGTTAACTTGTGTGGACTTTATTTTTTCTATAAAAAACAAACACAATTAATGATTTTTTATCAACATTTTCTTTCACATCAAATTTCCTTATTTATCAGGCAGCTTTCGGAGTTTTCCACAACCGGGCGCCGTTACTACTAATATTACTAAACAATTATATTTCTATTTCTATAATAACCAGGAGGGTTTTTTATGAAATTCACATGTGACAAAAACGACTTTCAGAATGCTGTGGCAATTACCGCGAAAGCTTCTGCTTCCAAAAGTACAATTCCTGCACTGGAAGGACTTCTTATAGAGACACAGAATGATCGCCTTAAGATCACGGGATATGATCTCAAGAAGGGTATCTTTACCTTTATCGACAGCACTGTCCAGGAACAGGGATCGATTGTTCTCAATGCCAGACTTCTTGGTGAAATGATCCGACGTATGCCGGATGGGACCGTAGAGGTTTCTGCGGATGAAAAAGGAAAGGTCGATATTTTCTGCGGAAAATCAGAATATTCCTTTATGAGTCTGGATGCGAGAGATTACCCGGAACTTCCTACTATTGATGACTGCGATAAACTGGTATTTCCTCAGAATCTTCTGAAGACGATGATCACACAGACAATTTTTGCTGTTGCGGATAATGACAGCCGCCCAATTTATACCGGAACTCTGTTTGATATTGACGGAGATCAGATTAATCTGGTTTCCGTGGACGGTTACCGTCTTGCTCTTCGTCAGGAAAAGCTGGAGTCCAGTGTTTTTGAAGGAAAGAAGTCCTTTATTGTTCCCGGTACGGCATTAAATGATGTAGAGCGTATCTGCGGGGACGAAGGGGATGTAACGATTTTTGTCGGTGAAAAGCATATTTCCTTTGAAATCGGTGAAACTGTCATTATCTCCCGCCGCCTTGAAGGAGAGTTCTTAAACTACAGAAATTCCATACCTTCCGATTTTAAGGTGATGGTAAAAGTAAATAAGCAGGATTTTCTCCGGTCTGTGGACCGCGTTGCTCTGATGATCGTAAATGAGCAGGTTAAAAATCCGATTCGTATGAAATTTAAGGATTCTGCCATTAATATGTCCTGTGTAACGCCCATCGGAAGAGCGGAAGATATTTGCTTCTATGATGGTGAGTGTGAATATCTTGAAATCGGATTTAATGACAAATATCTGATGGATGCTGTGAAAAATGCTCCCAGTGAGACGATTATGGTATGTCTGAATTCCGGATCATCTCCCTGTATTCTCAAATCCGGAGATGATGATGGAAAATATACTTATATGATTCTTCCTGTACGGCTGAAAGCAGAATAAGTATGATTATTGAGCAGAAAATAACAACGGATTTTATTAAGCTGGAATCTCTTTTAAAATTGACTGCCATCTGTTCTTCCGGAGGAGAAGCAAAGATGGTTATTCAAGATGAGATGATTTCCGTAAATGGTGAAGTCTGTACCCAGAGAGGAAAAAAGATACGGAGCGGAGATCTGGTAGAGTTTCAGGATACGCAGATCCGAGTTGTTTAATATGTATACAAAAAAAATCATGTTAAACGGATTCCGTAACTATGAATGGGAGACCGTGGATTTTTCCAAGGAGACCAATGTTATTTACGGACCGAATGCACAGGGAAAGACAAATCTGCTGGAAGCGGTATATATGCTGTCCATGGGACGTTCGTTTCGAACGAGGTTTGACCGGGAACTGATCGGATTTGATTATGATTCCGCAGAGCTTCTTGCCGAGATAGAAAGTCATGACAGAAATCATGATGTTCGGATTGTGATGCAAAACGGACTCAGAAAAAAAATAACCGTGAATGCTGTGGCCAGAAAAGCAAGTGAACTGTCCCAGATTTCCAATGTAGTTTTATTCTGTCCGGAAGATCTTGGAATCATAAAACAGGGAGCTTCCGAGAGAAGAAAGCTGCTGGATAATGCAATCAGTCAGATCCGTCCCAACTATGCACAGTATCTGACGGAGTTTAACCGTTATTATGAGCAGAAACTGAAAATATTAAAAGACTGGCGAGAAATGCCGTCTCTGCTGGATATGCTGGATGATTTTTCCGATGGGGTCTGCAGGATGTCTGCGAAGATGATCCGTTACCGGGCATCCTATGCGGAAAAACTCAATCAGAAAGCGAAAGAGATACACGCAGATTTTTCCAAGGGAGAGGATCTGGAAATACGATATCGGACAGTCAGTACCGTTACGAATCCATTTGCCTCGGAAAAAGAAATCTATTATGAGATTCTGCAGCATCAGGAACAGCATCAGTCCGCGGAAAAAGAAAGCGGACAGTGTCTCACCGGATGTCATAAAGATGATCTTGAAATCTTTATTAACGGAAAACCAGCAAGATCATTTGCTTCCCAGGGCCAGACCAGAACGGCGGCTTTGTCCATAAAACTGGCAGAGAGGGAGATTGATCTTCTGGAGATGGGAGAATATCCGATACTTCTTCTGGATGATGTTCTTTCCGAATTGGACGAAAAAAGACAGGAGTTTGTGTTGAATCGTATTGGAGGCGGACAGACTCTTATCACCTGCTGTGAAGATGAGGGAATATCCAAAAGGACCGGAGGAAAAGTGATTCAGATCCGCGATGGGAGAATCTACTGTTGAATTATTTATATCTTGGTAAACAAGTAGTCGTGCCGGATCAGAACATTGTTGGTATTTTTGATCTGGAAAATACATCTCAGTCCCGAATAACAAGAGATTATCTTGCCAAATCGGAAAAAAAAGGACAGATCGTTACCGTAGCAGATGATATTCCGAGAACATTTATCGTCTGCTGCGATAAAAAGGACCGATATACGATCTATCTGTCTCAGATGTCATCGGCTAATCTATATAAACGATTAAGGGAAAATACAGAAATCAAAGAATAGAATTTGAGGAAAGAAAGTATGGCAGAAATTACAGAACGTATTGAAGAAGAATATGATGCGTCGCAAATTCAGGTTCCACCTCGTCTTCCGGTCTTCATCATCTGGTTTACGAGATTGTGGACAACGCTATTGATGAAGCGCTTGCCGGGTATTGTCATAATATCACCGTAACCATTGAGGACGGGGATATTATCTGCGTTAAGGACGATGGACGTGGAATCCCGGTAGATATTCAGGAACAGACCGGAAAACCGGCACTGGAAGTTGTCTATACCGTCCTTCATGCCGGTGGCAAATTCGGCGGCGGCGGATATAAAGTGTCCGGCGGTCTGCACGGCGTAGGCGCTTCGGTTGTCAATGCCTTGTCCGAATGGCTGGAAGTGACCGTTCATCGTGACGGTGTTATGAACCAGATGAAGTTTTCGAGAGGAAACATCACCCAGAACATGACACAAGTTGGAACAACGGATCATACTGGAACGGTAGTTCGCTTCAAACCGGATCCCGAGATGTTTGATGATACGGTTTATGATTATGAAACGCTGCATGTCCGTATGAGAGAACAGGCGTTCCTGAACGGCGGACTTCATATCATTACGGAAGATCTGCGTCCCGGCCAGGAAACAAGAGATGAAATGTGTTACGAGGGCGGCATTCGGGAATTCGTGAAATTCCTCAACCGCAATCATGATGCACTGCATCCGGATACCATTTACATGTCCGGGGAAACGGATTCCGGTATCGCTGAGATCGCCATGCAGTGGACGAACAGTTATAACGAAAGAATCGTTTCCTTTGCCAATAACATCCATACACCGGAAGGCGGAATGCATGAGACCGGTCTTCGTACGGCTCTGACAAGAGTCCTGAATTCCTATGGAAGAAAGAACAATATCCTCAAAGAGGGAGACAGTCTTTCCGGAGACGACTGCCGCGAAGGACTTACGGTTGTTGTTTCTGTGAAACTGACCGAACCGCAGTTTGAAGGTCAGACCAAGGCAAAACTCGGCAATTCTGAAATGAGGACTCTGGTAGATTCTGTCGTTTCCGATCGGCTGGACCAGTTTCTTGAGGAAAATCCCAGCGTCGGCAAGATAATTCTTGATAAAGCACTTACCGCAAACCGGGCCAGGGAAGCTGCCCGCAAAGCAAGAGAGTCCGTCCGGAGAAAGACAGGATTGGAATCCGGACAGATGCCGGACAAGCTCCGTGACTGCAACGAAAGAGATGCAAGTCTTACCGAAATCTATATCGTCGAGGGTGATTCTGCAGGCGGTTCTGCGACACAGGGTCGCGACTCCCGTTTCCAGGCGATCCTTCCTCTGTGGGGTAAGATGCTGAACGTGGAAAAGGCACGGGCAGATAAAGTGTACGGCAATGACAAATTAAATCCGGTTATCGTTGCTCTGGGCGCCGGTATCGGCGATGAATTTGATATTACAAAGCTGAGATATCACAAGATTATTATCATGGCGGATGCTGATGTGGACGGAGCTCATATCCGAACGCTTCTTCTGACGTTCTTCTTCCGTTTCATGCGTCCTCTTATCGAAGAGGGATATGTCTATTCCGCCGTTCCTCCGCTTTACAAACTGACGCGCGGCAAACAGCAGAGAGTTGCATATTCCGATCAGGAAAGAGATATCATTTCCGCAGAGATGCGTGGCGGCAATGAGAATGTCCGGGTGGACATCAGCCGCTATAAAGGTCTTGGTGAAATGAACCCCCATGAGCTCTGGGAGACCACGATGGATCCTACCAAGAGAACCCTGCGGCGGATCACACTGGAAGATGCTATCAAGGCCGATGAGATATTCACGGTGCTGATGGGAGAACAGGTCGAACCGAGAAAGCAGTTTATTGAAGAGAACGCAAAGTATGCGGTCAATCTGGACTACTAATCTGATAGAAGGAGAACGGAACACAAATGGCAAAAAACAAAGATTATAAGCCGGAAGAGATCAGTTTTCCTGACCAGGTGATCGTAAAATCTCCATGAAATGACCTCCAGCTATATAGAGTACGCAATGTCCGTTATCGTCGGACGTGCACTGCCGGATGTTCGGGACGGACTGAAACCGGTCCATCGCCGTATCCTGTACGCAATGTATGAAGACGGACTGACAAGAGATAAGCCGTACCGGAAATGTGCGACCGCAGTCGGTGACGTACTGGGACGTTATCATCCGCATGGTGACGCGTCGGTATACGATGCACTGGTTCGTCTGGCACAGGACTTCTCCATGCGCTATCCGCTAATTGACGGACATGGCAACTTCGGCTCCATTGATGGTGACCCCCCTGCCGCTTACCGTTACACGGAAGCAAGAATGGCCCGTATGGCCGAGGAGATGCTGCGGGATATTGAAAAAGAGACGGTTGACTGGGACCCCAACTTTGATGAAACGAGAAAAGAGCCCCGGGTTCTCCCCTCCCGTTTTCCGAACCTTCTGGTAAACGGCTCCAACGGTATCGCTGTCGGCATGGCAACCAACATTCCGCCGCATAACCTGACCGAGATCATTAATGCTTGTATCTGCGTGCTGGAAAATGAAGATGCCACACTGGATGATCTGATGGCATGCGTTTCCGGACCGGACTTCCCTACCAAAGGAATCATCATGGGACGCGCCGGAATCCGCCAGGCATATGCGACCGGACGCGGCAAGATCATGCTCCGCGCCCGTACGGAATTCGAAGAATACGGGAAGGATAAACGTACCCGTATCATCGTGACCGAACTTCCCTATCAGGTCAATAAACGTCAGCTCATTGCAAATATTGCCAATCTTGTAAAAGATAAGCGGCTGGAAGGCATTTCCGATCTGCGAGATGAGACCGACCGCAACGGTATGAGAATCGTTATCGAACTGAAGAGAGATGCTGTTCCTCAGGTCGTTCTGAATCACCTGCTTACCATGACGCAGCTTCAGACAAGCTTTTCCATCAATATGCTGGCTCTGGTGGATAACCAGACACAGCCGAAGATCCTTTCGCTGCGGCATATTCTGGATGAATACCTGACATATCAGGAAGAACTGATCGTCCGCAGAACAAAGTACGATCTGAAGAAAGCACAGGAACGCGCACATCTGCTGGAAGGTCTGATCATTGCTCAGGATAATATCGAAGAAGTCATTCGGATTATCCGGAACAGCTATGATAATGCAAAACAGAACCTTATGGAGCGGTTCGGACTGGATGAGATTCAGGCACAGGCTATCTGTGATATGAGACTCATTGCGCTGCAGGGACTCAATCGTGAGAAACTGGAGAATGAGTACAACGAGCTGCTTCAGAAGATCGAATACTACAAAGCGCTGCTGGAGGATCCTGAAAAGATCAAGGGAGTTCTGAAAGACGAACTGATCGAAGTGCGGGACAAGTACGGTGATGAGCGCAAGACCGAGATTGAAGATGTCTGGGAAGATATCGATGATGAGGATCTGATCGCCGAGGAAGAGTGTGTCTTTACGATGACTCACAACGGCTATATCAAACGACTGGAAGCCAGAGAGTACAGTGCTCAGCGCCGTGGCGGACGTGGTGTCAAAGCCATGACCACCCGAGACGAGGACTATGTGGATACGGTCTTTACCTCCTCGACACATGACAACATTCTGTTCTTTACGAACTTCGGCAAGGTCTATGTCCGCAAGGGATACCGAATCCCGCGCGCCGAGCGCAGCGCCAAGGGCCTGAACATCGTGAATATCCTTCCGCTGGAACCGGGAGAAAAGGTTGCAACAATGATCCATTCCAGACAGCTGGATGAAGAGAAATATGTTGTGATGATCACGAAAAACGGAACCGTGAAGAGAATGCATGAAGGCGTTCTGAGAAATATCCGCAGAAACGGCATTCGGGCGATCGTACTTTCCGAGGATGATGAACTGATCTCGGTCCGTCAGACAGACGGAGACCAGTCCGTCTTCCTGGCAACGAGAGACGGTCAGGCCATCCGCTTCCACGAATCGAATCTTCGTCCCATGGGACGCACGGCAGCCGGCGTGCGCGGCATTCGTCTGCGCAAAGGCGATGTTGTGGTCGGTGCCGGCATTTCCGGCGGCGGAGAGACGCTTCTTTCCGTTACGGAAAACGGATACGGAAAGAGGACTGCTCAGGATGAATATAAGATCCAGAAGCGTGGCGGCTCGGGTCTGAAAAACTATAATGTTACGGCAAAGACCGGCAAGGTCTGTGACGTAAAGATGGTCTATGAACAGGATGACCTTCTTGTGGTCTCTGATGACGGCACCATTATCCGTATGGCAGTTTCGGACATTTCCGTACTCGGAAGAGCTACTCAGGGCGTCCGCGTCAAGGTCATGACGGATGAATCCAAGGTGATCTCCATTGCCCGTCTGGATCCGGAGCCGGAAGAGGATGACGCACAGGAACTGGAAGAAGTAACGGAAACCGCGGAAGCGGCACCGGAAAGTGAAGAAACACCATGAAACAGGTCATGATCTATACGGACGGTGCCTGCTCCGGCAATCCGGGACCCGGTGGCTGGGCGGCGCTGGTAAAGTACAAGGAGACTGTCAAGGAGATCTCCGGCGGCGAAGCACAGACTACCAACAACCGTATGGAACTGACCGCGGTGATTGAAGCGCTGAAAATCCTGAAGGAACCGTGCAAAGTGGATCTGTATTCGGATTCCAAATATGTGGTGGATGCCATCGTCAAAGGCTGGGCGGAAGGCTGGAAAGCCAATGACTGGCGGAAAAGCGATAAAAGCAAGGCGCTGAACATTGATCTGTGGGATGTTCTGCTGAATCTGTGTGAACGCCATGAGGTATCCTTCCACTGGGTTAAGGGACATGCGGATAATCCGTACAACAATCGCTGTGATGCCATGGCGGTGGAGCAGAGAGACAAATTTGCTGATCAATAAAAAATCCCCGAGTTCAATTTGAACTCGGGGAATACTTTTTTGAAATCAGAAATCAGCGTTTCCGACGGTACGAGGATGAAGCTCCACGTCACGAATGTTGTTGACGCCGGTCAGGTACATGACCATCCGTTCAAAACCGAGGCCAAAACCGGCGTGGTGGCAGGAACCGTATCTGCGAAGATCAAGATACCACCAGTAATCCTTCTCCTCCATACCGAGTTCCTTTATTCTTGCCTGAAGAACTTCAAGACGTTCTTCTCTCTGGCTTCCGCCAATGATCTCGCCGATGCCCGGAACCAGACAGTCTGCGGCGGCGACGGTTTTCTGATCGTCGTTCAGACGCATATAGAAGGCCTTGATTTCTTTCGGATAGTCCGTAACAAAGACCGGTTTTTTAAACACTTCTTCCGTCAGATACCGTTCGTGTTCGGTCTGAAGATCGATACCCCATTTTACCGGGAAATCAAACTTATGACCGGAATTGTTTAGGATCTCGATGGCTTCGGTATAAGTGACCCGTCCGAATTCATTGCTGACAACATTGTGCAGACGATCCAGCAGTCCCTTATCCACGAAAGAGTTAAAGAACTCCAGTTCCTGCGGACATTTCTCCAGCACGGAATTAATGATATATTTTACCATCGCCTCCATCACTTCCAGATCCTGATTGAGGTCACAGAAAGCCATTTCCGGCTCAATCATCCAGAACTCCGCAGCATGACGCTGGGTGTTGGAGTTTTCTGCGCGGAACGTCGGTCCGAAGGTATATACGTCCCCGAATGCCATGGCGAAGTTTTCCGCATTAAGCTGTCCGGAGACTGTCAGGTTGGTGCTCTTTCCAAAGAAATCCTGGGAGAAATCGATGGAGCCGTCTTCCAGGCGGGGAAGGTTATTCAGATCCAGTGTGGTGACGCGGAACATTTCACCGGCGCCTTCCGCATCAGAGCCCGTAATAATGGGGGTCTGAGCATAAAGGAATCCACGGTTCTGGAAAAACTCATGCACGGCGTACGCTGCCACGGACCGAACACGGAAAGTAGCATTAAACAGATTGGTTCTTGGCCGCAGGTGCTGGATGGTTCTGAGAAATTCCACACTGTGCCGTTTTTTCTGAAGCGGATAATCCGGAGAAGAACTGCCCTCAATCTCCACGGCAGAAGCTTTCAGCTCAAACGGCTGCTTTGCTTCCGGCGTCAGCACCAGTGTGCCGTGGCATATAAATGCGGTTCCAACGTTCTGTTTGGTGAGTTCATCATAGTTATTTAAGGCATTATTATCTAAAACAATCTGCAGAGACTTAAAGCAGGAGCCGTCATTCAGTTCGATAAAACCGAAACTCTTCATATTGCGAATGGTACGGGCCCATCCACAGACGGTTATTTCCTGATTTCCAAAGGTCTCCGGAGAATGAAAAATTTCCGAAATCTTTACTCGCTGCATAGAAAACACTTCCTTAAATCACTAGAATAGGCCTATTATAAATTATTGATACTGGTATTTCAAGAAAAGAGAAAAAAACCTGTGATTTTCATGGAAAAACGAAGAAAATCACAGGTTTTATATCTGGTGAGGATTATGCGGCTGCCGGCTTGGACCCATTTTTCCGGCGGCTGATCATATACTGCAGAAGAAGTAGCCCCAACACCATGGCAAGACCGATGATATCGGTCATCGTGGAGGGTACCAGCAGCGTCAGACCTCCGGCGGCAAACAGAATACGGATCGGCCAGGAAACTTTGGAAAAAACGAATCCGTTAAGAGATGCCGCCACACCGAAGATTCCAAGAATGGAAGTAACAATAATCTGAATGGCATTGACAACTCCCTGATCCAGCAGAAGCATCGTTGGAGTATATGCAAAGATATACGGCACGATAAATGCGGCGATGGCCAGCTTTGTGGCATTGACACCGGTTTTCATAGGATTGGATTTTGCGATGGCACTTCCCGCATAGGCAGCCAGAGCCACCGGTGGAGTGATGTCCGCTACGATTCCGAAATAGAACACGAAGAAATGTGCAGCAACTTTCGGAATGCCCAAAGTGATCAGAATCGGTGCGGTGGTGGATGCCATGATGCAGTAGTTGGCTGTGGTAGGAACACCCATTCCAAGCACGATGCAGCAAAGCATTGTCAGGAACAGAGCAATCAACAGTCCAAGACCGGGATACGGGATGGATTTGCTGACTGCAACAATGGAGGTGATCAGCTTGGAAGCAAGACCGGTAACGGTAATGCATCCGGCGATGACACCGGCCATGGAACATGCAACGGCAACGGTAATACAACCGCGGCCGCCGGCTTCCAGTGAATTCAGGATCATGGAGCCGGTCTCCTTTAGTGTCAGGCCGACGACGGAAGGCTTTTTATCCCCTGCTGCCGCTGCGGCTTCTTTGCTGCGTTTGATTTCTCCGGGGAAGCTGACAAGAATCGCCAGAATAATGGCGATGGAAGCGGAATACTGAAGAGAACGTGTGTTGGTCGCCACAAGATAGATCAAAACAATAAGAGGAAGAAGCAGATACACATATCTCTGCAGCTTAAAGAAGCTGGGAAGTTCCGTACGTGGAATGCCCTTCAGGCCAAGCTTCTTTGCTTCCAGATGGACTGCGATAAAGATGCCGAAGAAATAGAGCACGGCAGGGAGAATTGCCCAAACAACAATCTGTCCGTAAGGGGCTCCGACATATTCCGCCATAAGGAAAGCAGCGGCACCCATGATAGGCGGCATGATCTGTCCGCCGGTAGAGGAAGCGGCTTCAACAGCGCCTGCAAATTCCGGTTTGTAGCCAGTTCGCTTCATCATCGGAATCGTCACGGAACCGGTTGTGACCGTGTTGCCCACGGAAGAACCGGAAACCATTCCACACAGTGCGGATGAGATAACGGCGACCTTTGCCGGTCCGCCGCTGGCAGAGCCGGCCACGGAATTGGCAAGATCAATAAAGAAGCTGGATATACCGGTACGCTCCAGAAAAGCGCCGAAGATGATAAAGACGGCAATGAATTTCAGACATACCTGAACGGGCGTTGCCATCAGTCCCGATGTTCCATAAAACAGGGTGTAAATTACCCGTCCGAAAACCTGCAGGAAGGTCTGATTGTTGCCGGACATGCTAACAAAGGTATAAATGAGCAGCGCGCCAACAACACAGAGGATAGGAATGCCGACACAGCGGCGGCAAAGTTCCGCCAGAGAAATGACGGCGGCAATTCCCAAAGCATAATAGAACCAGGGATTTGGCTGGCTCAGGATCGCAGAGGCGCTGGTGATGGTCTTGACGATCATCATGTAGTTGAAGCAGTAGTAGAAGAATGCTCCGGCGCCCAGGATCATTAAAAGAAAATCATACCAGGGGATATAGTTTTCCTTTACTATCCTTTTGGAGGACGGATAGGTCAGATAACCCATAATGATGATGAGGCCCAGAAACGCCGACAAACGAATGGGCATATCGGCGGTGCTGTATAACGTGGAATAGATACAGTACAGGGAAAAAACGGCGAGGATAATCTTTACGATAATACCCCAGGTTCCGGACCAGATTCTGGTCGCAGATTCCCGGTCATATTTTCGCATGATTTCCTCAGCGGATGCTGTGGAGTTCTCAATATCATCAGGCAGGACCTTTTTTTCTTTTTTTGCCATAGAAAAAATTCCTTCTTTCCGATGAGGTTTCAACTTGAATGAATTGCGGCGCCCTCCCTTCGAGGACGCCGCAGAAAAATACCGTTAGGATCAGTAGGTTCCTGCCACGATGGTGCTGGCGGAATAGAACGGAGAGCTCAAGATCGGTGATGGCCGTGGTCGGTGCACCGGCAACGATAAATGCGGCGTCGATCTTTCCGTCTTTCAGGCTGTCAGCGCTGTCACCGAAGGACTGATATTTGGCATCGATGTCATCTTCGGTCAGGCCGTATGCGCCAAGGATGTCCATGGCGTTGAAGTAGGTACCGGAACCGGAAGCGCCGATGGAAACTTTCTTGCCTTCCAGGTCAGCGACGGTTGCCAGATCCGGATTGGTGGTGACGATCTGAACCTGCTCCGGATACAGAGCCGCAACAACGGAGAAGCTCTCGACGGCAGAATCAAAGTCACGATCCTTGTTGCCTTCATAAGCGTAGGTCATAACGTCGCTCTGGCAGAAAGCGATCTGGTCATTGCCGGCATCGATCTCCTGAACATTCGTCTTGGATGCGTCGGAGGTGATAGCCGTGATGGCAAGATCGGTGTTGGCGGAAACATACTGTGCAAGCACTCCGCCGTAAGCATAGTAGGTGCCGGATTCACCGCCGGTACCGAAGGTCAGAGGAACATTGTCTCCGGCTTTACCGGCGCCCTCTTTAACAGAAGCAACTTCAATTCCCTTTTCTGCAAAGTATTTTGCAGCACCGGGATGATAAGGTACCGAAGTGATGGATGCAGCAACATCGACATCCAGTTCTTCGCCTTTTGCATGCATCTGGGAGATTTCATCTTTGTTTTCAAAGATGGTTTTCACCAGGGTGTAAATCTCGTCTTCGGGGACATCATCACGAGCAATGATTACTGCACCAACGGCAACGGTTTCCGTATCGACAGTCTTGGAATTACCTGCAGCAGTGCCGCTGTCGGAAGTTACTTCCGGAGTGGCGCTCGTTCCGCATGCGCAGAGAACGAATACCAGGCAGAGTGCAAGTGTTAGAGCCAGAATTTTTTTCATGTTCTTCCTCCTTGTACATTAAAATGATTATTCTGAATTTTTTGTATTCAAAAATTTCATTATGTAGTTATTATATCGTGATTAATCGGTGCGTTCAAGCGAAAAGCGCAAAGGAAGATGCGGGAAAATGCATTTTTGAAGGAAAAAAAAGGAAAACGAATGAAAAGAAAACACAAAAATCACGGAAAAACAGGAAGTTATAGAGAAAATAGACAGTTTTATTTATAAATAATTGTGTTTATTAGAGGTATTTTCTCTTGAATTTGCTCGTTGATTATGCTATATTGTGCCTACTGCAAAAACAAATGTACTCTAGGGAGAGACAAAAAGATGAAAAGACAAATGAAAATTGGATTGCTCGGATATGGTGTTGTTGGGAAAGGCGTCGTGGATATCGTAGACGCACACTGCCCGGATCTGGAAGTAAAATATGTACTGGTTCGCAGGCCCCGTGAAGAGCTTGGAGAAAAGGCGGTCACGGATTTCAATATCATGCTGAACGATCCTGAGGTGGATATTATTGTAGAGGCCATGGGCGGCCTCTCCCCTGCCTATGAATATGTTCATGCTGCGCTGGAAGCCGGTAAAAACGTGGTTTCCTCCAATAAGCAGCTGATTTCCTATTATTATGATGAACTGGCCGGGCTTGCCATGGAGAAGAAGGTCGCGCTTCGCTGCACCGCAGCAGTCGGCGGCGGAATCCCATGGCTTACCGCCATTGAGCGCGGACGACGCGGAAACCGGATCGTCGGCATTTCCGGAATCATGAACGGCACGACCAACTATATTCTGGATGCCATGTACACGAACGGATCGGATTTTGACGCAGTTCTGAAAAAAGCTCAGGAGCTTGGTTATGCGGAAGCGGATCCTTCTTCCGATATCGACGGTCTGGATATCCAGAGAAAGTGTGTTATCAGCTCCAATGTGGCTTTCGGAGTCAGCATTCCGGAAGAACAGGTTCCGGTATTCGGAATCCGCAACATCAAGGCCTGCGACATTGACGCGGCAAAACGCCTCGGGAAGATTTGCAAAATGATGGCCATCGCCCGGCAGACAAAAGATAACAAGATCACCGCATATGTGGAGCCGGTATTTCTTCCCGGAGACAGTCTGGAAGCTTCCGTCCACGATGCATTCAATCTGATTACTCTGGAAGGCGAATACTCCGGTGTTCAGAGTTTCTTCGGACAGGGCGCAGGACGTTATCCCACCGCATATAATGTTGTGGAAGACTGTGCGGACCTGCTGCACGGTATCGACGATTTCTATACGGATGTTATCGAACCGAAGAGCGTAGACAACGCCGCAGAGCTCCATCCTTATTATATCCGCGGTATCCGGTCCCCGGAAACCGTGAAGGCATTAAAGGTCATCGCCTGCGGAGAAGGCTTTATCTCCAAACCCATTTCTGTTGTGGAAGCACATACCATTGCAGAATCTCAGGCAGGAGAAGAACTGTTTATGGCCGGAATCCTGGAGGACTGACGGAAGATGCGTAAAGTTGTAAAGTTTGGCGGGTCCTCCATGGCGAATGCCAAACAGTATGAGAAGGTTAAAAGGATCGTTCAGGCAGATTCGGATCGCGATGTTGTCGTCGTCTCCGCCGCCGGAAAACGGTTTAAGGAAGACCATAAAGTAACGGATCTTTTGTATCTGTGCTATGCCCACCTTCAGTATGGTGTAGAGTGCCAGAGCATTTTTGAAATGATCGAGAGCCGGTATCGCGGAATCTGCAATGAGCTGGAGCTTAACGTGGATATTGAAAGCGAACTGGCAGCGATCCGCAGCCAGCTGAAGAAAGATGTCCGGCAGGACTGGCTGGTTTCCCGAGGAGAATATCTGTCGGCAATGCTGATGGCAGACTATCTGGGATTCCAGTTTGTTGACAGTGCCGAATGGCTGAAGTTCA
Organism: Oscillospiraceae bacterium; assembly: GCA_902802565.1. GTDB lineage: Bacteria > Bacillota > Clostridia > Oscillospirales > Oscillospiraceae > UBA2922. Next base: position 18,893 of record CADCMP010000068.1, read on the forward strand.
AGTTTGACGGAAGCGTCGACACGGTAGCATCCTATGCAACGCTGAAAGAGATTGCAGACGATCGCGCAGTAGTGATTCCCGGTTTTTACGGGGTTCTTCCCGACGGAAACGTTAAAGTCCTTACCAGAGGCGGAAGCGATGTCACCGGCGCACTTGCAGCAGCGGCACTGGACGCGGAAATCTATGAAAACTGGACGGATGTTTCCGGCATTCTGATGGCGGATCCGCGGATCGTGGATAATCCCGATACGATCAGCTATATCACCTATTCCGAATTGAGAGAGCTTTCCTACATGGGAGCAGATGTGCTTCATGAAGCATCCATCTTCCCGGTAAGGGAAAAAGATATCCCACTGAATATTCGGAACACCAATGATCCGGAACATCCAGGAACAATTATTAAGGAATCATTCCCGGATTCATACAGCGAAAAAGACAAACTCCTTACCGGCATCACCGGAAAGAGAAACTACAGCATTGTGACCATTTCGAAAAACGGAATGTCCTCTTCTCTCGGTTATCTTCGTCGGATCCTGGAGATCTTTGAGAGATACGGAATCTGTGTGGAATTTACTCCCTGCGGGATTGATTCCTTCTCGCTGGTGGTCTCCACGGCCGCGTCCTCGAAATTCATCTACACGATCCTTGGAGAGATCCAGGAAGAGATCGAGCCGGACAGTATCGATCTGATTGAAGGTGTCTCTGTTGTCGCGGCGGTCGGACGTAATATGGCTCATCAGCCGGGTTCTTCCGGTGCACTGTTTGATGCACTGGGAAGAAACGGAATCAATGTTCGGATGATTTCTCAGGGACCGGAAGAACTGAATATTATTTTAGGTGTAAATAACAACGATTTTGAGAAAACGATTCGCGTAATCTATGATAGCTTTGTCAAATAAGTTGTGAGTAAATTTGGAGGTATATATAATGAAAAGCTTTAAAGTTGGTATTCTGGGCGCAACGGGCGCTGTCGGACAGGAAATGCAGAAGATCCTGGTCGAGCGTGATTTTCCGGTATCGGAACTTCATCTTCTCGCCAGCAAGCATTCCGCTGGCAAGGTGGTAAAATTCAAGGATCAGGATATTGTTGTCGAAGAGGCATGTGCCGAAGCCTTTAAAGGTCTGGACATCGTTCTTGGTGCTGCAGAAAATGACATCGCAGAGCGTTTTGTCGATGACATCAAGGCTGCCGGATGTGTCTTTATTGACAACTCCAGCGCATTCCGCCTGGATCCGGACGTTCCCCTGGTCGTTCCCGAAGTAAACCCGGAAGATGTAAAGCTTCACAAGGGCGTTATAGCAAACCCCAACTGCACCACCACTATTTCCTGCACTGCGGTCAATGCTCTCAACAGCATCAGCCCCATCGAGTCTATGATTGTTTCCACCTATCAGGCCGTTTCCGGTGCAGGTGCCGGCGGCCCGAAAGAGCTGATGGCGGAAGTGGAAGCGGAACTCAACGGCGGCACCTATGAGCCGAAAGTGTTCCAGCACCAGATCGCATTCAATGTGATCCCCCAGATCGGCGGAGAGCAGTATAAAGGATATACCTCCGAAGAGATGAAGCTTCAGAACGAAGGAAGAAAGATCATGCATCTGCCGGAACTGAAAGTCAGCTGCACCTGTGTGCGCGCACCGGTCGTTCGCAGCCACAGCGTCTCCATCCTGCTGAAGACCAAGGAGAAGATCACTCCGGAACAGGCAAGAGAAGTAATCGCAGCCGCTCCCGGCACCAAACTGGTGGATGATCTGGACAACCAGCAGTATCCGATGCCTCTGGACACCGCCAACCAGAACCTGGTGTTTGTCGGACGTATCCGTGAGGATCTCACCGATGAGCGCGGACTGAATGTCTGGTGCTGCGGCGATCAGGTCAGAAAAGGCGCAGCAACAAATGCAGTTCAGATTGCAGAGCTGGTCATTAAGGACATGTAAGAAGCCAAAGCAAAATCAAAAGGAAGCATTTCCCGGTTCGGGGAATGCTTCCTCATTTGTTTTTCATGTTATTTCGTGTAGTCTTCCAGCCGGTCCAGATTGCCTGTGGAAGGAATATATCGGTCAATATAATCGAGGATCTGTTTCGGATCATCATGGATGAAGAACAGGTCCATGCAATTGGAGGACATAAACTGTTGGTCCACCGTGTTCTGAAGAAAGACCAGCATGGGATCATAATAATGATTGGTGTTTAAAATCGCAATGGCCCGCGAAGTCTGCCCCAGTTGCTTTAATGTCAGGATCTCAAAAAACTCCTCATAAGTACCGATCCCCCCGGGCAGAACGATGACGGCCTCCGAGCGGTCTTCCATCAGCTGTTTTCGCTCCCGCATTGTTGTAGTATAAATAAAGTCCGTACAGTTTTCAAAAAGCACATCCGGTTCATCGAAAAACTTCGGTGCGATACCAAGGATCTCTCCCCGTTCCATCCAGGCACCCAAAGCAACGGAACCCATGAGCCCGTGTTTTCCTCCGCCGAAAACCAAACGGTGTCCCCGCTGGGCAAGCAGACGTCCGAGCTTTTCGGCTTCCATATAATAAATATCCGCCAGAGAGGCGCTGGATGCGCCGTAGACACACACATTCATAGATAACCCTCGGTTTCTTTTCGTTTGAATGAATTTTAGTGCAGGGAGAAATTATTGTCAATCGGCTTGCTTTTGAATCGGTGTGTTTTATAATGTTCAATAATACTAATAACAAAGGGTGAGATCATTTGAAAGCAATCGTTTCCGTATTTGCAAAAGATCAGAAGGGCATCATCGCATACGTGACTCGGATTCTGGCAGACAACGGTATCAACATCTTGGATATCAGCCAGACCCTGATGCAGGAATATTTTGCCATGATCATGCTGGTGGATACAACCGACTGCGAACTGTCGTTTGATGCTCTTTCTGCACTCCTGAAGGAAAAGGGCGCGGAAAAGAATCTCTCTATCCAGATCCAGAGAGAAGATATCTTCAATTCGATGCATAAGATTTGAGGTCGGGCAATGGGCTATTTATTAAACAGAGACGAAATTGCACAGACGAACCATATGATTGACCAACAGCATCTTGATGTGCGGACAATCACCATGGGAATTAATCTTCAGGACTGTGCCAGCGAAGAGATAACGATCTGTGGTAACAAGATCTATGAAAAGATCTGCAGGAAAGCGGAAAATCTGGTAAGAACCGGCGAAGAGATCGAACGGGAATTTGGAATCCCCATCGTTAACAAACGTATTTCGGTGACCCCGATTTCCATTGTGGCAGCCAGCTGCAAGGGCGAAGAATATGAAGTTCTTGCGCAGAGCATGGACCGCGCGGCAAAAGAAATCGGAGTAAACTATATCGGTGGATATTCTGCCCTGGTTCAGAAAGGTTTTACCGAAAGCGACCGTCGGCTGATACAGTCAATTCCGGCTGCCCTGTCAGAAACGGAACGCGTTTGTTCCAGCGTCAATGTCGGGTCCACCCGCGCCGGAATCAACATGGATGCCGTCCGTCAGATGGGGCAGTGTATCAAGGAACTTGCCCGGAGGACAGAAAAAGAAGA
>CADCMP010000069.1 GCA_902802565.1 Oscillospiraceae bacterium
GGAAAAGGAAACACACATGGCACCGTGAACAAATGCTTCCATTTCCAGTTCGTCCGGAATGTTTCTGCGGATCTGCCGGATCTCTTCCATGGTGGTTTCCCGGGCAAGCACAACGCGCTTTGCGCCCATTTCGAACAGCACTTTTGCCGTTTCGCTGTTGAGCACTCCAAGCTGAGTACTTACATGCAGATCTACGTTGGGAGCATATTTCTTAGCTAGTGCCATTACGCCAAGATCCGCAACGATCAGTGCATCCACTCCGGAATCCTGCAGAAAGGAAAGATAGCTGGGCAGACGATCTACTTCTCCTTCATGAGGAATGGTATTCACGGTCACATGGACATCTACATTTTTATCATGGGCCATCTGGACCGCTTTCGGTAATAGATCGGAATCGAAATTACCCGCAGCCGCGCGCATTCCGAATTCTTCCCCTGCCAGATATACAGCATCTGCTCCATAATGAAGAACCATTTCAAGTCGTTCCATATTACCTGCGGGATTTCTGATGTTTTGATTAATACTGCTGTGTTGCCACGAAGGCATTGAACTCGCTTGCTGTGGTAAAGAAGCGATGGGTACCAGTCTCAGTATCCAGTGCATAGAAATAGTAGTCCGTATCCGAGGGATTCAGAGCGGCACGGATGGATGCCATGCCAGGATTGCAGATTGCCGTAGGCGGCAGCCCGGTCTTAAGTCTTGTATTGTACGGGCTGTCGGAATCCAGCATGTCCTGAGTCGGAGCACCTTCATGATCCTGGTACAGATAGAGGATCGTAGAGTCGATCTGAATCGGCATTCCGGCGTTAATGCGGTTATATATGACCGAAGCGATGATCGCACGCTCGTTGTCATTCGCAGCTTCCTTTTCAATCATGGAAGCTACTTTAATGATTCCTGCCAGAGCATAGCCGCTTTCATCCGCCTTCTGAAGGATTTCAGCTGTCATACGCTCCCGGAAGTTGGAAAGGAACACATCCACAGCACTTGCCGGTTCCATTCCGGTATAGAACTGATAGGTATCCGGGAACAGATAACCTTCCAGACGTGTGGGATCTCCCTTCTTATTGGGATCAACGAAATCATACTGAAAATCTACATTTGCAGCCGCATCCATGAGAGAATCGAAATCACAGACATCGTTTTCTTCCAGTGTCTTGAACATCTGTGCCATGGTATAACCTTCCGGTATCGTCACTTCCGTTGTCAGCATGGCGTTGGAACCGGTCTGCATCTTCTTGACGATGGCACGGTAATCATAAGTTGTCTTCATCTCATAAGAACCGGGATCCAGTTTTGTTGCAGCATGGGAAAAACTGCAGAACAGTTTAAACAGACCCTTATATTCAATGATGCCTTCATTTTTCAGTTCTTTGGCAACATAGTTGATGTCGCATTTGGAAACGGATTTTCCGTCTTCGTCCGTAGTTTTTTCAAAAATATCCGTTGGAAGCGTAACAACGGCGGTTTTATCGTCTTTGTTCAGTGCCAGCACATCCGAGGCTGCCATCCATGTCAGACAGGCAATGATTACACTGATACTGACGACGAAAAGGAAATACATAATACCGCCCATGCATCCGGTACGTCCCTGACGGTTTTGCCGAATGGGTCGATAATCACGCTCAGAATCCTCCTGATAATCAGTAAAATCCTGATCCACCTGTTCCGATACGTTTTTGCTTTCTTCTTTTTTTGAAAAAGACTGGAACGTATACTTCTCTTCTGCCATACTGTTCTCCTATTTAAATGATTTCCCGTACATGCCGGAAGATATCCTCATGGATCTCCTGGATCGATCTTTCCCGTCCGTCCAAATCTCTGCACGGGATCTTAATCCAGCCGAAATGCTCACAGGCGATCTGAGCTGTCTCAAGACAGCGCTTCAGATAATTGATATCCTTCTCATGGATATCGGCATTGGTATTTGTCTGTGCCTCACGTTTTCTCATGCGGGACAGGGACATGTCAATATCCACGTCCAGATACAGCACGAGATCCGGTTTCGGCAGTTTCATTTTATCAAATTCAAGGTCATAGAGCCAGTCGAAATACTCAGCAAGCTCATTTTTATCCATTTTCGCACCCTGATGGACCGCATTGGAGGTCGTATACCGGTCTGCCATGATCACGGCACCCTTTTCATACAGTGCTCCCCAATCGCTTTTATAAGAGGCAAAACGGTCCACGGAGAAGAATGTTGAAGCAGTATATGCATTCACATCATCCGGTCTGGAACCGAATTCACCGTTCAGATACATACGGATCAGTGCGGAGCTTTCCTGATCATAACGTGGAAATACGATACTGTGATAGTCCACACCGTTCTCCGTAAGACGGTCGCAAAGCAGTTTATAGTTTGTACTTTTACCGCTGCCGTCAATACCTTCCAGTACGATTAGCTTGCCTTTACTCATCCTTTGGTCCTTTCAGACGCTGGCCGGCAGATTTAAACAGCACCTTGGGAAGTTTTGCCATTCTGCGGAACCGGGACGGCTCCTTGTACAGTCGATAAAGCCATTCCAGCCCTGCCTTCTGAAATGCATCCGGTGCACGTTCCACTTCCCCTGAAAACACATCCAGACAGCCGCCAAGTCCTGCCATGATGCCGACATCCAGACGGGAAGTATTCTCATGCATGAAGATCTCCTGTTTCGGAAATCCGAGACACACAAACAGAAAATCCGGTTTTACGGCGTTGATCTCTTCAATAACAGGTCCTTCCTCTTTGAAATACCCGTCATGAGTACCTACCACTCGAAGGCCGGGGAACATTTCCTTCATATTCTCGCCTGCTTTTTCCGCAATACCGGGTTTTGCGCCGAGCAGAAAAACACTTCCGTTTCTCTTGGCGAGCTCTTCCAGCATCCGTGTGGCAAAATCGATTCCCGTCACTCTGCCTTCCAGAGGTGTGCCAAGAATCTTGGCGCTGTATATTACGCCGATCCCGTCCGGAAGGACAAGACTGGCCGCACTGAGCGCATATTGTAGATCCGGATTATGTTCTGCTTCCAGCACGATCTCCGGATTTGGTGTGACCACATAGGCTGCATTGTGCTGATCCACAAGCTCAAGCCCCTTCTCTACAGCGGCTTCCAGAGAAGTGCTGTCAAACTTCACACCAAGAACGTCAATTCTCTGTTTACTCAAATCTGCCCAAAGACCTCCCCGATTTTCTCGTGAATGACCAGATTGGCATACCGATCATACGGTGTTTCCGAAAGATTCACCAGCACCAGTTTATCGCCGTTATAATAATTGATCAGCCCGGCAGCAGGATACACATTCAGAGAGGTTCCTCCTATGATCAGTATATCCGCATTACGGATGTACTGGATGGCACTGGTCATGATACCATCATTCAGCGGTTCCTCATAAAGGACGATATCCGGCCGAATCACACCACCACAGGAACATTTGGGTACATCCGTACCGTAATTCATCATTTCCGCAGGATACTTTCTGCCGCACCGGGAACAATATGCCCTAAGAATACTTCCGTGCAGCTCCAGCACATTTTTGCTTCCTGCAGCCTGATGAAGACCGTCAATATTCTGTGTGATGACGGCACGAAGCTTTCCTTCCTGTTCCAGTTCCGCAAGGCGGATATGTGCCCGGTTCGGTTTTACACCCTCAATAACAAGTTTCTCTCGATGAAAACGATAGTACTCATCCGGGTAACGGTTGAAAAAGGAATGACTGAGGATCGTCTCAGGAGGATAATCCCATTTCTGGTTATACAGTCCGTCCACGCTGCGGAAATCAGGAATACCGCTTTCCGTGGATACTCCGGCACCTCCGAAGAATACGACATTGTCGCTTTCCTGGATCCATTCTTTCAATTTCTGGATATTTTCGTTCATGACAATCCCTCCAAAAACTGCTAAATATTATACTTCAATCCTCATATTATGACAAGCACTGACCGTCGATACACTGCACATTACAGCAGATACTGTTCGATTGCCGCCGCAACACCGTCCTCATCATTGGAAGGTACGACTCCGTCGGCAATATCCAGCAGCTCTTTCTGTGAATTAGCAACTGCAAGTCCAAGGCCGGCAGAACGGATCAGTTCCATATCATTCTGTGCGTCCCCGACGGCTATGCATTCCGAAAGCGAGATTCCAAGATAACCGCAGAGAAGCTTCAGCCCTCTTGCTTTGCTGACGCCGTTGGCATTGATCTCCAGCGAATAATCCGAAATGGAAGTAAAACTAACGGGAAGATTCTGGATCTCTCCGTAAACCATATCCTTCTCCATGGAATTGGTAAAAAGTAGTAGAATCTTTTCAACCGGCTGCGGATTCTCCATGAATACAGGAAACGGATTGTCGACAGGATCCAGAAATCTGCGATAGGATTCCGCATACTTTCCAACATGGAACTCCTCTGCCCTTTCCGCAATCCATGTAGGACAGAGAACATCCTTGTTAATGAAAATCAGCGGAAGAACATCATATCCCGCAGAGGCCGCCAGGATCCATTTGATGGTCTCATCATCGATGTCATGACGAAACAGTGTTTTCTCATCCGTAAGATCCAAGCCGGTAGCACCGGTGCCGATGAGCGCATATCGCATTCCACGGACCATATCGGCATAAGGCTTTGTAAGACGATAACTCCTTCCTGTGGTGAATACTACGTGCTTTCCGCCGGAAAGAGCTTTTTCCATCGCTCTGATCGTAGGCTCTGTGAGTCTGAGATCGCTGGTCAGAGCAGTCTCATCCATGTCACAGGCAATTAGTTTATAATCCTGCATTATTCCTCCAAAAAAAGGGCTGCGGAAGCAGCCCTTAAAAATCATATTAACCCTGCGGATTCATCGTGTAGTTCGGAGCTTCCTTCGTAATGTAAATATCATGCGGATGGCTCTCTTTCAGGCCGGCGCCCGTGATACGTACAAACTTGGAATTCGTGCGAAGCTCATCGATGTTGTGTGCACCGACGTAACCCATACCGGAGCGGAGACCGCCCATCATCTGATAAATGGATTCGGCAACCGGTCCACGGTAAGGCACACGACCTTCAACACCTTCCGGAACAAGCTTTTTATTATTGGTCTGGAAATAACGGTCCTTGGAACCGCTCTGCATGGCACCGATGGATCCCATTCCGCGATAAACCTTGAACTGTCTTCCCTGATAGATCTCCATGTCACCGGGAGCCTCTTCGCAGCCGGCAAACAGAGAACCCATCATAACGACATGTGCACCGGAAGCGATTGCTTTCACGATATCGCCGGAATACTTGATACCGCCGTCAGCGATAATGGGAATATCATACTTGGCAGCAGTTTCCGCACAGTCGAGGATCGCGGTGATCTGAGGAACACCGATACCGGCAACCACGCGTGTCGTGCAGATGGAACCGGGTCCGATACCGACTTTTACGCAGTCAACACCGCGTTCAATCAGTGCGCGGGTCGCTTCCGCAGTAGCAACGTTGCCGGCGATCAGCTGAACATCGGGATATTTGTTCTTGATCTTCTCGATGGAATTCATGATATTCTCGGAATGGCCGTGAGCACTGTCCAGAACAAAGGCATCGACACCGACATCGATCAGTGCGCCGGCACGATCCAGGACATCCTTCGTGACACCGAGAGCTGCTGCGCACAGAAGACGCCCGGAAGAATCTTTTGCTGAATTGGGATATTTCATCACCTTTTCGATGTCCTTGATGGTGATCAGACCCTTCAGATGCTTGTCATTATCCACAAGAGGAAGTTTTTCTATCTTATTCTTACGAAGGATGGTCTTAGCTTCATCAAGAGTAGTTCCAACCAAACCAGTGATAAGATTATCCTTCGTCATGACATCCGCGATACGCTGAGACATGTCTTCCTCAAATTTAAGATCGCGGTTCGTAATGATACCGATCAGATGCTCTTCCGCATCGACAACAGGCACACCGGAAATCCGGAATTTGCCCATCAGGGCTTCCGCATCCGCAAGGGTATGCTCCGCAGTAAGAGAAAACGGATTGTTGATAACGCCGTTCTCGGAACGTTTTACAAGATCAACCTGCTCCGCCTGCTGGTCGATGGTCATGTTTTTATGAATTACGCCAATACCGCCTTCTCTTGCAACCGCAATGGCCATACGGTATTCCGTAACTGTATCCATGGCAGCGCTCATGACGGGAACATTCAGTGAGATTTTTTTCGTAAGCTTTGTTGCCAGACTCACGTCTGCAGGAAGCACATCACTTTTTGCCGGTACGAGAAGAACATCATCAAAAGTGAGTCCTTCACCTACAAATCGATTCATGTAACCTTTATCCATCGACATGCAATACCACTCCTTTATAATTGTTTGGTTAGATATAATTAGAATTATTTTATCAGAATAAAGATTGAAGTCAACTTAGGAAAACAACTAAAAATAAAACGTAGATATTAAATTTTCATAGGCTATTTGCTTGTTGTGGTCATAGAACGCATTCATTTCCAGAGAATTCCATTTGTTTTAGATGAAAAACTGTCAGAATCGACCTGTAAACGCTGTTTATGCTTCAACTTGAATATTGCCGAGAAAAATGCGATAATTCCTAAGGCATTATGACTACATGAAAGACAAGGTGTACTGAACTATGCAATTTGAACTTTATGACCATCGTCCGGATCCTTCCACCGTGACCGACGTGGAAAACCGGTGCTATGACTGTCTGGATCAGCTTCAGATCCCGTTCACAAGGATCGATCATGAGCCGGCGGATACGATTGAGATCTGCCATCCCATTGAGAAAAACCTTGGTGCAAAGATCTGCAAGAATCTGTTTCTCGCCAACCGTCAGCAGACCGTATTCTATCTGCTTCTGATCCCCGGTGATAAACCATTCAAAACGAAATATCTTTCAAAACAGATCAACTCGTCCAGACTTTCCTTCGGATCTGCCGATAAAATGATGGAGCTGCTGTGCATTGCCCCAGGATCCGTAAGCGTATTCGGTTTGATGAACGATAAGGAAAAGGCGGTCAGTCTTCTCATCGATGAAGACCTGAAAAAAGACGAATTCATCGGATTTCATCCATGCAAGAACACTTCAACTTTAAAGATCCGATACAAGGATCTGCTGGAGCGGTTTCTCCCCGGAATTGACCGCACTTTTCAGTATGTTGAACTCCCCTGGACATTTGATGAGGAATAAAAAAAGCACTCGAATCAATCGAGTGCTTTTTTTGATTAATAATAACGTTTATTTTTGTTCTTACGGGCTGCTTCAGATTTTTTGCGTCTTTTAACGCTCGGGCTCTGATAATACTCACGCTTACGCAAGTCAGCCATAACACCGTCCTTTGCACAGCTACGTTTGAATCTCTTCAGAGCGCTATCCAAAGACTCATTCTCTTTGACGTAAATCTCAGACATCTATATCCCTCCCTCCAAATGCGCTTTCACGCTTAAAGGGCCAAAAACTAATTGGCTTTTTAGCATTAATAGTATAATGGCTCAGT
>CADCMP010000070.1 GCA_902802565.1 Oscillospiraceae bacterium
AAGGTCATCTATCAGAACGACTATCTTGCCCTGATTGCTTTTGTTAATCAGATCTTCGAAATCTTTCTTGTACTGATTATAGACTCGGACCACTTCTCTCATAAAGCTGGCATGCTTTCCGAACTCCTGCAGCATGGTGACCGGTTTGTCTCCGGAGACAAGATAGCCGATGCTGTCGTTGTACCAGCCTTCCGCATTGACCTGGATGGGTTCACTGACGCCAACCAGGAATTTGTGCAGTGTGCGGCCGAAGGCGATGTCATAATCCCAGGCGGGGCCGGCAACAAGTTTGGACCCCTCTGCCATGTTGTCCACAGACATGATGATATTACCGGCATAACAGTCATAGGTCTTGGAAACTTCGAACATCAGGAACATCTTGGCCCAGGATTCCAGGTCGAAATACTTCTGATACTCTTCGGAATCATAATCCAGAACCGTGTTCCACCGCTCGGTAAACCAGGCTTCGATCTCTTCCGGAGTCGTTCCGCTCTCCTCCACGTTATCTCCCATATCAATGTTGAGAAGGTTGTGTTTCAGAGGCATGTTGTGCATCCCGGGGAACGGGAACTGGACTTCCAAAGGATCCGGAATATGGTCATTTTCCAGAATGAACCCGTCGTCCGGTTTCTGAAAATCCTTTTTCTGACAGAGCAGATAGTTTCCCAGATACTCACCGTTCATCCAGAGATCCACGAACTGGGAATCCAGTCCGATACCCATGTCGTGTGCAAGATCGAAGGCAATCTTATTGCGGATCAGTGCGTTATCGAAGTAGTTGGCAAGCAAGGTCCATTTCTTTGATTTGACTCCGTTTTTAATAAACTTGACTGAGTCTTTTTTATTATATGTATCATCCTTATAGATGGTCATGTTATATGGCTTTTTGGGCATGCTCCAGGTCGAGTTTCCTCTTCCCTTAATGCTCATGCTTTTATTCTTGTCCCCAAACAGCACGTTACCGTAACAGGATGTTTCATGATCATCATCGCCATTCATAGCTTTGATGGTTCCAAGGCTCTCATCGATATTCAGGTACATAGGCTCCACATCCGGAGAACCCTGCATCGTCTTCACCGTCAGATAGGCAAAAGCCAGCCCGTTTTTGACCTTATAGGTCACCTTTTCTCCCGGTGCCGCGATGGGGGCTTCCCCGCTCCTAAACTCGGTCTTTCCCATCATGAGGACCACATCAGGATTGTCCCAGGAATAGGACAGCTGATTGAAATCCACTTTGCCCGGAAGATACAGAGTGCCAGTTCCGCCGACAAGATCCAGGTTCACCTTGATATTGTTATCCAGCTTGGCATCCTCGTTCGCTTTGATATACAGTTCCGAGCGGAATACGCTTTTCAGCTTGCTTTCCTTTTTCCCGGTCTCGGGTGCAGCCTGAATCTCTTCGGATTCCGCACTTTCCACAGCATTCGCTGCGGCTTCTTCTGTGACGGCTTCCGCCGTCAGCTGATTTTCATTGACCGCTGCGTCAATGATCTCTGCAGGGTCTTCTGCTGCTGCCAGTGCACCGGCTCCCATCACGCCAAGGAGCAGCACAACACACAGGAGCATGGAAATAAGGCTCTTCAGATTTTTCATAATAAATCTCTCCAGTCATCTTTTTTGGGGGATCTCTTTGCTATTTTACGTTGTTATTGAATGCCTGCAGTACTACTGCCACCTGTGCTCTGGTCGCATTTCCTGCCGGCTCCAGTCCTTTATCCGTTCCGGCGATAAGCTTGTGGCCCACCGCCCATTTCATCGCTGTCACCGCATAGGCAGCGACTTCAGACGAATCTTTGTACTTTTCGAGGCTGCCGTTTGCTTCCGTATCATATCCTTTGAACTTGGCATACTGATACATGATCGCTGCCATCTGCTCGCGGGTCACCGGATTGTTGGGTCCGAAATGATCGGAATCATATCCTCCCACGATCCCGTTGACTGCAGCCCAGTTCACTGCTTCCTTATACCAATCGCTGGTCAGATCCTTGAAGGCAGACTTTCCGCCTGCCGGTTTTCCTTCCTTGGCCCACAGCACCGTAACGAACATGGCTCTTGTCATTGCCGTATTGGGTTCGAACGTTGTCTCCGACATTCCGGAAAACAGTCCGTTTTCATATACATACTTCACATACGGGAAGAACCAGTCTCCGCTGTGGACATCCGTAAAGGGCAATCCGGTGTCGGTCTCCGACCCGTCGGTCTTCACCGTACCGCCATGGAACGTTACTATATCCACGCCCGGTGCCAGATGATCGGTCAGCCAGAGCACGCGCTTTGCGCACCACTCTTTCAGGTTGTTCACGTAGTTGTCCCAGTTGACCGTAAACTCATAGTTGAGCTTGTACTTTCCGGTTCCCAGCGCACTCATGATATCAGGCGCCACCACATACTCTCCGCAGACATTAATAATGCCAAACCTTGCGGCATCCATTTCCGCGGATTGACGGATCACTTCCCGCTGTCGGTCCACGTTCGCAGCCGCATCTTCAAAGCTCTGTCTGTTCTCGTTGTACACTTTTGCCACGTGCCGCATGAAGCTCGCATGTTTTTGCAGTTCCTGAAGCAGACTGATGGGTTCATTCACCGCCATCAGTCCGATGCTGTCATTGTACCAGCCCTCGGCATTGACCTGTACATTCTCGGCAACGCCTACGAAGAACTTGTGCAGTGTACGTCCGAAAGACACATCATAGTCCCAGGCAGGACCTGCGATGAGTTTGTCCGACGGAGTCAGTCCGTCCCGATGCATGAGAAGGCTTCCGGAAAAGCAGTCATAGGTCTTGGAAACCTCGTACATGAGGAACATCTTTGCCCAGGAATCCATATCAAAATAATTCTGGTAGCTTTCGGAATCAAAATCCTCCAGTGCAGCCCAGGCTTCCAGGAAATAGTCTTCGATGGCCGCTGTATCCACGCCCTGTTTTTTTGCGTCCTTGCCGATGTCCTTTACCGTCATCCGGTTATAGTAACCACGGTCGCCGGTGATCTTGCCGATTTCGAACATTCCGGGGATTGGGAACTGCTCTTCTCCTTCTTCAAGATAGTTGTCGTTTTCCAGTGCGTATCCGCCGTCCGGCGCATTGTAGTCATTCTTGGGAGTGATCAGATAGTTTCCAAGATACTCTCCGTTCATCCAGAGATCGGCAAATCTGGTCTTCATCCCGATTCCAATGTCTTCCGCCAGATCCATGGCGATCTTGTTGCGCATCAGAGAGTTATCCAGGAAGTTTGCAATAAGAGACCATTTCTTGGTCTTGACTCCTTTTACGAACTCCACTTTCTTGGAATCCTGAAAACCGGCGTCTTCATAAATGGTGATGTTGTAGGGTTTTTTCGCAAATCCCCAGGTTGTCCAGGTGGAGTTGCCGCGTCCCTTGATGCTCATGTATTTGCTTATATGATCGAATACGACGGAACCATAACAGCTGGTTTCGTGATTCTCATCGGATTTCATGGCATCAATGGTTCCCAGATCCTCATTGATCTCCAGGAACATCGGTTCCACACCGGAAGAACCCTTAAGGGTCTTCACCGTCAGAGAGGATACCGCAGCTCCCTTCTTCACCTGATAGGTGACGCTTTCGTTCTCTGCCGCGACCGGAGCACTGCCGCTGATGTATGCAACACCGTCTTTTTCCAGAGTTACGGATGCATCATCCCAAGAAAAACACAGCTTGTCCGCCGCTGCCTTACCGGGAAGGAAGAGCGTTCCGCTGTTACCCAGAAGGTCAGAAGATACATTCACCCTGCCGTCCAGACCTGCCCCGGGGTTGGATGCAACATACAGAGGTGTCCCCTGTACCGTCAGTGTCCCGTTCGTTGTCAACTGTTCTCCTTCTCCGGCAGATTCATCCACGGCCAGCGCAGTGCCGGAAATCAGAGAAACCATCATGCACAAAGTAATTAAAATGGTTATCAGCTTTTTCATATTGTCTCTCTCTTTCGCTGTTTGAAAATGCTTTTAGGAAAAAAATGTCAGGGATAGATTGACATAATTTCCCACTCTATTCCATTTTAACCCAGAAACATTCTAATGTAAATTTAATTCTTTAAGATTTCTTAAAAAAAATAACGGATTTTCGTTAATTTTATTCATAACTTCTTACCTAAAAGGACGCAAAATGGCTCGAAATGTTTTAACTATTTTGCGTTTTTTTAGTTTTTCCCTTATTTCAGATGCTGTTTTGTTAAAAAAAAGAGGCGTGAATCACAGGATTCACGCTTCTTATCTGTTCTGCTGATTTTGAGTTTTCTCCGCATACGATCCTTGCGGATTGTCCTTATTACAGTACGTTCGTTTTCAGGTTGCGGATCATGGTTGCCATTTCGGCTCTGGTGGCAGTTCCCTGCGGGTCGATCAAGTTGCCCGGCTTACCGGAAATGATGCCTTTTTCCACGGCCCAGCGGACTCCGTCGGCGGCCCATGCACTGACGGAAGCACTGTCGGAGAAACTGTTGATATCCGCAGTGGAAGCCGTATTCTGTCCTTTCAGTTTCGCATAACCGGCCAGGATCAGCGCCAGCTGTTCTCTTGTTACATTGGCATTGGGCTGGAATGTGCCGTCTTCAAATCCGGCTACGATACCTTTTTCCGCTGCCCAGTTGACTGCATTTGCATACCAGTCGCCGGTAGCAACATCGGTAAACTTTCCGGAAGAAGCCACAGCGGGTTTGCCTTCCATGGCGTAAAGAATCTGTGCCACCATGGCACGGCTCAGCGATGCGTTGGGTGAGAACATATTGTCACCGGTGCCGGACATATATCCGTTTTCGGCAACATATTTCACCATGTCGTAGTACCAGTCTCCCCGGTGAACGTCTGCAAACAGCTCATCCTCGGCCGGGATTACCGGAGTGGGATCCACCGGTGCATTCTCCAGATTCAGAGAGTAATCGGAACCGAGAGCATTCAGGATCTGCTGTGCCATATAGGCATGTCCCTCCGCTGCCGGATGGATCTGCTCAGCATATTCCATGCTGAAGTTGTCCAGTTCTCCGGAAAGAATCGACGTCAGCAGAGAGTTTGTAAAGCCGTTGAGTTTGACTCCGCGGACTTCCGCGAAGCGGTAATCATATTCATCACTGTTGGCATAGGGAGCCAGAGTGCTCATATACTGGTCGGCAATGATGGATGCGGGTTCCATCAGCTGACCGATGTTAAACGGAGACACATCCGTCAGTTTCATTTCCTTGAAAGCATTATAGAAACCGACATTGACAATGGTCGCATCTTTGTTCAGTTCGTAGATGCGGGCCACCAGTTTGGGATAAACGTCCATCCATTTGGTGACGCCCTCGATCATTGCGGAACTGTAAACAGCAAGGGTTTCGGGAAGTGCTCCGACGGTCTCAGCCCAGTCCAGAACAAAGACCAGAAGGCTTGTCAGACTTCCGCCCATCTCCAGGATCTTCTTTGATCCCTCGATCAGGCCGCGGACACTGATGGATTTCTCTTCCTGTTCAAACAGTTCTTCCAGCCGCTTCGGACCGATATCCGTCAGGGCAAGAGAGACATCGTTGGAACCTAGGTTCAATATGACCAGTTTGGAATTCTGTACCTGTCTTGCCGCGTTTTCACGCATATATTTCAGTTCTGCCGCTGTCATATCCGAATAACCGGAAAGGATCTCCTCATTTCCGAAGGTATCCCCCATCATTTCCTGATCATAAGCAGGATCGATCATGCGCAAGGCTTCAACAGAACGGAAGCCGGCACGGGTCTGGTTATAAAGATACGGCACATGGTTGGGATCGCTCACATCAACTCCCAGCGCTTTTGCCACGATGGAAGTATAGCTGTTCGGTACCGCAACTCCGTCACCCAGCGGACGCTTAAAGTAATACCGTTCTCCGGTGGGACGCGTCTTCAGTTCACTGGACCATACCGTATCCTGATTCAGACCGAATCCGGTGGCGACACTGTCACCCATGACAGTAATGTAGTGTTTATCGCTTTTGGTATTGTTGGTCGCCATTGCAGTGGGAACCAGCAATGCCGTCATCATCGCTACTGCCATCAACAGACTGATGATCCTTTTCTTGGTTTTTCTCATAACATGTCTCCCTACTTCATCCTGTGCCGTGTAACACAGCACATTATTAAGCATTTTATATCTCTTTTACTATACACATCCAAGCATTCGGACGCAACTTGTGCCGAGTAATTTCGTGAATTTCGACAACTTTTCTTCTGTTTTAATGCCTCACCTAGTCACATGAAAGACGGTCTGTTCCATTTCCTCCCTTTTCCTCTCCCGCGGATCTTTCTCGTTCCTTTGCGATAAGTTTCTTCTATGCCGAAAAACAAAAAACGCTGCAGTTGCAGCGTTTTTTGTTGATTGAATTCGTTGTATCAGTACCGGTCACCGATGACCTCGGACATCAGCCGGTAAATCATCGTTGCCATTTCGGCACGTGTAGCGGTTCCCTTCGGATCCACCAGGTTGCCCGGCTTGCCGGCCATGATCTGGTGTCCGACGGCCCACTTGATGTGGTCCACTGCCCAGCCGCTGATGGTAGCTGCATCGGCAAAGCCGTCTACAGAACCATTGGCATTGGTATCGGCATTGGAATAGGCGGTAAATGCGCGAAGCATCGTCGCCAGTTCTTCTCTTGTCACATTCTGATTCGGACGGAAGGTGTTGTCCTCAAATCCGGCTACGATTCCCTTATCCGCAGCCCAGGAAACAGCGTCGTAGTACCATTCTCCGGAGGGGACATCGGTAAATCCTGCACGCTTTTCAACCGGAGGCTTACTCTTGATGGCATAGAGAATCTGTACCACCATGGCACGTGTCAGTGCTTCATTGGGACCGAACGTATTGGCGGAAGTTCCGGCCATGTATCCCTTCATCACAACGTATTTTACAGGATCATAGAACCAGTCTCCCTTATTAACGTCTGTGAAGACTGCCAGAGGATCTCCGGCGTTATCGGATTCGAAGGAGGCGGTCACTGTGACTTTCTCCGCGGGCATTGCGAAGGTTGCCATGCCGTTGGCATCCGGTGTCAGGGATGTTCTCGGAGTCTGATCACCGTAGTAATACAGATCTTTCAGATGGAATCCGG
>CADCMP010000071.1 GCA_902802565.1 Oscillospiraceae bacterium
CGATAATACCGATCTTCAAAATGCAGACCCACTACCGCTGCTTCCATCAGGGGAGCGGCGGCTCCCACAGTAAGAAAATCGTGCACCTGTTTGACCCGTTCCGTGATTTCCGGCGAGGCAATCACGTATCCCAGACGCCAGCCGGTGATGGAGTAGGTCTTGGAAAGAGAACTGCAAATGATCGTGCGTTCACGCATTCCGGGAAGGGTAGACAGATAGCAATGCCTGTGAGGAGCATACGTGATATGCTCATAGACTTCATCGGTGATGACATAGATATCGTACCGTATCGCAAGATCGGCAATGATCTGCAGCTCCTCCCGGGTAAACACTTTTCCACAGGGGTTGGAGGGGTTGCACAGAATCATGGCTTTGACCCTGTCCTGCCGGAAAGCGTCCTCCAGGACATTGGCATCAAACCGGAAGGAAGGTGGGATCAGAGGGACATAGACCGGTTCCGCATTGCTCAGAATGGTGTCGGCGCCGTAGTTTTCGTAAAAGGGCGAGAAGACCACCACTTTGTCGCCGGGATCACATACCGTCAGCACTGCCGCCATCATGGCTTCCGTACTGCCGCAGGTGACTACGATTTCCTGATCCGGGTCAACCGGTATGCCTGAGAAGTGTTTCTGCTTTTCTGCCAGTGCTTCCCGGAAGTTTTGTGCACCCCACGTCAGCGCATACTGATGCGGTCCTTGAGGGGCGATCTCCGCCAGACGCTGCGTGATGGCCTGAGGAGGATCAAAGTCCGGAAATCCCTGTGACAGGTTAATCGCGCCGTAATGGTTGGCCACGCGGGTCATCCGACGGATGACCGAATCAGTAAAAATATTTGTTTTGTTGCTCAGCGGTTTCATATGGTCATCACTACATTTAAGGAGACGTGATTGGCGGTTGGCTCGGCCTGTGAATGATCAAAGGATATGGAAAAATCACCGTCGATGACAGCGGACAGAAGATCATCGTAATCTTCTTCAGAAAAAGAGTCATTCCACATGGTGGTCTTTGACGGGAGATATACACCGTTTCGGGCAGGTTCCTTTTCCGAGACGAGTCCCATGACATCGGTCCTGCCGGCAAGGTCCTCCCAGCGGCCTTCCACCACGGCGGAAAGCACATTTTCGAGATAACCCGCTATGTTTTTCGCCGCACTTGTTATCGTAAGTCCGTTTCCGTATTTTTTATCGATGGTGGAAGCCTGATCACAGTTTGCTCCGATCACGTTTCCGTCGTGTTTCCTGGCAGCTTCTGCCACAGAGGTATACACGCTTCCGTCGGAGACCATGACGATCTCCGTTCCGTTCTCGTACCATTCGGAGACCGCGGCAGTCAGATCATCATTTCCGGCAATATCATTGGAAAGAGCATATTGAATGGAGACTTCCGCACCGGAATCTCCAACCGCGAG
Organism: Oscillospiraceae bacterium; assembly: GCA_902802565.1. Lineage (GTDB taxonomy): Bacteria > Bacillota > Clostridia > Oscillospirales > Oscillospiraceae > UBA2922. The sequence continues at coordinate 1,409 of CADCMP010000071.1, forward strand.
ATCCGCACCCTGTACGAATCCGCTCCCGTAACGGCGGGAAGACTCGGAATCGGTCCCGAGAAAGCCTAGTCTGGCAAATCCCATTTTTACCGCGGCATAACCGGCCAGAAAACCGGCCAGTTCTTCCTGGAAATCTCCGCAGGTAACATTTTCCCAGTGATAAAAATCCGTGACAGTCCAGGAATCCGGATTCCCGTCATATTTATCGCCCAGTGTGGTAAGAAGCAGATCCTCCGCAGAGACATCCAGTGCAACAAATTTCACATCCGGGTACAGCTCACAAGCTTCTGTTACTGCTCGGGCAAAGGAACTTCCCGGTATTATCAGGAGATTACACCCTTCCGATACGGCAGCGGCGATAGCAGAAAGATGTGCTTCCGTGGAGTTTTCCTCCGATTTATAAAACGCGAAATCAATATGATTGTCATCACAGAAATCACGGCAGACTTCGTAGACCGTCTGATTATATCCCTGATCAGAAATATCTCCGAAGGCAGAGATCACAGCGGCCTTGACATATCCCTGATCCGTGGATACGACTGAAGTCTCACCATCTTCGCCGGAAGACGGAGAGAGACCGCAGGCACACATCAGCACTAGCATGCTCAGTGACAACAGAACAGTGAAGATTCTTCTCATGAGTACAACTCCTAAATGAAGAGGTTTCGAATTTTTAAACAGTATACCATACACAGAGAAAACAAAAAAGATGAGATGTATCATGACTGCTGGATACATCTCATCAGTGGTTATATGCAGACAACGGGAGAGGCGGCTGAAGGGAAATAAGGTAAGAGTGAAGGAAGACAGCCGAAAATAGAGGGAGGTTGTTTGTCCGTTGCCAGTGCATTCTATTGTGTTAGTAGTGACTAACTATAGGCATAAGATAACACTTTACATGATGTCTGTCAATATTTTTTTGAAAAAGAAACTGCAGAAGCACAAAATTCACTTCTGCAGTTGAGAATCATCACTCATTGGATTTCAGACTCTGGACCATATCGATATCCCGGATCTTTCGATTCAAAAAGATAGTTACCAGATAGGAAACGAGGAAGGTTCCTGCTGCCGCAATGAGATAGGACGGGAGTGTAATGTGGGCTGCGAAGTCATAGACGTCACCGATGGCCTCCTGGAATATAAAGTCTGTAACAAAATAGCCGAGAGGAAGTCCGATAATGATCGCAACTACAGTAATCCACAGATTCTGCTGCCGGAAAAGCCGTCCAATCTTGGAATCGGCAAAGCCCAGTACTTTCAGGGTGGCAAACTGATAATCCTTTTCAGAGAAAGAGAGGATTCCCATATTATAGAGGATTACTACAGCCAGAACTGCCGCAAAGAATATGATCAGAAGGATCATGGAGTTCATGGTCGCCAGCATATCATTGACGCCATCGGAGACCGAGTCAATGCTCTGGATCGTGGATACACCGGGGATCGACTGTCCCTGGATATCCTCATCAGTATATGCCGAATCCGGATAATAGGGGATGCCAAGCCGCTGGTAATAATACCGCGTCATGGTCATATTCTGGTTTTGAGGATCCCGGTTCAGCCCGATGATCTCCGACTGGAATACATCGTCAAGTCCGTTGATCCGCCAGGTAATGGTATCACCGACCTGATATCCGTGAAGCTTGGCGAATTTTCTTGTTACATACACTCCGTAGGAGGACAGCTTCATCGGCTTATTGCGGGTATTCAGGATTTGAATACTGCCTTTGGAATCATCCACATAGGCATTGGTTACGATGGCTCCTTCATCTGGATCGTCCACTTCGATATTCAGGGACATGCTGGTATGATCCGTATAGTTTTCAAACAGATTCATCAGTTCTTGAACTGTGATGGAAGGAGAGAGGTTCATCCGATACTCATAGTGGTTGATGTCATTCAGTTCCAGCTTCAGATAGTTATGAATGGAATCCCGCATTCCGAGACCGGCGACCATCAGGATCATACAGCCGGCGATTCCAACCAGCGTTGTGATAGTACGTGCTTTGTTTCGTAGAATATCCCGAAGATTCCAGCGAGTGGCAAAGGAATACGAGCGGAAGCGCTCTCCGGTGGTGAAACGGAGACTTTTCTGCTGAACCTTCGGCCGTTCTACCCGGAGAAGCTCTGCCGCAGGCTGGCGCAGCAGGTTCCTCGACGTGAGATAGCTGGCAACACAGGTCAGAACGATGCATAGGACAAAGATGAAATAGGAACTGGGATTGATCGCATTGGACCATCCAGGGACTTCATAGTATTCCATTTCCATCCCCAGGAAGAAATGCCCCAGTCCGAAATAGCCCAAAAGCAGGCCGCAAATGCCGCCCAGGATGCTGAGGATCAATCCGTAGGAGATATAGTGCCACGTGATGGCTCTGGTAGAATACCCCAGCGCTTTCATAGTGCCGATCTGCATCCGTTCCCGGTGAACCACGCGGGTCATGGTGGTGATGACACTGAGAAGCGCTATGAAGATGAACAGACCGGAAAAGATACCGACATAGGAGTCTCCTTCTTCGATCTCCCGCTGATAACCACCTTCCGACGGTTCGTCATGGATGTCCATGACCATCTGGGCATTGGCGACTTCGTCCCGAATTGCGGAACGAAGCGCATCGGCATTCTCTGTGGAATCCAGATCCACCATGATGGAGGTGTAAGTATCACGGGTGATCCCTTCCTCAGAGAGGAATGCATCCGTCATCATGGAAGAGGGGAGATAGAGAAATCCGTAATCGGTATGAGATGGGAAGATTTCGGTCTCGTCTTTTGTGTCATACACATGATCTGGAACATTGCACAGTCCGAGGACCGGTGCCGTAATGTCCAGTGCCTGATAGGTGATATGCAGTGTGTCTCCAACGGCAATACCGGCATTTTCCGCATAGAAAGAATCCAGCCAGAAACCGGTCTTGTCCTCCCCATAAGGTTCTCCTTCCACAATATGGATGCGGCAGATGTCGTTGGTGGAGATGAAATTCAATTCGGCCTTGTGACCGTCAAAATCTTCAATGTTGGCAAGGACTGTATATTTGCCTTCTGCGTTCAATACATGATCCATGCCTCGGATCTGCTCCAGATCATCGCGATCCAGCTCGCCATAGGCATCCAGATCCTGCAGGTTGCATTTCTCATAAAAACGGTCTGCAGAGGCGCGCATGCCCAGCATATAGGATTCGATACCCGTGTAGGCCATAACACCGATGAGGATCATCAGAAAAATCGTAATGAACTGGGGAATATTTCTGCGGATATCCCGCACCATTTTTTTGTGAAGCACCATTACCAGCTCACCTCGGAAATGGCCTTCGGCGCCGGATTCAGTTCATTCGACCGAACCTTTCCGTTTTTCAACCGGATCACCCGGTCCGCAATCTCTGCGATCAGAGTATTGTGCGTTACGACGATTACCGTTGTTCCGTTCTTCGTCTGATCCCGCAGCAACTGCAGCACACCGACGCCGGTATTTGAGTCCAGAGCTCCGGTGGGTTCATCACAAAGCAGCACATCGGGTTTTTTCATTATGGCCCGGGCGATGGAGACGCGTTGTTGCTCGCCACCGGACAGTTCCGAGGGGAATTTGGCAGCGTGTTCCTGAAGACCGACACTGGCCAGAACATCCATGACATCGTAATCCGTTTCCGTCACATCCCGAATGATGCCGACGTTTTCTTCCACGGTAAGGGTAGGCATGATGTTGTAAAACTGAAACACAAATCCCACGTTGGAGGCGCGAAACTTTGTCAGCTGTTTTCCACTCATGGCAGCGATGTCCTGATCCCCGATCCGGATGCTGCCGCCGGTTGGGGAGTCCATTCCTCCCAGCAGATTCAGCAGTGTGCTCTTGCCGGCACCGGAAGGACCCAGCACAACGACGAACTCACCTTTCTCCATGGTCAGATCGATGTGATCCAATGCGTAAAACGTTTTCTCTCCGTTGCCATAAGCGCGGGAGACCTGTTGTAATTCAACAAAGCTCATGGTATTGATTCCTTCTTTGAGTTATACATTTCTAACTTAATTAGTTTAGCATAACAAATTAACCAAATCAAGGTAGAAAAAGCCACCCCGAAATGACTTCGGAGTGGCAAATATGGCGGTGATAGAGCGTTATTCGACTTTGACGATTGCTGCCATGCGGGCAGGCGGGATCTTTACGACTTTCCGGTCGTAGGTGATGAGACCGTTGAGTTCATCTTCCACATCTGTCAGCTGAGTATAAACGGCGGCGGACAGTCCGTCCTCCCAGGCTGGCACAATCTGATCTTCATACAACTCCTGCAGAGCATTCTCCAGCTGGAGCGGGGATTCCAGCTTCTTATATCCGAAATCCTTCTTGCTGAAGGTATGATCGAAGACCTGATGATTATATCCGCCGAACTCGGAAAGGACTACTGCACGTCCCAGCTTGTCGGGACGGAATCGGTACTTTCGGAAGTAAACATGCAGGCTTTGGATGTCACCGATCTTCTGATCATGCCATCCAGAGGCGTGGTCGATCAGCCGGGAACGGTCGATCTTAAGGATATCCTCCACGACCTTCTCCGCATCGAACTGTCCCCAGCCCTCGTTAAAGGGAACCCACATAGCGATACACGGGCAGTTGTATAGCGTTCGGACCATATCTCGGACTTCCTGCCGGAACTCCTCCCGACCAGCTTTATTCTCCCGCCCGAAGGCAGTGTAGGCGTTGTCCTGACGATGCTTTCCTGTGACCAGAGGGGCCGAAATGACCAGCGGATTATAGACGTTTGCGCCGCAGGGAGCATCCTGCCATACCAGCATGCCGATGCGGTCGCAATGATAATACCAGCGGAGCGGTTCGATCTTCATATGCTTTCGCAGCATGTTGAACCCCATGTCCTTGGCTGTCTGGATATCAAATACCATAGCGGCATCAGAAGGCGGTGTGTACAGTCCGTCCGGCCAGTAGCCCTGATCCAGAAGACCGTTGTGGAAATAAGGTGTTCCGTTCAGGAAAAGACGGGGAACGCCGTGCTCATCTTTCTCCACGGAAAAGGAACGGTAAGCAAAGTAACTGAGGACCGTATCCTCCTCACAGGTCACGGTGAAGGAATACAGTTCCGGGTTTTCCGGTGTCCAGAATGCAAGATCTTCCGCAGGGATACGCGCGGGAAGCGGATAGTCTGCCCCGTGAAAATGAGCCACCGGACGTGTTTTTCCCACGATCTCGGCACCGATCTCCACGCATTGTTTGTCAACTTTCGGCGTGATGATGAGACGTTTGATATATGTCTCCGGGACGCTTTCCATCCATACGGTCTGCCAGATGCCGCTCTGCGGAGTGTACCACATGCCGCCGCGTTTGTGCCGCTGTTTGCCGTGAGTATGGTATCCTTCATCGGTGCTGTCCTGAACGCGGACCTCCAGAAGATTGCGTTCGGTCAGATATTCCGTGATGTCAATGCAGAAGGGAAGATAGCCTCCGGTATGACGGCCGACTTCCTGATGGTTCAAATAGACGACGGCCTCCTGATCCACTGCGCCGAAGTGAAGAAGGACCCTGCCTTTGTTGAAAGCTTCCGGAAGAAGGAACATCCGCTGATACCAGAGATACTGGTTGGAGAAGAGTGTTTTCTCCACACCGGAAAGAGGACATTCCGGTGAAAAGGGGACAAGGATCGCACCATCCCATACCGCCGGCGGATCGGCCGATTCGGTAATGGCATAGCTCCATATCCCGTTTAAATTCAGATAGCTTTCCCGCATCATCTGCGGACGGGGATACTCCTGCAGGACCATTTCCTGTTCCAGTTTTTCGCCCCATTGGGTGATCATATCCGCACACCTTCTCGCTCGCTTTGAGGTATTTGTTGGTGTCATTATACCATACGAAGAAAAATAATCCATCAATTGGGAAATTCGTTCTCTACAGGACGTAAATTCGCTAATTCCTTAAAGAATTCTACTGGATCAGATGGAAAATGAACCGATTTTTCCGCACAGCTCAAAAAATGAATGATAATTACCAATAACTGGTAATTCATATGGCATTGACAACAAAGTATCAAGAGCGTTAAGAATTTGTCCATGGATTTTGCATGTTTTGACGTCATGGATTGTTTACACTGATATTTCTTTATGATATATTTTTCTTTGTATAA
>CADCMP010000072.1 GCA_902802565.1 Oscillospiraceae bacterium
CCGAACCGAACGCTTGGTGAGACTGCGTAAGACTTTCACTTTGAAAGCTGCTGGTCGCTGACCCAAGAATCCCCTGGATTTATCCATGGGGAGTGTCAAGAGACGATCCTGTAATATGCATTCGATGTTGCCCTGTATATGACGGCATAGACCATTCCGCAGATCAGCACACAGACAACGGAACAGAGGATCAGGCGCGGGATGTCGAACAGCCCGAACAGCATCAGCAGTTTCTGCACGATGGGCAGTACCACCGCCAGATGCAGGCAGGCAAAGAGGATGGGGATGAGGAATACCGTCCGCATCTGTGAGTTGACGCTTCGCCGGATGTCTTCCTTCGTCATGCCGACCTTCTGCATGATGTCGAATCTGGACTGGTCCTCGAATCCTTCCGAGATCTGTTTGTAATACATGATGATCACGCAGGATATCAGGAATATGAGGCTGAGCAGAAGCCCCAGGAAGAACAGTCCGCCGAATGTGCTGACGAAGTCGCCTCGTTCCGCCTCATGGCTTTCGCAGTAACAGTTGTCAAAGTCCAGCGGCTGAAGTTCCTCGTTGATCCGTGTGTTCAGCGTGTCTGCCAGCGCCGCCTGCTCGTCGGGGGCAAGACCGGTATCAAAGCGGCATTCCCAGAACCACGCCAGCATCGGTGCGCCGTCAAAGTCCTTATACCGGATGTAGTTCTTCGCAACCTCGTTGACATCCTTTACGATCATGTAGATTCCCGGACATGCGGAGATCTTTGCGGCCGGATCGATCTCGCCGACCCGGTCATCGATCCGCTTTGTGACCCGGAAGGGCACATCCCCGATGGTGATCTCATCACGGATCTCGATGTTTTTCGCAGTTCCCACCAACGCTTCACCCGGTGCCACGGTCTCGTGATAGCCGAACACCCGGTTATAGACATCCACATCAATAAATATGATCTGTGCCACCCGGTCATAATTGACAAAGGCCAGATTGGATTTCGAGTTCAGAACGATATCCAGTTTGCTGTCATCGAAATAGCCGCTGACGGACCATTCATAAAATGTTTTGTTGTTGATGATCTTCGCACCATGTTCCATGGCGGCGGCCTTCAGGTCCGCATCCAGCTTCTCTCCCAGATCCTCCAGACTCTCATCATATCCGTACTTGCAGGCAAACGCCCCCACTTCATTGGGATAGCGTGTGTCGAGGCACTGTTCCGCACCGGTGTATAGGGAGGATGTCGACGACATCATGACAAGGATCATGGTGAGAAGGATGCATATGGACGCCAGTCCCGCACCGTTTCGCTTCATGCGGTACATCATCGAGGATACGGACACAAAATGATTCGTCCGGTAATAATAGTTTTTGTTTTTCTGCAGCATCCGGCACAATATGACGGATCCTGCGATGAGAAGCAGATACGTGCCGATCATGATCAGTATCACGGCGGCAAGAAACCACATCAGCGCCGACATGGGCTGCTGTATCCTGAGGGCGATAAAATAACCCGCTCCGAGAGAAGCGAAGCCGAGAATGCCCAGGACCCAGTTTGATCTGGGCGGCTTCTCGCCGGCCTTCTCTGCAGTCACCAGCTCGATGGGGCTTGCAAAACCGACCTGCCGGATGGAGTTGAGGCAGATCAGGAAAAAGATCGCGCTGTAGGTAAGAACGGTCATGAGCACAGAACGCATCGGGACCGAGAAAGTATATCGTACGGGAACGTCGATCAGCCTGGTGAAACCCAGTTCCGCCAGCTTGGAAAGTCCGATGCCGGCGATCAGCCCACCGGCCGTCGCGGCGGCCCATGTGAACAGCGTCTCAAAGAACAGGATCCTTCCCAGATTGAACCGGTTCATCCCCAGGATGCTGTATAACCCGAATTCCTTCTTTCTGCCCCGGATCAGCGCAGCCTGTGTATAGAAGAGGAACAGAAGTCCGAAGAGCGTCATGATGTAGGTGCCCATCCGCATCATGTCGGTGGCGGTGTGGCCGCCCGGCATGCCGTCCATGATCCCGGAATACCCCAGGAAGTGAAAGATATAGTATACGGCGACCATCATGATGCAGGTCACAAGGTAAGGTGCATAGAGCCTTCCGTTCTTCCGCATGCCGTTTGCGGCCATCCGTGGATAGAAGCCCGCCTTCATCGTCCGTCACCGTCCTGTGCGAGGAGCGTCAGGGCATCGCTGATCTTCTGATACATCTGCTGATCGGTGGCGTCACCCCGGTAGATCTGATGGAATACGACGCCGTCCCTTATGAACATCACCCGGGACGCACGGCTTGCAGCCCTGGTGGAATGAGTGACCATCAGGATCGTGTGGCCCATCCGATTCACCTCTGCGAAAAGGTCAAGCAGCTCATCGGATGACTTTGAGTCAAGGGCACCGGTAGGCTCATCCGCCAGGATGATGCGGGGATCCGTGATGAGGGCCCTTGCAACGGCGGCTCTCTGCTTCTGCCCTCCGGACACTTCATAAGGATATTTTTTGAGAAGATCCCCGATCCCGAGAGGTGCCGCCAGATCATCCAGCCGTTTCTTCATTTCTTCCGCTTTCATTCCGGCAAGGACCAGCGGGAGATAGATGTTGTCTTCCAGCGAAAAAGTGTCCAGCAGATTAAAGTCCTGGAACACATATCCCAGGTTGTCCCGGCGGAATCTTGCCAGGTCCGAATCCCGGACCGAGCTCAGCTCCATACCGTCGAGGACGACCGTGCCTTCCGTCGGCCTGTCCAGTGCGGCGATGATGTTCAGCAGGGTGGTCTTGCCGCTGCCGGACTCTCCCATGATCGCAACATATTCGCCCTTTTCCACGGTAAAGCTGACACCCTTTAATGCCTCCACCGAGGCACCGCCGAAACGCGTCTTATAGGTTTTCCGTATCTCTTTTGCTTCCAGTAAACTCATATTTGTAAAAATGTCCTTTCTGTTTTCCCATCACGCACCGCCGTTGACGATGGCGGCGTACTGTTCCTCCGGGATCATGGGAGTCCCGATCTCCTCCAGCAGAGCCTCATCGATGCTGCCGGTGAGGGCATACTGCGTCCCGGCCCGTTCCACCAGTTCCAGCCTCGGCCCGGTGACGACCGCCGCCTCCGGGGCATTGAACATGGGGCTCTCGGGGATGGTGAGGATCGTGTGATCTCCGGGGAAGCTCAGTTTGAACTGCATCACCGCCGGCTCGAAGTTCTTCCTGCTGTTGGGAAATCCGCAGCCGCAGATCATCAGGTATCTCAGGTGACTGAAATCCGCCTGTTCCACATGCTCGTACCGGTCTCCCGCCTTCCGCATCGCCATGGAGGACAGGGGAAGGGTGCGGTCCAGAAAAGCCTTCAGCGGCGCCGGCATCCCGTAACAGTACAGGGGGAAACTGAACAGCAGCAGATCGCTGTCCAGGACCTCCTCCAGCAGGGCGCCCATGTCGTCCCTGTGGATGCAGGTGCCTCCGTTGTGCATGCAGGAAAAGCAGCCGGTGCAGTATTCGATGTGCCGGTCGATGATATCCACCGTGTGCACGTCCTGAGGCCCGGCATCCTGCATCCCGGCCAGAAACGCCCGGGTGATGTGCATGGTGTCGCTGGCGTCCCTCTTGGGACTTCCGTTGAGTACCAGTATCTTCATGGTGTTCTCCTTATTCATCCAGTTCCAGCCGCATGAGCACCAGCTCCTGCCAGCCGCTGTGCCGGGAACGGAATCCCCGGGGATTCCTGCCGTACTGGGTAAATCCGACACTGCGGTACAGCTCCAGGGCGGCTGCGTTGTCCGCCACCACTTCCAGTTCCAGCTGGGAATAGCCCGCTTCCCGGGCGCACCGGATGCAGGCCTCCGTCAGAGCCCGGCCGATGCCGAGCCCCCAGAACTCCCGGACCACGCTGACGCCGAAGGAGGCTCTCGGATCGGTCTTCCAGTGACGAGCCACCGCTTCGATCCCGGCCATCCCGACCACCATGCCGTCCACTTCCGCCAGGATCTCGATCTCCTTCGGATCCTCCGCCTTTTTCTGCAGATATTCCTCCTGCTGCTCCGGAGTAAAAGTGATCTCATCCGGGTAGGAGAGAAGGAAATCCGTCTGCTCGTGTGTGCGGCGGAAGATCTCCAGACAGATGGCTCCGTCTTCTTTTGTTCCGTTCCGAAGGACACAGGTCCTGCCGTCCTTCAGGGTAATGATCTGATGATATCTCATTATTATTCCTCATTCGTTCTGAAAGAGCCGGCATCTCCCGCGGGAAATGCCGGCTCCCGCTGTCAGTTCACCATCTCATCTCAGAAGATCTGCCCCGGCAGCCTCTGTTTCTCCCGGGGCGGAAAGCTCCGGTCGAACCTGTCCACGTCCCCGGCGTCCACGTAGTAGCCCGCAGGCGTCCGGTAGACACCGGTGATCCCGTGAAGATAACCGCCGATAAGCTCCCGGCAGAGAAAGAAGGAATCGTCCGCGCCTTCCGGAAGATCGTGATAGCGGATGCCGAAATGGCGGGCGTAGTCAAAACCGCTCTTTCCGTAGAAGGCGATGTTGCCCTCGAAGAGCACCGCTCCGTAGCCCAGTGCGGCTGCCCGCCGGAGAGACTCGTCCAGCAGCATCTTTCCGTAGCCCCGGCGTTTCTTCTCCGGAAGGATCCCGATGGGACCCATGGTGAGCACGGGGATGTCCCGTCCGTCATCGGCCCGGATCACGGTCTCCATGAACATATTCTGCCCGATGAGCCTTCCGTCCTGCTCCATGACGAGGTCCAGCTCCTTCACAAAGGCCGGATCGTCCCGGAGCACGTGGATCACGTAGTGCTCGAAGCATCCCGGCCGGTAGACGTTCCAGAACGCCTCCCGCACCAGTTCCTCCACGGCACGGTGGTCCTCTTTCTTCTCCTGTCGAATGGTGATGTCATGTTGATTCATTGTTTAACCTCCTGAAAATTGCTGACTCAACTGCCTGATGGCGGGAGGACTGTTCCGTTGCCGGCAGACCTCCCGGTCAGCCCGCAATCTCCAGTGTTCCGTACTTTTTCAAAAAGCACTCTCCTTTGTGATTATTTCATCGGCCCGAAGGCCGGATGTTTTTCCGTTACGGCCGGTGGTTCCGGCTTCCCGCGGCGTTTACCAGACGCTGCCGCGCCTCGTCGTTGTTCTGAAGGATCATACCCACCTTCTCACAGGTGAGCATCTCTCCGCAGCCGCCGCAGGTGGAGACGCCTTTCTCCAGGGCGCACTGACGGATTGGACACAGGGATTCGCAGTAGGGCGTTTTCCGCCCGTTCATCCGGCATCCGTCGCAGAAGATCATGTCCGGTGTGATGGGCACGCCGTTGAGCTCCGACCAGAGCTTTGCCACCTTCTCCCGCAGGGCGTCGTCGTTGTTTGCCGTTGCGATGCGGGCGTCACAGCCCTCGCAGTCCAGCCCGCAGTATGCGATGGTGTCGTTCATGACGGTTCCTCCTGAATGTTTGATCGTCTCCGGTACTCCTCCAGTGTTTTGACCTCGCAGCCTTTGGATGCATAATAGTCCAGCATCTCCGGGAGCTTTTTCAGGTCATAGCTGGTGACGCAGTCGGAGATGACGTGCACCGTGTACCCGGCCCGGACCATGTTGTAGCTCGTGGATTTCACACAGGCGGTGGCGTCGGCGCCGGTGAGGTAGAACTCGGTGATGCCGCTGGTGCGGATATGATCCGAGAAGGATTCGCTGGTCAGCGCGCTGGCCTTCGTCTTGACAAAGACCTTGTCCGACACGACCTTCAGTTCCGGCGCCAGCTCCTCTCCCTTGGTGCCCGGCTTGAACGTGCGCGTTCCGGCGGACAGATTGTTGTGTTTGATGTACAGGACCTCCATACCGGACTCCTCCGCCCAGTCGATGGCGGAATTGAGCCGGTGGATGATGTCCCGGTAGTGTTTCGTGATGTCATTCTGAATATCGATGACCACAAGTGCTTTTCCGTTCATGGTTCCGTCTCCGGCTTCTGCTGGTCTGTCTCCGGTTTTCGGATCCGCCGGGATACGCCGAGCATCACGGCTGCGGCGGCAAAGCAGACCGCGCAGGGAAGGAAGTGTTCTTCCACGATCAGGAACGTGGCAGCGCAGAAGAGAAACAATGCCGCCAGTTCCAGTATCCGTTTCCATTTTTGATTCATATCCATCTCTCCGTTTCTGTTCGTTTCAGCTGTTCTGCAGGATCCATGCCGCGGCATCCTCCGCCGGCCGGTCCGTGACCACGTCCGGCGGGATGGGATCCTCACAGTAGATCCGGCCCGTACGGTCCACGTCGGAGCCGACGGTCAGCTGGATCCGGGCCCCGTCGTACAGGGTCCGTACGTTGTTGACGCTGCAGTATCCCGCGGTATCGCTGCCGAAGAAGCGTACCTGGTCCATGCCCTTGAAGCACAGCAGCACCGCCTCTCCGGAGCTGGCGGTCATCCCGTTCTGGAGCACCGCCACGGGAACGGCGAGCTTTTTCAGTGCCTCCGCTTCCGTCCGGGATCCGCCGCCGGCGACCACGCCGCCGGACAGCGTCACGTCCTGCCGCGATCCCGCAAGATCGAACTGAAGCACCGTTCCGTCCGGGAGCAGGGGAGACACCGCCGCCACCATGGGTCCCATGTCGCCGCCGGTGTTGTCCCTCAGATCCAGGATCACGCCCCGGATCTCTGCCCGGCGGTCCCGCAGCACCGTGAGCACGGCGGAGGTGTAGGCATCGCTCTTTCCGCTGTCCATGGAATAGGGAGGAAGGCGCAGCGTGAGGATGCCGTTTTCCAGACTGCACTCCGGCAGGGCCTGTGCCTGCACAAAATCTTCCAGATCTTCCGGAGATCGGATAGCGGA
>CADCMP010000073.1 GCA_902802565.1 Oscillospiraceae bacterium
CGAACCGAACGCTTGGTGAGACTGCATAAGACTTTCACTTTGAAAGCTGCTGGTCGCTGACCCAAGAATCCCCTGGATTTATCCATGGGGAGTGTCAAAGCTCATCATTTCCTTACTATCAGTCACATTACCAATTACGAATGAGCACCTAATAGCAGAAGATGAACCGGTACGCCTTTTGGATGCATGTGTGGAGGACATGAAACTCTCGGCTCTGTACAGAACGTATGAACGGATCCCGAGAAATACGGCAAAACCGAGACAGCTTCTGAAGATCGTCTTATACGGATACATGAATGGAATCCGATCCACAAGAGACCTGGAGAAGGCATGTCATAAGAACATAGATTATATGTTTTTGCTAGGAGGAGCCAAAGTGCCGGATCACACGACGATCGCCAGGTTTATTACTCTACACTTAAGCCCTTGTATCAAAGAAGTATTTCGTCACCGATCTGACGGAATCCCAGATGCTGGGCTACCTGTATGTGCTGCGGCACCGGGGCATCACCCAGATCAACAAATACCGACTTCCCGTGGACGGCTCCTACACGCAGGAAGTGAAGGAGCAGGGGGAGGAGAAACTGGATGTGCTGGTACCGCATCTGGACTCCAACCGCAGCGCCGTGCAGAAATACCTCGGCGGTTCCTGATCCGACGAAATCGACAAAATGAGATTGCCTCCGTCCGGCTAATTCAGCCGGACGGAGGCAATACTTTTGTTCTACATCTCACGATATTTGCTCATCATGACCTGAAACAGATCCTTGGAACTGGGAGGTGTGATAGTAATGGCGTTGGCACCCGCCAGGATGGTCGCCCGGATGCTCTCGTCACTGCCTCCGCCGGTGGCAATGATGGGGATGTCCGGGTATTTCGCCCGGATCTTTCGTACGATGGTCGGGGTCTCGATGCCTCCGGCCACATTGATGATGGCGGCTCCCGACTCCAGACGGTGGGCAATGCTGGTATCTTCGTTGACCACGGTGATCACCACTGGAATGTCTACAGCCGCCGACACTGCGCGAAGGTTGTGGTTGGAGATGGGGGCATTCAGAACGACACCCATGGCGCCCTGACCTTCCGCGTCCTTGGCAAGACCGACGGTCCGGACCCCTTTGGTGGTCCCACCGCCGACACCGCAGAAGACAGGCACATAAGCCGCCTTGATGAGCGCTTCACTGATTGCCTGCTGAGGTGTAAAGGGGTAGACTGCAAAAATGGCGTCGGCATCACAGTTGCGTATGATGGCAAGATCCGTGGTGAACAGAAGCGATTTGATCCGCCGTCCGTTTACCACGATCCCGCTGGCCTCATACACGGCTTTGGGCGTTTTCAGGATCTGATGCCGCAGACTGCTCTGAACCGTGGGAGCACTGTTTTTGACCGAAGATGAACGCTTTTCCTTAATGAGGGTTTCCAGTACGGCACGGGTCTCCTCCAGCGCCTGGTCGCTTGCCACCGACTCCGGCGGCAGGACATGGTCCAGCCCGATATGATGCTGCAGGTGGTCCTCCGTTGCCATCAGCACGGTGACGGCGGAAAACGGTGCTTCTTTCGAAGCCCGCTCCAGCAGTGCGGAGGCGACGGGCTCCGCACAGAGGACCAGCTCGTAATCGCCTTCCTGGATGAAACGGGCCAGTTCTTTCGCGGAGATATCCACCAGTTTGTGAAAACCGCCCTTTTCCGGAGATTTTTCATCCGACTTGCCCAGAGTGGAAAAACCTTCGGCGAGCAGTTCCTGAATGTGGTGACGGACGAGCTTGCGGGAGCGGGCGTTGATCCGGGAAACCGAATCCGACAGGAAAGAGTACCAGTCCAGCGCCTCACAGAGATCTCCGTGGGTCTCCAGATATCCGCGAAGGGCGGTGAGACCGTTTCGCTGCTCCTCGGTGCATCGGCTGCTTAAAATCAATACATGCATAGTGATGTCTCCTTTTTTTCTTATACCATGATCTGCCGGCAATGACAGATGCCTCGCGGTGAACCTTTCTCCTGACATCGATAAATCCATTATAGAAAGGCGCACCGCATCAGGATATGGATAAAACCGGAGGCATGACACAAAATTGAACAAACGGGCTTCATTGGTTGATTCGAATGATCCGGCATGGAGGACATAAAAAAAGACCCATCTGCAAAGATGGATCTTCCTTCTGTATCGTTTTCACTTATTTCTTGATGAGAGGAGCACCGGAATGCCAGGCCTTTCCGCAGATCTCGCCCACTTCGAAGTAGTCGAATTTCACCTGATCGAAGAGGAAGGGCCGGATCTTCTTGCTGTCGATCGTTCCTTCCTCATCCAGGATCTTCTCGTCCGCCAGGACGTTCACGATCTCGCCCAGGACACGGATGCCGTAGGGCTGTTCCTGGATCTCCGCCACTTTGCATTCCAGGGTGAGGGGCCACTCCAGTACCACGGGTGCGTCCACCCGACTGCTCTTTTCCGCGTGCAGTCCGGTGCGCTGGAACTTGTCCCCGTGCTGCTTGGCGCTGGCCGTGCCCATGTAGTCGCATTCCACCAGGGTATCCACACTGGGAACGGACAGGGTGAAGGCTCCTCTGGCTTTCAGGTTGTCCACGGTCTTATGGTCCTCTTCCAGATTGAGAGCCACCATGTTCTCCGCGCAGATGCCGCCCCAGGCCATGGCCATGGCGTCCACGGTGTCGTCCTCATTGTAGGTGGCGATCATATAGGTGGGCATGGGGAACAGATAGGGCTGTACACCGAAATCTTTGAAATTATTCATGCTTTTCTCCTTTTCACACGATGGAACGGCCCAGGTCGTAGGCCTGTTTCAGTTCCGGTTTTTCCTTAATATCTCCCGGCTGGGTCACGTGTCCGCACAGCACCTTGCCCAGGCTCTTCCAGCCCATGTGCTGTTCCAGATGGTCATACCAGTGAACGCTCTCCTCAAATCCGGTGCCTTCCGCCGCCATGATGAGGACGGAATCCTTGATGGGGTTGCGAACATTGGGATCGCATTCGGCAATGGCGAAGAGGCGGTCAAAGGCCGTCTTCAGCTGGCCGGAGATGAACCAGTAGTACAGGGGGGAGGCCAGGACGACGACGTCTGCCTCGCGGTAGGACGGATATATCTTCAGCATGTCATCGGTCTGCACGCAGGGATGCTCCGGGTCCTTGCCGCCCTGCCAGCAGCCGAGACATCCCTGGATGTCCATACCGTTCAGAAAAAACTCCGTGACGGTGTGTCCGGCTTCCTCCGCTCCTTTTTTGAATGCGGTAGTGAGGGCAGCAGTATTGCCGTTTTTCCTCGGACTGCCGGTTAAGATCACGATCTTCTTTGCCATGGGTCAGTCTCTCCTCTTGTATTTTTGACGGCTTCATGATATCATGGGACGAAAAAATATCAAGTACCAACATTTAAGTTAGGTACTTACATGGAGGAAAGTATGGAGCGGAAGAAGATCGCCGAAGCGGATTTCAGCCAGACCGGCTACAGCTATACGCTGTCCCTCATCTCCGGCAAGTACAAACCGGTGATCCTGTACTGCCTGATGGAGTATGAGCCGGTGCGGTTCAATGAGATGCGGCGGTATCTGGGGAAGGTGGCGGACAAGACCCTGAGCCAGAATCTGAAGGAGCTGGAATCCGACGGGCTCATCCACCGGAAAATGTATCCGGAAGTGCCGCCCCGGGTGGAATACACCCTGACGGAGCGGGGTCAGTCTCTCATGGAAGTGCTGGACAAGCTGTGCGACTGGGGGATGGAACACCGCCCCGCACAGAAATAAAATGAAGCAACACGGCATGCCCGGGGAACGGGTACGCCGTGTTTTCACACTCCGTTGAGCTTTATGAAGGATGTATCGTTTCATAGGAAAGATTTGTCAATTCCGATAATGATATCCCGGTGCGGGATATGATATGATAAAAATTGGAAAAAACAGTAATATGGATGGCCGGAACGGACGGTTCCCGTCATCCGTTTGCATTTCTTTATAACAGGCAGGTGTATCAATATGAGTGTCACCATGGTGCTGGCCCTGCTGTGCGGGCTGGCGCTGTTCCTCTACGGCGTGACCCTTCTGGGCGACGGACTTAATAAGATCGCCGGCGGAAAATTCGAGGCGATCCTGGCCCGGCTCATCGGCAGCCCATTCAAGAGCGTGCTCATCGGAGCCGTGTTCAGCGCCATCGTCCAGTCCTCCACGGCCACCAGTATCATCGCCATCGGTTTCCTGAACTCCGGCATGATGGAACTGGGGCAGGCGGCGTACATGATCCTGGGCTCCATCCTGGGAAGCAGTGTCACCGGCTGGATCGTCAGTCTGACCTCCATCGGTACCGCCGGAAGGCTGACGGATGTCCTGTCCGTGGCGAATCTGACGGCCCTCGTTGCCGTCGCGGGCATCTTTCTGCGGAAATTCCGCAAGGGCGTAAAAGAGAATAACGTGGGAAATCTCCTGCTGGGCTTCGTCATCCTCATGACCGGGATGACCGCCATGAGCGCCGCGGTGGAGCCGCTGCAGCACAATGAGTCTTTCCTGAACCTCATGACGAACTTCTCCAATCCGCTGCTGGGCTTTGCGGTGGGACTTGTATTCACCGCCGTTATCCAGTCCTCGGCGGCCGCGGTGGGCATCGTGCAGGCACTGAGCATGACCGGGGTCATGACCTTCTCCTCCGCCTTTCCCATCATGATGGGCATCGCGGTAGGCGGGGCGGTCCCTGTGCTCCTCAGCGTGCTGGGCAGCGGGGCAAACGAGGTACGTGCCGCGCTCATGCATCTTATCATGGATATCTGCGGCGCCGCACTGTGCATGGCGTTGTTCTATATCGTCAATGGCATCCACCATCTGGCATTCGCCGATTCCCTCATGAATCCGGTGAGCATCGCCCTGGTAAACACCATATTCCGTCTCTTTACCGTCATCGTACTGATGCCGCTGGTCCCCGCGCTGGTGCGGATCACCCGGATCATTGTCCGATCGCCGGAAGTGAAGGAAGAACCGCTTCCCGCACTGGCTCTGCTGGAAGACCGGTTCCTCAAATATCCCACCCTGGCACTGACCCAGGTCCAGAATGTTGCCCTCAGTATGTCTGAAGTGGCAGCGGAAGGGATCCGGGACGTGGGACAGATGCTGCAGGGCTATTCCGAGGAGCTGTTTGAGAAAATGGCAAAGATGGAGGATGACTGCGATGCCTATGAGGACGCGCTGGGCAACTATCTGATGCAGATCATCCGTCATGAGCTCAATGATGAGGAGGACGAGGAAGCGTCCCTGATGCTTCACGCCATCTCGGATTTCGAACGGATCTCCGACTATTCCATGAACATGGCCCATACCCTGAGGGAACTGGACGAGAAGGGAATGAACTTCTCCGACCGGGCCCATCGGGAACTGGCGGTGGCACAGTCCGCCGTCAATCAGGCGGTGGACATGACCCGTACCATCTTTGAAACGAAGGAGCCGATCGTCACCCGGAAGATCGTGGTGCTGTCCGGTGTGGTGGACGACCTGTGCGAGGAGATGCGCCAGCATCACAACCGCCGTCTGCAGGACGGGACCTGTACGCTGGAGCAGGGCATCAGTTTCAATGAGATCCTGGGCAACTATGAAAGCACGGTGGACCGCTGCAGGAAACTGGCCTATATGATCCTGGAACTGGCGGAAGGGATCTACGGGGTGCATGACTACCAGCGGAAGATCGACCTGCTGGAGAAGGATCTCTCCCTGGGACTGGCCAGGGAATACCGCAGCCGGTACTCACTGGACTCCGACTGATCCGAACGAACAGACAATAAGAAGATCTCCCGGAAACATCACGTTTCCGGGAGATCTTTTCTGCTATATCGGGATCACAGGATCTTTTCCTGGAGATTCTTCAGCATGACTGCCAGCTCGGCGCGCAGAGCGGTGTCGTTGGGACAGATCCGGGTGCCGGTGTCGGTGCTGCGGCCCTGAATGAGGCCGGCGGCCAGTGCCCACCGGGTGGGTTCCACAGCATAGCCTTCCACGGCGGAGGCATCCGCAAAGCCGTCCAGCGACGCTCGGGAAGCGGTATTGGCCCCCCGGTAGCCGGCATAGGCATAGAGGATGGTCACCAGCTGCTGCCGGGTGATGGCGACATCGGGGCGGAAGGTCCCGTCATCGAAACCGGACACTACTCCGTGAGACTGTGCCCAGGCCACGGCGGCCGCGTAATACTTGTCCGAGGTGACATCCTTAAAGGGGGCCGATGCTCCGGTGGCGGGTTTGCCGTCCATGGCATACAGGGTCTGTACCACCATGGCCCGGGTCACCGTGCCGTTGGGGGAGAAGGTGGTGCCGGAGGTGCCGTTCATAAGGCCGTGTTCCAGCACATAGTCCACAAAGGTATGGAACCAGGCGCTCTCCGGAACGTCCGTCATGTTGGCGCTGGGGCATCCCTCGTGACGGGAGGGAGCGGGCGCCGGTGCCGGAGCGGATCCGCCGGAAGAGGTGGAGGCGATGGCATCCATGATGCTGTGGTACAGGTCATGGACTATGGGGATATGGCTGATGATGCCTCCCACGATATCGATGTGGTCCAGATTTTCCACCGGGAACACGTTCCAGATGCCGCGGGATACGGAGCGGCCGGCGGTGTAGTCGGTATGGGGATCTTCCACCTTGGTGTTCCCTTCAAAATGGAAGGGATACCGTCCGGAGACCACGTTTACCATACCGTCGTTGGGATGCCAGGTGTCATCCAGCGGGAAGGACGGGACACTGCCGGTGATCCGCTCACTTCCGGTGCCTTCCACCCAGGTGGTGCCGGA
>CADCMP010000074.1 GCA_902802565.1 Oscillospiraceae bacterium
ACTGGCGGGAAAGAAAGTTGCGCTCTTCGGCTCCTACGGCTGGGGCGGCGGTGAATGGATGGCCAACTGGGAAGCCCAGTGCAAAGGCAAGGGCGTTGCCCTGGCGGCCGACAGTGTCATCTGCGAGAATGCACCGGACGACGAGGCTCTGGACAAGTGCAGAGCTTTGGGTGCCAAACTGGCAGGCTGACCGGACCGATCCATACCGGCAGACCGGACTTTTTCTCCCTGCGGGCTTCCTGCCCGCAGGGAGATCTTTTTGCCCTCGGCGGTTTCCTTTTCCCGGATTTCGTGGTACAGTGGTGCAGTATCAAGAAAAAGGGGGATGCCGAATATGGAACAGGAGACCCGAAAGGAACGGAAGCTTCTCAATGTGCTGGAGAAAGCCCATGGCATGATGAGAAGAGACCACCCCGACCAGGCGGCGGAAGAACTGAAAAAGGCCATCGACCGGATCGAGGCACTGGAGGAGTATCAGGACGGGGAGACCTGGGAGATGCACTCCTTCGTGGAACCCTTTGAGGACGTGCTGTATCACGAACTGTTTCCGGTGTCCAAGGATGTGAAGAACACCTATGAACCGGTGAGTGAGGTGTATCTTCAGTATGCCAGCGCTCTGTTCGAGCTGGAACGGTACGAGGAAGCGGAGGCCGCGGTGAAACAGGCCATCCGCTGGGCACCCACTCATGCCAAGAACTATTTTGAATATATGGAACTGCTCAAGCAGAAAGGGGATCTGGAGGAGTTCTTCCAGATCAATCTGGAGACCTTCCACTTCACCTACATCCCTCAGGACATCGCCCGCCTGTACCGGAATCTGGGATACTATTTCCTGGAGAAGGGACGGTACAACGAGGCACTGGCCTGCATCACCATGAGCCTGAACTTCGATTCGGAGAACAAGCAGGGAAAACAGCTGCTGTACTTCATTCAGGAGACCGGCGGCCGGGATGTGAAGGAGCCCACCTTTGAAGCTCTCCAGCAGTACGGGGAGAAGTACGGGTTCCCGGCGGGAGCCGCTCCGGAAGTGGTGTCCCTGGCCTACGGCTACGGCCAGTTCTACGAGGAGCAGGGGAACCGAGAGGGACAGCAGTACTTCTACACCATCCTGTACAATCTCACCGGAGATGAGGAAGTGAAGGACAAGCTGGACAAACTGGACAACAGCCCCCGGATCATCCTCTCCTGAGAGGTCCTTGCAATGAGCCGGAGTCTGTGGTAACATATGCCACGTCAAAACTCCGTTTTTCACGGAGAACCGTGGACTTTTAAAGAGCATTCTTTTTTCGCCACGCAGCGTTTGCTGCGTGGCTTTTTGTTTTTTCCGGAGGACCGAAGTGAATCAGACATTCATGAAGGAGCGGCCCATCGTGCCATTGGTGCTGACCATGTCACTGCCCATGGTGCTGTCCATGCTGGTCAACGCCCTGTACAACATCATAGACAGCTATTTTGTGGCGAAGATCAGCGAGGATGCCATGACGGCCCTCTCCCTGGTGTTTCCCATACAGAATATCATCGGCGCGGTGAGCATCGGCTTCGGCGTCGGCGTCAATGCGGCGGTGGCCTTCTATCTGGGAGCACAGGAGGAGAAGAAAGCTACCCAGGCGGGGTCTCTGGGGATCCTGCTGGGCATCCTCCACGGCGTTCTTCTCACCGGGATCTGCCTTGCCGTCATTCCGGCGTTCCTTCGTCTGTATACCCACAACGAGCAGATCCTCTATTACGGCGGAAGATATTCTCTGATCGTCTTCTCCGCCTCCGTCATCGTGTCCGTTCAGCTGGTGTATGAGAAGCTGTTTCAGGCCACCGGCCGGATGAAGGTGTCCATGTACAGCATGATGGCGGGGTGCATCACCAATATCATTCTCGATCCCATCCTCATCTTCGGCTATCTCGGTTTCCCGGCTATGGGCATCGACGGTGCCGCCATTGCCACGGACATCGGCCAGGCGGTGGCGCTGGTGATCTACCTTGCGGTGTATGCCCGGGGACGGATGGGGCTCCATCTCGACCTGAAGGAGGGCTGGCAGGGACGGCACCTGGCGGGGCGCCTCTATTCCGTGGGGATCCCGGCGACGCTGAATCAGGGACTGCCTTCCGTCCTCATCACGGCTTTAAACGGCATCCTTGCCGCCTACGGCGAGACCAGTGTCTTCATCCTCGGGGTCTACTACAAGCTTCAGACCTTCATCTACCTTACTGCCAACGGCATCGTGCAGGGCATCCGGCCCCTGGTGGGATACAACTACGGTGCCCGGGAGATGGACCGGGTGGCGGGGATCACCAGGACCGCACTGTGGATGTCCGCTTCCGTCATGGCGGTGGGAATGATCATCTGTCTGGCGTTCCCGAGAGAGCTGATGGGGATGTTTACCACCCACCCCGGGACCATCCGTACCGGCGCCGAAGCGCTGCGGATCATCAGTCTGGGCTTTCTCATCTCCTCCGTTCCCGTCACGGTGAGCGGCGCGCTGGAGGGCATGGGCCGGGGACCTGCGTCTCTTGTGGTATGCATGCTCCGGTTCATGATCGTGATCATCCCGGCGGCCTACATTCTCAGCCGGACCTACGGGGCAACGGGAGTCTGGCATGCCTTCTGGATCAACGAGTGGATCTGTGCCCTGCTCTCCGGAGGACTGTTTCTCCGGGTGTACCAGAGAGCGAAAGAAGAACCGCAGCTTCCGGAGTGAGTTTCCGGGAGCTGTTTTTTCACAAAAGCTTCTGAATTATTGTGAGGACGGGCAGAAATGTTTGGCAAATGATACCGGTCCATGGTACAATATTTCACACGAGCAATAGAACCGAGGTGATCTTTGTTGAACGAACAGGTGGAGAGTTTGCTGAGCCAGGACGGACACGGCGTTTATGTCTTTAAAAGCCGGGTGGATGTGCTGGACACGGCCACCATTACCCACGCGGAAAACTACATCCAGATGCGTCAGATCTCCGACCACTACGAGGTGGGAAAGATCCGGAGGGGACGATTCAGCAAGATCGCAGAGACGGAGGACAAGGATCTGGCATCCGCCTATACCTACATCCTCAGCAAGGCCATTTACGATACCCCGGTGGACGGGGACATCGCCGGAGAGATTCTCCGCACGGCACAGGAGAGCTCCGTGCCGGCGGCAAAGGTGGTGCTGGGCCAGCATCTGTCGCCCCGGTACTATTCCATCGGCAGCCAGGAATTTCTCCATATGAACCTGGTGCCCTACTACAACACCTACTCGCTGTTCTACCAGGGAGAGGAGATCATCCGGAACATGGACGCAGGCCACGCCTTCTCCGTCCTGTATACCTACGGCAAGAAGCTGGAACAGTTCGATATGCACTACAACCGGCTACACTCGGAGACGGACATCCCGCTTCCGTACTATGAACTGTCCCATCTGTACATCTTCCAGAATCTCGCCATCTCCCACAGCGCCTACGCGGCGGACTGAACAACATGAAAAAAACGACCCGGAAAGACATCGTCTTTCCGGGTCTTCTGGTATTTCGGTCATTCAGGACAGATTGATGCGGTATCCCTTGGGGACCACCACGGAGGTGCGGTCACAGTAGATGTTCAGGAAGATCCGGCCGTATTCCTCGCCGGAATCCAGGATCGCAATGAACTCATCCACGGATCCGCCTTTGGGATCCACCACGTAGGAGTTGATGCGCTCCCAGTTCAGTTTCCGCCCGTCGGCGGTCTCCAGGGTGTTGAGATAGTTCTGCTCTCCCTGGGTGCCGATGGTGTAGATGGGCATGTGGACATTGAGGCCGGTCTCATCGGAGCGGAAGTGGGCGTTGGCCTTTTCCGAGTTGTACCGGATCCAGCCATCCTCGTCCTCCAGTTCCTGCTGCGCCTCCGAGACGTTCTGACGGGTCTCCTCGTCCTTCCAGCTGGCGGCGGAGTCTTTATAGAACTCCTGACAGACCGCCAGAAATCCGTACAGCGGCGCTTCCTCCAGCATGGGGACGGCCTGCAGGCGTTTTTTGATCTCAAAGGGGGAAGTGCAGCTCTGCAGCGCTTCGCAGGTCTCCATGAACAGAGTGAGGAGGTGTCCCATGTCCTCCGTCTCGGTGGAGTCGGGATCCCACTCCAGCACTTCCGTCAGTGCCCGGATAAGCTGCCGGGCCTGGGAGACGCCCCCGGGCATCCACACGGATGTGCGGGACGGGGCGATGGCCTGGAATGCCTTTTTTGCTTTCTGATCCTGTGCGGATACGAACAGTCCCATAGCGTTAACCTCAAATTTTTCTATTATGTCAAACAACAGAGATATTGTACGGCTTCCGGGGTGGAAAATCAATGAGGGATTCAGAGAATTCACAATTAGATTTTCCGTTCAAAAAAGAAAAAATCCCCCAAGGGGGAAGTCCATGATATAATAGCCATATCCAAACAAAGGAAAAGGAGGGGGACCATGAGCTTTCTTCGGGAGATCCTGGACGAGTTCGTCATCGGCTGGGATGAGAAACGGTATGATAAATGGAAAGAGAAAGACGACCGCCGGTGGAATGCCCGGACCATGAAGCCCCTTCTGACGACAGCGGTCTCCTGGTCGGAACTGGATTACTCCGGGGACGGGGAGATGAAGGAACGGGCACCGGACTATCCGGAGGAGGTGCTCCGGTGGCTGGAGGAATTTGAGGATCTCCGTCTGGCGGTGGAGGATTACGATGACCGGTATCCGGTCCTCCGGGGAAAGGATCCGGAGAAGATGGTGCTGGAGGAAGTCCTCGCCATGATCACGTGGATCATCCGTACGGAACGGGTGCTGCCGGGAACGCTGGCGGACGCGCTGGAGAACGGGACCATGGAAGCGCTGACGAAGAGGATGTACCGGGTGACCCACTACTCCGAGAAACAGGAACCGGAAGAAACGGAATAAAATGTATAATAAAAACGGGGCGCTGCCGATCTGGCAGTGCCCCTGACTTTTCAGTCGATTTTTTCCTAATCTGTTTCCGAAACCGGATTACTCAGCATAGGTGCAGTGCAGGAAGTACTTGAAGCCCAGCGGAGTGGAGAAGTAGCCTTCCACATTCTTGTCCAGCATGAACAGATCGGTGTAGTAGTACACCGGAATGATGCAGCCGGTCTCCATGAGCATGTCTTCTGCCATGTGCATCATCTTGTAGCGGGCCTCGTCGTCGGTGCAGGTCTTGATGGTGGAGATCAGCACGTCATAGGTCTCTTTCCAGGTGCCGTTCTCGACCTTGATGTCCTCGTAGCCCAGATCGGTGAGGTCCAGATTGTACATCTTCAGATTGGCACTGTCGCCCTTGCCGTACTGGATGTCGTTGTTGCCGGAGCCGGTGGTCCACATATCCAGGAAGGAGATGGGATCGTTGAAGTCGCCCAGCCATCCGTTACGTGCGATGGTGAAGTTGCCGTCCTTACGGGTGTTCAGGAAGGAGTTCCATTCCTCGTTCTCCAGATTCATGGTGATGCCCACGCTGTCGAATGCGCTCTGAACATACTCGGCGATGGCCTTGTGGCCTTCGTTGGTGTTGTACAGATAGGTGATGGACGGGAAGTTGGTGAACTTTCCGGACTCTTCGTCGAACTCGTAGTATTTCTTCAGCGTCTCAACAGCAGCATCGAAGTTGTCCTCCAGTGCGTCGGCGGAGACATCGTAGTAACCGGTGTAATCCTTGCTGTCGCCGGCGTTCTCATAGAACTCGCTGCCGTCGTAATCGGTCAGGCCCATTGCCACGAAGGAGGAGGCGGGAACCTGACCGCCCTGTGCCACGTCTTCCACAATGTAGTTGCGGTCCAGAAGCAGGCTGATGGCGTTACGGATCTCTTCCTGTGCCTTCTCGGCTTCCACGCCGGTGAGCTTGGAATCCTTCGGCAGGATGTTGGCGTTGATGTTCCAGCACAGATAGTAGGTACCCAGCTGGCCCTCGATCTGGAACTCATCGGGATACTCTTCCTTCAGAGTGGCGATCTCGTTGGTGGGCACATCGTCGATGAGCTGCCAGTCGCCGTTCTGGAAGTTGGTGAGCATGTTGTTGGCGTCGTCGGACAGGTAGAAGTTCAGTTCGTTCATGGTGACGTCGTCGGCATCATACCAGTCCTCATTCTTCACCAGGGTGATGAGGGAGTTGTGTTTCCAGGACTTCATGGTGTAGGGACCGTTGCAGATGTAGGTCTCGGGATCGGTGGCCCAGCCTTCGTCTTCCACAACATCCTCACGAACGGGCATGTAGGCGGGGAATGCCAGCAGCTCGTTCCAGTAGGGAACTGCGTTCTTCAGGGTGACTTCCAGAGTCTGGTCGTCCACAGCCTTCACGTTCAGCTTGGCATCGGGATTGACCAGTTCATCGTTGGCGTCGGCTTCCCACATCTCGTCGTAGCCGTCGACGACTTCGAACATGTAGTTGTAGTCGGCAGCCAGTTCCGGACCTGCGGCACGGTTCCATGCGAACACGAAATCGTCGGCAGTTACGGGCTCGCCATCGGACCAGGTGAGGTCGTCACGAAGCTCGTAGGTGTAGGTCACAGTGCCGTCCTCGTTCTCTTTGCCTTCCGGAAGCTCCTTGGCAGCATCGGCAACGACCTCTACGCCGCCCTTGCTGTCCTGAGCGTATCCGGCCAGACCGGAGAACAGATGAACGATCAGTGTGGCACCGTCCACCGCGGAGTTCAGAGCCGGGTCAATGGTATCCGGTTCCGATGCGATACAC
>CADCMP010000075.1 GCA_902802565.1 Oscillospiraceae bacterium
CCTGGTGATCCTGCAGATCTGGTACTTCAGTACCCTGTACATCAACCGCTACGGCTCCAATTCCGCGGCGGACTACATCGGGCTGTTCATCAACATGTATCTGCTGTACTACCTGGCGGAAGGGATCCGGGGCACGGATATGAGCATGTATCCCCAGTACAACGCGGCCTGGGCTCTGATCCTGCTGAATCTGGCGGTGCAGTATTTCCGTCAGCTGCGGCATGTGGACGCGGCGGCGCCCTGGACGGCCCGGCATCTGAAATACCGGGGAAGGATGCTGCTGATCCAGGCGGCCATCGTCCTGCTGTCCATCCCCCTGTTCTATGCCACGGGCATGGCCTTCTCCTGGGTGTCCCTGGTCTTCGGCTTTATCATGGCGGTGTTCGCCGAGCGGGTGGACTCCCTGGTGCCCGTCAATTCCGAGCACCTGACGGAACGGGTGATGCTCTTCGTGGTGTTCACCTTCGGTGAGACCATCGTCAGCCTCGGCGCCTATTTCTCCGGCGCCCTCAGCTTCAGCAGCGTGTATCTCTCCCTGATGGCCTTCCTCATCGTGGCGGGGATGTTCCTCACCTACGGGCTGCTCTACGACAGGGTCATCGACCGGGAGCGGGACCATCTGGAGATGTGGTACATCATGATCCACATCGGCCTCATCATCGCGCTGATCAACATCACCCATGATCCACATCGGCCTCATCATCGCGCTGATCAACATCACCATCGCCCTGGAATTCATGCGGGAGCCGGAGGTGGATACGGTGGCGAAGAACGCCTTTCTCGTGATCTCCTTCCTCCTGTTCTATCTGTTCCTGTTCCTGCTGGGCTTCTATGCCAAGTTCGGGTACCGGGCGGGGACGAAGTTCTTTCTCGTCCAGGCCCTCATGGGACTGGTCTTCGCGGCCCTCATGGCCGCCACCTACCGCAACGGCTATCTCAGCATCGCCGTGACGGTGATCTATGTGTACAGCATCCTCATCATGGTAGTGCGGAGGTACCGCCGGGTGAACGCGTGTCTGGAGGAGTTCTTCCAGGACGCGGAAGGGGAAGGAAAGGAGCCTTAAACCATGTCGAAAAATCTGATCCTCTATTACTCCCGGGAGGGAGAGAACTACTGGGAGGGCGGCACCCTCCGGAATCTGGAGAAGGGCAACACCCAGTATGTGGCGGAGTTCATCCGGGATGCCGTGGGAGGAGACCTGTTCCGCATCGAGACGGTGCAGGACTATCCCGCGGAGTATAAAGCATGCACGGAAGCGGCCATGAAAGAGCAGAAAGCCGGCGCCCGTCCGGAACTGAAGGAATATCTTGCCGGCGCGGAAGAATACGACAACATCTTCGTGTGCGGACCCTGCTGGTGGGGCACCTTCCCCATGGCCGTGCTCAGCCAGCTGGAGCGGCTGGATCTGGCGGGCAAGACCCTGTTTCCCGTCATGACCCACGAGGGCAGCGGACTGGGTTCTTCGGCCAGGACCCTGAAGAAGGTCTGCCGGAAGGCCACCGTGGGCAAGGGACTGGCCGTCCAGGGCTCGAAGGCCGCGGACAGCCGGGACACCGTGACGGAATGGGCCCGGTGCTGCGTGGCCTGGCACGAATCATGAACGAATGCATGAAAAGACCGTGAGCGGGGAGCTAGCTCTCCCGGCTCACGGTCTTCTGTTATGGAAAGGTCATTTCTTTCCGGATCCCCGGAACAGGAAGGCCCGGGGAGCCGGTATCTCTCTGCGCAAAACCGGCCGCTCCGGTTGACTTTCCGTTCCGCCGGGTGATACAATCCTGTCGTACCGCAACGGGAAAAAACGGTACCCCACAGGGGCCGGATGACCGGTCCGAGAGACCCCGCGCAAACGCGGGGCCCGAAGGGCATTCGGAAACTCTCAGGTCATGACGGAGGCGGAGGACCCCCCTCCGGCCTCTTTTTCCATAACCGGGCAGAATCCACAGGGCGGCACCAGCCGCCGGGAGAAGACAAAGGAAGGTATAGAGACATGAATGAAAACATTTCGGTAATCGTCATCGGCGGCGGCCCCGGCGGATACGTGGCAGCCATCAAGGCAGCCCAGCTGGGCGCGTCCGTCACTCTGGTGGAAAAACGGAGACTGGGCGGCACCTGCCTCAACGTGGGATGCATCCCCACCAAATCCCTCCTCCACGCGGCGGATGTGCTGGAGAGCGTGAAGAACGCCGCAGCCAGCGGCATCCTGGCCGGGGAGCCTCAGTTCGACTGGAACAAGATCCAGGAGAACCGCGTCAACGTGGTCTCCCAGATGGTCAAGGGCGTGGAGAGCCTGGTGAAATCCAACAAGATCACCGTGGTGGAAGGCGCCGGCTCCTTCGTGGACGGAAAGACCGTGAAGGTCACGGCCGCCGACGGCACGGAGCAGACCCTCACCGCGGACAGGATCATCATCGCGGCGGGATCCCACTCCTCGCTGCCCCGGGGCATCATGGCGGAGCACGCTTCCGATCCCGCCTGCATGGACTCCACCGGCGCGCTGGAACTGACGGAAGTTCCCAAACGCCTCGTGGTCATCGGCGGCGGCGTCATCGGCGTGGAGCTTGCCAGCGTGTACAACGCCTTCGGCAGCGAAGTGACCATCCTGTGCTCCCCCCGGAGAAGCCACATCCTTCCGGGACTGGACGAGGATCTCACCATCCGCCTGGAGCGTCAGCTGAAGGGGAAGGGCGTCACCGTCCTGCCCAAGGCCGACGTCACCGCATTCGAACACTCCGACGACGGCGTGGTCCTGTCCGGCAAGACCGGGGAGAAGGACTTCTCCATCGTCTGCGACAAGGTCCTGCTGGCCTCCGGCCGCTCGCCCAGCATCGACGGGCTGGGCCTGGAGAACGCGGGCATCGAAAACGAACGGGGACGCATCCTCGTCAACGATAAGATGGAGACCAATGTGGAAGGCGTCTATGCCATCGGCGACTGTCTGGGAAAGGTGATGCTGGCCCATACCGCCTCGGCACAGGGCGAAGTGGCGGCGGAGAACGCCATGGGCGGCGACGTGACCTATGACGGCACCTCCTGCCCCAGCTGCGTCTACACCGATCCGGAACTGGCGGGCGTGGGCCTGACGGAAGCGGCCGCCGTGGAGCAGGGCTACGACGTGGGCGTGGGCAAGTTCTCCCTCATGGCAAACGGCAAGGCCGTCATCATCAACGGCGGCACCGGCATGGTGAAGGCCGTCATCGACAGCGCCACCAAGAAGATCCTGGGCATCCACATGCTGGGAGCCCGGGCCACGGACATCATCTCCGAATGCGCCGTGCTGGTGGGCACCGGAGCCACCGTGGACGACGTGGACCGCATCATCCACGCCCATCCCACCGTGGCGGAGGCCGTGAAGGAAGCGGTGCTGGCCGCCGACGGACGGGCCATCCACACCGTGAACCGCAAGAAAAAATAAGGAAAATTTGGACGTTTTGTCATAAAATAGACATGCCCTTCGGGTTGACTTCCCGAAGGGCATGATGTTAATATGAAATTGTCTAAAAATGGTAAGCTAATCGGGGAAAGAATTGGATTATTTCAACAATTTACCACGAAAAAGTTAGCAAAAATCCATAAAGGTCGGATGACGGACCCGAGAGAGACCCACTTCACGGGCGCCGAAGGGGAATGCGAAAACTCTCAGGCAAAAAGATCGGATCCGGACGACACTTCGGAAAGGACGGCGAAACGGCCGGACACCAAAGGGGCAACGGTCCCAGCGCATCGTGCGCACCGGAATCTCTCAGGTAATGACGGAGGCGGAAAGACACTGTCTTTCTGTCTCTTTTTTGCTGTTTACGGATTTATTGCACGAAAGAGGAGACGGACTTAACACGGAAAAAATATAGTATATTTTATATATCTAATTTTTATATTTTGACAGGAGGAAAACAAAATGAACATTCCCGCAGAACTGAAGTATTCTACCGACCACGAATGGGTACGCATGGACGGCGACGTCGCTGTCATCGGCGTGTCCGACTTCGCACAGGACGCTCTGGGCGATCTCGTCTTCATCAACCTTCCCGAAGTGGGTGACGCCGTCACCGCCGGCGACGCTTTCGGCGACGTGGAATCCGTCAAGGCCGTCAGCGATCTGCTCAGCCCGGTCACCGGCACGGTATGCGAAATCAACGAAGAGCTGCTGGACGCTCCCGAGAAGATCAACGAGGATCCCTACGGCGCATGGATGATCAAGGTGGAGAACATCGAAGCCACCGAGGATCTGATGGATGCCGCCGCCTACGAGGAGCACTGCGCTGCCGAAGAGTAAGAGACCTTAGGGGAGAAACATTATGAGTTATGTACCATCCACCGGGGATCAGCGGAAAGAGATGCTGGCCGCCGTCGGTGCAGCGGATTATGCCGATCTGTACAAGGACGTGCCGGCCGAAGCCCTTCTGAACCGTCCGCTGGATCTCCCAGAGGGAATGAGCGAACTGGAAGTGGGCAAGGCGATGTCCGCCATGGCCGCCAAAAACGTTCTGTTCCCCACGGTGCTGCGGGGCGCCGGTGCCTATGATCACTACATCCCCGCCGTGGTAAAGTCCATCCCCAACAAGGAGGAGTTCCTTACCGCGTACACGCCCTACCAGGCCGAGATGAGCCAGGGCGTGCTGCAGTCCATTTTCGAGTATCAGACCATGATCTGCGAGATCACCGGCATGGACGTGTCCAACGCCTCCGTGTATGACGGCGCCAGCGCCGCCGCGGAAGCCGCCGCCATGTGCCGTGACCGGAAACGCCGCGTCACCCTGATCTCCGCGTCCTCCCATCCCGACACCATCAACACCGTACGCACCTACTGCTACGGCACCGGTGACGAGCTCCGCGTCGTCCCCGTGAAGGACGGCAGGACGGATCTGGAGGCGCTCAAGGAGATGCTGGGAGCCGACATCGCTTCCTTCTACGTCCAGCAGCCCAACTTCTACGGCCAGCTGGAAGAGGTGGAAGAGATCGCAGGCCTGGTCCATGAGGCCGGCGCCATGTTCGTCATGGGCGCCAACCCCATCTCCCTGGGCATCCTGAAGAGCCCGCGGGAGTGCGGCGCCGACGTGGCAGTGGGCGAGGGCCAGCCTCTGGGCATGCCCATCGGATACGGCGGACCGTACCTGGGCTTCATGGCCACCACCGCCAAGAACATGAGAAAGCTTCCCGGCCGCATCGTGGGCGAGACCGTGGATGACAAGGGCGAGCGCTGCTACGTGCTGTCCCTGCAGGCCAGAGAACAGCACATCCGCCGTGAGAAGGCCAGCAGCAACATCTGCTCCAACGAGGCACTGTGTGCTCTCACCGCCGGGGTATACCTGGCCACCATGGGACCGGAGGGCCTGAAGGAGGCCGCCTCCCAGTGCATGGCGAAAGCCCACTACCTGGCAAAGGAACTGACGAAGATCGAAGGCGTGGATCTGGTGTTCACCGGAGAGTACTTCCATGAGTTCGTCACCACCCTGCCGAAACAGGACGAAGTCCTCAAGGCACTGGAAGACGCCGGCATCCTGGGCGGCTTCCCCGTGAAGGAGGGCGTACTGTGGTGTGCCACCGAGAAAGTGAGCAAGTGCGAACTGGACCGGGCGGTATCCGTTGTGAAGGAGGTGCTGGCAAAATGAAACTGATCTTTGAAAAGAGCGTTGCCGGCCGGCACAGCGACATCCTCCCCAAGTGCGATGTGGAACCGGTGGAACTGTCCGCCAGGTTTGCCCGTACCGACGCTCCGGCCCTGCCGGAGATGGCGGAAGTGGACGTGGCCCGTCACTACACGGAGCTCAATGACCGTGTTCACGGCGTCAACTGCGGATTCTACCCCCTGGGTTCCTGCACCATGAAATACAATCCCCGCATCGACGAGGATATGGCCGCACTGCCGGGCTTCGCCGGCGTGCATCCTCTGGCTCCCGACTATGCCACGGAAGGCTGCCGGGAAGTGCTGGAGACCGCAAAGAAATATCTGTGTGAAGTGTCCGGAATGGACGACATGACCTTCCAGCCCGCCGCCGGCGCCCACGGTGAGTTCACCGGCGTGCTGCTCATCAAGCAGTACCACGACGCCCGGGGCGACAAGAAGCGCACGAAGATCATCGTTCCCGATTCCGCCCACGGCACCAACCCCGCCACCGCCGCCATGTGCGGATTTGAAGTCGTGAACATCGACTCCGCTCCCGACGGCTGCGTGGATCTGGAAGCGCTGAAGAACGCTCTCGGCGAGGATACGGCGGGCCTCATGCTCACCAACCCCAACACCGTGGGCATCTTCGACCCCAACATCCTGGAGATCACCCGTCTGGTGCATGAGGCCGGCGGCCTGTGCTACTACGACGGTGCCAACCTCAACGCCATCATGGGCGTGGTCCGTCCCGGCGACATGGGATTCGACTGTGTCCATATGAACCTGCATAAGACCTTTGCCACCCCGCACGGAGGCGGCGGCCCCGGTGCCGGCGCCGTGGGATGCAAGGACTTCCTCAAGGAGTTCCTGCCCCGTTCCGTGGTGATGGACGGCGAGGGAAGGATCCAGGTACGGTCCTTTGCCGGCAACTTCCTGGTAACGGTCCGTGCGGTGACCTATCTTCTGACCCTGGGCCGCGAGGGCATCCCCGAAGCGTCCCAGAACGCCGTGCTCAACGCCAACTACCTCATGCGGGCCATCCAGGGCAGCTTCGATCTGGCCTTTGACCGCACCTGCATGCACGAATTCGTACTGGATCTGTCCGAGTACAAGAAGGAGACCGGCGTGAGCGCACTGGATGTGGCCAAGTCCCTCATCGACTACGGCATGCATCCGCCCACAATGTACTTCCCGCTCATCGTCCATGAAGCTCTGATGCTGGAGCCCACGGAGACGGAGAGCAAGGAGACCCTGGATGAGGCCGCGGCGATCTTCCGCAAGCTCTACGAGCTGGGCAAGACCGATCCCGAGCCCATGCATGCGGCCCCCCACCATGCACAGATCGGACGTCCCGACGAAGTCGGTGCCGCCCGTCACCCGGTGCTGCGCTGGCAGAAACCGGAGGAATAAACAGCCAAACGCTAGAAATGTGAGGTAAAACCAATGAAATACGATCGTGTATATAACTTCTCCGCCGGTCCGGCCATGATGCCGGAACCCGTTCTGGAGGAGATCCGCGACGAGATGATGAACTACCAGGGCAGCGGTATGTGCGTCATGGAGATGTCCCACCGTTCCAAGGTCTTTGCCAAGATCGCCGAAGAGGCCCACCCTTCAGTTTGCCGCCATCCCCTGGAACCTGATGAAAAACGGCAAGGCCGTGTACGTGGAGACCGGTGCCTGGTCCAAGAAGGCCATTGCGGAAGCCAAGAAGTACGGTGAAGTCATCATCGGCGCATCCTCTGCCGACAAGAACTTCAGCTACGTTCCCGACGTCTCCGACATGGACATCCCCGAGGACACCGACTACGTGTACATCTGCGAGAACGAGACCATCCACGGCCTGACCTTCCCGGTACTGCCCAACACCAAGGGCCACGTGCTGGTATCCGACCAGTCCTCCATGTTCCTGTCCAAGCCCGTCAACGTGTCCGACTACGGCATGATCTACGGCGGCGTGCAGAAGAACATCGGACCGGCGGGCATGGCCATCGTCATCATCCGGGAAGACCTGATCCGCGAGGATCTGGATCCCAAGATGCGTACAACACGCCCAACTGCTGGGACATCTACTGCTGCGGCAAGGTGTTCAAGTACCTCAAGAGCATCGGCGGTCTGGAAGAGATGGCAAAGCGCAACGAGGACAAGGCCAAGGTCCTGTATGACTTCCTGGATCAGTCCAAGATGTTCAAGGGCTCCGTGGAGCCGGGCTCCCGCAGCCTGATGAACGTTCCCTTCGTCACCGGCGATCCGGATCTGGACGCGGAAGTGGTCGCCGCCACCAAGGCAGCGGGCTACGACAACCTGAAGGGACACAAGTCCGTAGGCGGCCTGCGCGCTTCCATCTACAACGCCATGCCCAAAGAGGGCGTGGAGGCTCTGGTGGAGTTCCTGAAGAAATTCGAAGCGGAACACGCCTGATCATTTGAAACTACGGGGCGGAGAGACCCGGGCAGGGGTCCTCTCCGCATATCCCGATCGATCCCCGAACCATGAACGGTTCACTGCGAGAGACAGATCGCAGAGAGACAAATCCCAATTTACGGAGGTAAACAAAAATGAGAATTCTAGTTACAGACGGAATGGATAAATCCGCACAGGAGACACTGCGGGAAATGGGCCACGAGGTCGTGGAACAGTTTTATGAGCCGGAAGAGCTGGGCAAGGCACTGCAGGATTTTGATGCAGTGGTGGTCCGCTCCAAGACCAAGGTGCGTGCCAATCACATCGATGAGGCACTGCAGGGCAAACTGAAGCTCATCATCCGCGGCGGCGTGGGTGTGGACAACATCGACGTGGCATACGCCAAGGAAAAGGGCATCGAAGTACGCAATACCCCGAAAGCTTCCTCTCAGTCCGTGGCAGAGCTGGCACTGGGACATATGTTCTCCTGTGCCCGCTACATCAGCATCTCCGGACACACCATGAGAGAAGGCAAGTGGGAGAAGAAAGCCTATGGCAAGGGCACCGAAGTATGCGGCAAGACCGTTGGCATCATCGGCTACGGCCGTATCGGACACTGCCTGGGCCATATGTGCAAGGCACTGGGCATGGAAGTCATGGCCTACGGCGCCCATCATGAGCCGGGCACCGCAGCGGACGACGGCACTCCCTACGTCTCTCTGGACGAACTGTTTGCCAAATCCGACTTCATCTCTCTGCACGCCCCCAAGGCCGACGGCCCCATCGTCACTGCCGAGAACATCGAGAAGATGAAAGACGGCGTGATCATCATCAATACCTCCCGCGGCGCCAACATCGATGACGACGCACTTCTGGCCGCACTGGAATCCGGCAAGGTCCGCGCGGCAGGCCTGGACGTGTACCCCGTGGAGCCGGCAGAAAACTCCGCTCTGTACGCACATCCGGCAGTATCCTGCACACCTCACATCGGCGCTTCCACCAAGGAAGCCCAGAAGCGTATTGGAGAAGAGATCGTCTCCATTATCAAAGAATTCAATGCTTAAGTAATACGAAAGAGGAATCTATTTATGAAAGAGAATATTTTCCTTCCTGCGGATATCCTTCTGCCGAAGGACGCCGACATGCACAAATGGGCCGTGATCGCCTGTGACCAGTTCACCTCCGATCAGGCATACTGGGACCGTGTCCGCGCCACGGCAGGGGACGCTCCTTCCACCATCAATCTCATCCTTCCGGAAGCGGAACTGGGAACGGAGAAGGAAGAAGAGCACACCGCACTGATCAACCGTACCATGGAGAAGTACATG
>CADCMP010000076.1 GCA_902802565.1 Oscillospiraceae bacterium
ACGTTCATCCGGGATCCTTCTTCCCATCACCAGCATCCCGTCTCCCTACGGGATCGGGACATTCGGCAGGAAGGCCTACGAGTTTATCGATTTTCTCCACGACGCCGGTCAGACCTGGTGGCAGCTGCTGCCTCTGGGACCCACCGGATACGGGGATTCCCCCTATGCCACCTTTTCCACCTATGCCGGCAACCCCTATTTCATCGACCTGGAGATGCTGGCAGAGGACGGTCTGGTGGAAAAGGAGGAACTGGACCGGATCAACTGGGGGACGAACCCCTCCTACGTGGATTACGGCAAGATCTACGAGGGGCGGTATTCCGTCCTCCGCAAGGCCTTTGAAAAGGGCTGGGAACGGGATCTGCCGGAGATCGCGGACTTCGGCGAGGAAAATTACTCCTGGCTGCGGGACTATGCCCTGTACATGGCGCTGAAAGACCATTTTGAGGGAAAACCCTGGTATGAGTGGCCGGAGGAGATCCGCCATGCCCACCGCGGGGACGGAGATCCGGACGTGCTGGACCGCTACAGCGACATGCTGCGCGGGGACGTGAATTTCTACATTTATATACAGTACCTGTTCTATACCCAGTGGAACGAGCTGCGGGAATATGCCGCGGAGCAGGGGATCTCCTTCATCGGGGATGTGCCCATCTACGTGCCGCTGGATTCCGCCGATGTGTGGGCCGATCCGGAACTGTTCCAGCTGGATGAGGACCTGGTGCCCACCGCCGTGGCAGGCGTCCCGCCGGACTATTTCTCCGAGGACGGACAGCTGTGGGGAAACCCGCTGTACGACTGGGATAAAATGAAGCAGACCGGCTATGAATGGTGGCTTCGCCGTCTGGAAGCGGCGGGGAACCTGTTCGATGTGATCCGCATCGACCATTTCCGGGGACTGGCCAGCTACTGGGCCGTGCCCTACGGAGAGAAGACGGCGCGGAACGGGAAATGGATCCCGGGACCCCGGGAGGATTTCATCGACGCCATCGAGGGCAGCGGACTGGAGATCGAGTTCATTGCGGAGGATCTGGGGATCCTGACGGAAGACGTTACGGAACTGATGGAGTATGCGGGATATCCCGGAATGAAGATCCTGGAGTTCTCCTTTGATTCCCGTCAGCCCAACAACTACCGTCCCTACAAATACGAACACAACTGTGTCTGCTATGCGGGCACCCATGACAACACCCCCGTCCGGCAGTGGTATTCGGAACTGAACGACGATGCCAGAGCCTTTGCCGACCGGTATATGGCCCTGACGGAAGAAGAGGGGATCACGGAAGGCGTTCTCCGTACGGGAATGGCGTCCGTGGCGGATCTCTTCGTGGCACAGATGCAGGACTGGCTGGATCTGGGCGGAGAGGCCCGGATGAATGCCCCCGGCGTGCTGGGCGCCGGCAACTGGGAATGGCGTCTCACCGACGGCATGATCACGGAGGAACTGGCCGAGCATATCCTGGAGTGCACCGTACGCTATGAACGGCAGCGGGTGGATGAAGCATGAAGACCCTGCATGTCGCCGCAGCCGTGATCCTTCACGGGGACCGGATCCTCGCCACCCAGCGGGGAGACGGACCGAGGAGAGGACAGTGGGAGTTTCCCGGAGGAAAACGGGAACCCGGTGAGACACCGGAGGAAACGGTGGTGCGGGAGATCCGGGAGGAACTGGATGCCGAGATCCGCGTGCAGCGGAAGATCACCACACTGGAATACGACTATCCGGAATTCCATCTGAGCATGGACTGCTTTCTGTGCTCCCTGCCGGAACCCGGCCATCTGAAACTGAGGGAACATCAGTCCGCCCGGTGGCTCCGCCGGAATGAGCTGGAGGACGTCCCCTGGCTCCCTGCGGACCGGGAGCTGATCGATTATCTGAAAGAACACTGGTTTTAAGACACTTTTATGAAACGCAAGAAACAACAATACGGAGATTTTACCACAGGCCCCATCGCTGCGCCGCTGATCCGGTTTTCACTGCCGGTGCTGGCGGCGCTGTTTCTGCAGGCGATGTACGGTGCGGTGGACCTTCTCATCGTGGGGCAGTTCACCACCTCCGCGGATGTATCCGCCGTGGCCACCGGCTCCCAGATCATGATGCTCATCACCGGGCTCGTGGCGAGCTTTGCCATGGGCACCACCATCCTGCTGGGACAGAAGATCGGCGCCGGACGGGTGAAGGAGGGCGGACAGGTCATCGGTGCCAGCATCTTTGAATTCATCGTGCTGGGGGGCATCGTGACCCTGCTTTTGGTCCTGTTTGCCGCTCCCGTCTCCACCATCATGAACGCGCCGGAGGAGGCCTATTCCAGGACCGTGTCCTATGTGCGGATCTGCGGCGCCGGCACTCTGGTCATCACCGCCTACAATCTGCTGGGCAGTGTGTTCCGGGGCATCGGGGATTCCCGTACGCCGCTGATCACCGTGGCCATCGCCACGGGGGTCAATATCCTGGGGGATCTTCTCCTGGTGGCGGTGTTCCGCATGGGGACTGCCGGCGCGGCGCTGGCCACCGTCTTTGCCCAGCTCATCTCCGTGCTGATCTCCCTGCAGATCATCCGGAGAAGACAGCTGCCCTTCGAATTTCACTGGCGGGACGTGCGGCCGGATCTGCCGGTGATCCGCCGGATCACCCGGCTGGGCTTTCCCATCGCGCTGCAGGACTTCCTCGTGGGGATCTCCTTTCTCGTCATCATGGCCATCGTCAACTCCCTGGGGCTCATCGCCTCCGCCGGCGTGGGATGTGCCGAGCGCGTGTGCGCCTTCATCATGCTGGTGCCCTCCGCGTTCATGCAGTCCATGTCCGCCTTCGTGGCGCAGAACGCCGGCGCCGGAAAGATGGCCCGTGCCCGGAAGGCGCTGTACATCGGGATGATGTCGGCGCTGTGCATCGGCGTGTTCATGGCACTGGGATCCTTCTTCTACGGAGTGCCCCTCGCCCGGATCTTCACCAGAGATCCGGAGGTGGCGGCAGCGGCGGCCCAGTATCTGAAAGCCTACTCCATCGACTGCATGCTCACCCCCGTCTTCTTCTGCTACATCGGATTCTTCAACGGCCTGGGAGAGACCACCTTCGTCATGGCCCAGGGCATCATCGGCGCCTTCTGCGCCCGGATCCCGTTTTCCTATCTCATGAGCAGACGGGTACCGGTATCCCTGTTCCATGTGGGCCTGGCCACTCCCGTGGCGTCCACGCTGCAGATCGTCCTGTGTCTGTCCTTCATGCTCTATCTGAAACGGCAGGGCCGGCTGCGGGACCGGATTCCGGAATGAAAAGGAACGTAAAAAAATCAGACTTCATCAGGAAGTCTGATTTTTTTGTTGTCATTCTGGTCTTATCCCAGGGGGATCTCCACCACTTCGGCCATCTTGTGCAGGCACTGCTCGATCTGGACGGAGATGTCCGACACCATCTGTTCGATGATGGCTTCGTTCTGTTCCGTCTCCAGAGACTCGTAGAAGCTGGCCTTCACTTCGGAACTGACCTTCTTCAGGCGGGAACGGAAATATCCCTTGGGCACCATCTTGCGGATGGATTCCGGAATGTCCGCTTTCAGCACGGCACCCTGAATGGACTCCTTGCCGATGAGCAGCACCAGCAGGGACAGCACCGCGCCGGCGATCATGCCGGGCAGTCCTTCGGCCATGAGGGCGATGCCGCTGCCGCCGCACAGAAGACCCACGATGATGGCGATGATGGAGTTGATCATCCAGGTGATCTCCTCCATGGCAAAGACGCTCTTGGCATCCAGCTTGATATCCACATCGGAGGTGTTGAAGAAGGAGGTCAGGCTCAGGGCGGTGTAGGGGATGTTGTGCCGGACACAGATGGGAACGGTGTAATGCTCGATCTCACTGGCCACGGGCTTCATCCAGGTGGAAATGGGCTTAATGAGCAGCTCCCGGGCCTCATCCGAGTGGAGATAGCGGGAGATCTCCGCTTCCATCTCCTTGTCGATGTCCGTGAGCCGGCGGATCTCGCCGGAGCGCCAGCGGTCAAAGCAGGGCAGTGCCGCGTGTTCCAGGATGGGCTCCACCAGCACATCCACCGCCGCACGGTACAGTTCGTTGATATGGCGGTGCACCACGTCTTCCACCAGGGAGGACTCCGTCAGTTCCTGCAGTTCCCGGTTGAACTGGCGCAGTTCCTCGTCGATGCGTCCGCTCCAGGCAAGGCCCCGGGACACGGAGAACTCCGGTTCGCTCCCGGCGATGACCACGGAGTCGGGGAAGACTTCCTGACACCAGGTGCGGATGGCCGGCAGGCGGGAGACGCCGCCGGTGAGGAACAGCAGTTCCGGCATGTCGCCTTCGATGTGATCTCTGACGTTGCGGAGACTCTCCATGAACACCGTCTGGAAGGACTTGCCGCCCAGACGCTCCACTCCCTTGGTGAGGAGCTTGTCGGCGATCTCCTTGTTCATGGTCATGGTCAGACGCATGGGGATGCGGTAATTGATGACCACCGTCTCGGAGCAGGTGTTGTTCTGCCAGTAATCCTCATCGGAGAAATATTTCTCCTTCAGACGGCGGGCGGTAAACTCGCAGTAGCTGCGCCAGGGATCGCTGGCGGAAAAGACATCCCGGATCCGTTTGGCGTGCATGGAGTGGGAAACGGCCTCCTCCAGGAGGATCTCATCCATGATGCCGCCGCCGAGGAACACTTCACCGGCGGTCTGCAGACTCACTTCCTTGCCGTGCTTGATATAGGCAAAGTCCGTGGTGGAGGATCCGATGTCCACTACCAGCACCGGTTTGGACAGGATATCGTAGCCCACCTGCAGATGCTTGGACTGGCAGGCGCTCACCAGCGCCGCCCGGGATTCCGAGATGATGCGGGCAGGAGGATACCCCACCTGTTCAAAGATCTGGCGGTATTCCTCCCTCGCCGTCTTATCCCATCCCGCGGGGCATCCGATGTAGAAGCAGCAGTCCTCGTTCTTGATGAGATCACCGTTGAGATACAGCTCACCCAGAACACCGGCCGCGAAGCTCTTCACATCCTTGGAGCTCTCCTTGTCCGTGAGGAACTTGCTCTTGAAACGGATCTTCCGTTCCACCGCGTTGGGATTGTAGCAGGCGTTCTCGCCGATGAGCAGATCATGATTGCGCAGCCGCGCATAGGC
This sequence comes from Oscillospiraceae bacterium, assembly GCA_902802565.1. Lineage (GTDB taxonomy): Bacteria > Bacillota > Clostridia > Oscillospirales > Oscillospiraceae > UBA2922. Next base: position 5,127 of record CADCMP010000076.1, read on the forward strand.
GGTGATGAAACTCTTACTGTCTCGGATGGACAGCACTTCCGGGACGGTCTGTCCCTCTTTGTCCAGCCGGGAGATGGCGCTCTCGGCGTCTCCCAGGTCAAATCCGAAAAATCGTTCCACGATCAGTCACCTCCGGAAGCGAGGCCCTTCTTCACAAGGGTCCCGTCTTTTGTCAGCGCCGGGCGCAGCGTGCCTTCTTTGAAGGAGGGCATCATATCAAACCACGCGGCATGCTCGGCGGAATAATCCACACAGTCGATTCCTTTTTTGTGCAGGTAGTATTTCAGGTCGGCCAGGCGGTCCAGCGCCATGTCGCCGTCTTTGCTGTACCATGCCTCCAGAAGGGCACCGTACAGGTCGGCTTCGTCGGAAGCCAGAGCGGGAGCCTCGCCCGCGTTCTCTTTTCTCCGGGCTTCCCATTCCGAGGAGGAACGAACGTCCTCCAGATTCTTGTCCATGACCATCACTGCGGTGTGAAGCGCCTGATAGATGCTCTCGCCGTCCATGGTGATCTCCGTCTGCAGCTCCGTTTTCTTCTCCACGGTGATGTGGCGGCTCTTACCGAGAAACAGACCGGCGAAGAACAGAGCGGCCAGACTGACCACAAGCAGTCCGAGCGGGGTCACGGCGTCCCGCATAGAAACGGAGATGCCGGCCATCTGGAACAGGATAAACGTGGCGACGAAACAGCCGATGCCGACGCAGAGACACAGCCAGAACCAGAGCTTTCTGCCCTTTCGTCCTTTGGTCTCTTCTCCGACGTTGCGCTCCCAGACCCGCACATCACCGTATCCGGTGAGGACAGCCGCCATATGGCGGGCGGTCTGGATCATGTTGGCCGCCGCCTCTTTCAGGCGGTCGCTGACATCCTGTTCGTTATACTGATACAGCAGGCGGTCCAGCTGGGCGACCACGGCCTCCTGTGTCTTTTCCGGGGTGCGTGCCGACGTGACCGCCTGCAGCAGCCGGTCATGGTCGTTTTCCAGAAAATGAAGCATCGTCTGCATCCGAAGCACTTCCTTCCTGATCAAAGAATGATTACATTAATTATATACGCTGCGGCGATATTTGGAAAGAGTTCGAAAAACAGAAAAAAGATGGGGAGAAGGGGTTGACACCGTGGGATGGGTATGTTATCTTAAGCATGCGGTTAGGAAAAACTAACACAGTTTGTCATCCAAAACCGCCTGAAATCGAGAATGCACTGGCAGCGGCTCAAAACCTCCCTTATTTTGAACTGTCTTTCTTCACCTCTTTTCTTATTTATGCTTTAATACTGCTTACTATTTTTGCTTATTTCTTCCTTGAACAGTTTAAAGCCGTTGTCTGCATATAACCACTGAGGAAGCGCATCGAAGGATGCGCTTCCTCTTATTTTTTGGGAAAGGAGAACAGGGGACGGGAAGACAAGTTTAATGTTCCTATCAGCGGGAG
>CADCMP010000077.1 GCA_902802565.1 Oscillospiraceae bacterium
GAAGGCCACAAAGGGGAGAAAACGCAGGATCATCGTCATCAGGGCCATGGCTCCTACGAGAAGGGCAGCATGAGAATGGATCATCGGGAGCCCTCCTTTTCGCCGGTGAGCCGTCCCCGGAGCAGCGTGAGGATCAGGGTGATCACCAGCATCGCCGGAATGAGGAACCGGTCCGGTCCGAAGAGGAGGAGACAGACGAGCGTCGTGAGAAGTCCCACCAGTGCGGGAGTATGATCCTTCGACGTGATCCACTGCTCGGTGAAGGATGCGGTCAACTACCCACCCGCCAAGGCGAATGGGCTTGTAACTCCCCAGTAGTGCAAATGTCTGACGACTCCTACCTTCCGCTTACCTGATTGCTCAAGCAGTGGGGTTACATCACAGGGTGGTTGACATCACCCTTATCATCTCAGACATGCTGAGGTGATACTGTATCCGGTACTTGGCTATTTTTTGCAAGATAGTTGATTCCCATGCGATACAGATTCATAGCTCCAATACGGTCATCATTGGAGGAATAGCCGCAAGATTCACAGCAGAAGATATGCCGCTTCTTGTTGCGATTCGCCTTTTCCGTATGGCCACAGATAGGACAAGTCTGGCTCGTATAACGAGGATCTACGTTGATGACGGAACTCTCATTAAGAGCGGCCTTGTACTTCAGTTTCTGCTCAAGGTCGTAGAAGGACCATGATACAGAGACATAGCGATCCTTACGATGCACCCTTTCAGTAGCAGAGCGAACACCAGACAGGTCTTCTAGGACAAAAAGTGTATGCTTTGGATTACTCTCAACGAGTGCCTTCGATACCTGATGGTTTACATCCTGCATCCAACGGTTTTCTCGTTGACCGATCGCTTTCAGCCTTCGCCTTGCCGAAGGAGTCTGCCTCTGCTGGAGCTCCTTGCGGAGTTCTTTATACTTCGCGCGTTTTTGTTTAATGGCTTTACCACTGACAAAACCCGACTTGTGCTTACTGTCATAAGTGGCAACAACAAAATTGATACCACGGTCTACACCGACGACATTGCAAATGTCCGAATTCTGAGATTTGGGCACATCTGTTGTAACAGGGATATGCAGAAAATACTTGCCATGTTTCTTTACAAGCTTGGCAGTACCAAAAGAATAAGCATCGTGGTCAAAGTATTTCTCCATACCGTCAGCAAAATACGGCAGTTTCACGCGACCATCAAGCGTGTTCACGGAAAACAGATTTTGTGTAAGCGAATAATCTCTGTTCCAGACAAGGTCATACTGAGGCTTTGAGAAGTCAGGTTTAATCCACTCGTGCTGGTTCTCAAGAATGGTTTTGTACCTTGCGATAACAGTCTTAAAAACAGACTGAGCCATCTGAGATTTCAAGCCGAAGCGTTCACGGAGGTCATAATACAACACCTTGTTAAGAGAACGTTGCTTCAGGTCATGCGTCTGGAAGATGTAGTTTGCCACAAAATTACATGCGCTGCGGTAAGTGTCCATAGTGGCATCCAATAGCTCACGCTGTTCGGGCGCAACTTGGATCTGGATCTTGGCGGTAGTAGTGATTTGCACAGATAACACCTCCCTTCATTGCATCTCATTAAATCTATTATATCTTAGATGTAGTGAATGTCCAATAGGAGGCACTTGATACATGCAAAACCACTACAATCATAAAAACCGGCGCAAATACAATCTTAAAGCGCATATTGTCCTTGTCACAAAATACCGCAAAACACTGTTGCAATACGGTTTAGATGACTTTGTGAAACGAGCAATAATCTATCTTGCAGGACAAAACAACTGGACCGTTATTGCTATGGAAACAGACAAAGACCACATCCATATACTGTTGGAATACGATACAACAGAGCGTGTTTGTGACATCATCAGCATCTTAAAGAGACAAACAACATATTATCTCTGGAATCGATACGGAACTTATCTCTCAAGACAATACTGGAAGAAGCATATCTTCTGGTCCGACGGATATTTTGCCTGTAGCATAGGAGAAGTATCGTCTGCAACCATAGAGAAGTACATAGCCGAGCAAGGCTAGGAAAGGAGAAGGCGGCTCCTCCCACCCTTCAAGAAGAGTGGGTTTCCGCCGCCACTACTATTTATGAAGGATTGTCGGATGGTCTTCTTCAAGTTAGTTGCCTCGCAGTCAGGACACAGAACACCCGTGTCCAAATCAGTCTTCCGATAGACTACCACTCCGGAAACGATAAAAACAACCCTTTTCGAATTAGAAAAACCTCGGGGGAAGAAAAACTTCCGACGATGAGGACAGACCGTCCTTTTTCTGTTATAATCCTGGTAACACGTCGTCCCGTCGTCTCCGGCGGGGAAAGGAGATCATCATGAGAGAACTGGAACAGTTTCCGCGAGTGAAACTGGGCGTACTGCCCACTCCCATCCACCGGCTGGAGGGCATCAGCGAGATGCTGGGGACCAATGTCTATGTGAAAAGGGACGATCTCACAGGCCTCGGCCTCGGCGGCAACAAGGTGAGAAAACTGGAATTTCTCCTGGCGGATGCCAGAGAGAAGGGGGCGGAAGTGGTGTTCACCACCGGCGGCGCCCAGTCCAACCATGCCATGCTCACCGCAGCCGCGGCCAACAAGCTGGGGATGAAGGCGATCCTCATATTAAAAAAGCGGGGCGTCACGGAACGGAAGGGCAACGTGCTCCTGGAGCATCTGCTGGGTACCGACGTGCGCTTTATGGATACGGATGATTATCAGGACATCTACGATGAGATGGACCGGGTGGGGCAGGAACTGGGAGTCCCGTATTACAAGATCCCCGTGGGCGGATCCAATTCTCTGGGCTCTCTGGGATACGTCTCCTGTGTCCGGGAGATCCGGGATCAGGGCATCCGGTTCGATCACATCCTCTCCGCGGAAGGTTCCGGCGGCACCACCGCGGGACTTGCGCTGGGAGCCAAGCTCTATCTGCCGGACACGAAAGTCTACGGCATGATGGTGGATACGGAAGATTTCGCCACCATTACAGCGGATCTCATGAAAGGCGCATGCGAGCTGCTGGAGACGGACATTGAGGTGACCCGCGAGGATTATACGCTGCGGAACATGGCCGGACCCGGCTATGCCATCCCCTCCGAAGAAGGGAATGCCGCAGTACAGATCATGGCGGAAAAAGAGGGCCTGTTCCTGGATCCCGTCTACACCGGAAAAGCCTTTGCCGGACTCATTGCCCTGGCCAGAGAAGGCGCGTTTAAGAAGGATGACAATGTCCTGTTCATCCACACCGGCGGCGCCGGCGGACTGTTTGCCATCGATATGTGATAGATATTGGATACGAGGAGATCTCTTCCGAAGGGGATGGATCTTCTTTTTCAGGGGAAAGACAGGGATAATCAAAAATGCAAAAAGCGGGTTGGTTTCATTGACAAACCAACCCTTTTTGTGGGAAAATAATTCTATTCTGCTTTGAATTAAAGTGTTAAATCACTGCACAGCGGAATGAGCAATATCAAGGATCCGTTTCAGGATCGGGAAAGTGTAATTAAATGAAAACAGAACGCTGCGAAGCGCTCATCGAGCGCGACAAGAAAGTTATCTCACCCTGCTCTCATCTGTCCTATTTTCCGCTGGCAGTGAAAGAGGCAAAGGGTTCCATCATCACCGACGAGGACGGCAATCAGTTCATCGATTTCCTCTCCAGTGCCTCCAGTCTGAATCTGGGCAGCACCAACCCGGTGATCACCAAAGCCATCAAGGAGCAGCTGGATGAATTCACCCAGTATACCCCGGCTTACTGCTACAACGACAAGACCACATCCTATGCCGAGCGTCTGGTGTCCGTCTATCCCGGCGGCATCGATGCCAAGGTTTGCTTCGGCAACTGCGGCTCCGACGGAAACGACGCCGCCATCAAGTTCTCCCGTGCCTACACGGGACGGCAGAAGATCGTGACCTTCATAAACGGCTATCACGGCAGCACCTACGGTTCCGCCACCCTCACCACCTGCACCACCCGTATGAAGGAGAAGATGGGCCCCTTCCTTCCGGAATGCTACGCCTTCCCGTTCTACGGCATCGACAAGCCCGATGACGTGGTGGAGCGCGAGTGCCTGGCCCAGATGGAGCTGGCCTTCGCGTCCTTCCTTCCGGTCAACGAGATCGCCGCGGTGATCATCGAGCCGGTACAGGGCGACGGCGGACTGCTGCCGGCACACCCCATCTTCATGAAGAAACTGTACCAGCTGTGTCAGGATAACGGCATCCTCTTCATTTCCGAGGAAGTGCAGCAGGGCTTCTGGCGCACCGGCAAGATGTTCGCCATCGAGAATTACGATATCATCCCCGACGGCATCATCATGGGAAAATCCATCGGCGCATCCCTGACGCTGGGTGCCTTCATGGGCCGCAGTGAGATCATGGACTGCCTGCCGGCACCGGCGCATCTGTTCACCATGGGCGGAAACTCCGTGGCCTGCGCCGCCGGTCTCGCCGCCATGGATATCTACTATTCCGATGAGTTCCAGGAACTGCTGAAGAACAACATCGACCTTGTGGCCAAACGGGGAGCACAGCTGAAAGAGAACCACCCGAACACCATCTCCTTTGTCCGGCAGCTTGGCATGTCCATGGGACTCGGCGTGGTGGGTCCGGACGGACAGCCGGATCTGGACGGCACCTTCAAGATCCTCTTCAACAGCTATCAGCACGGATTGCTCATCATTTCCGTGGCAGGCAACGTCCTCCGGGTGCAGCCGCCTCTGAACATCGAGCCGGAACTGATCAACCGGGCCTTCGATATCCTGGAAGCATCCGTGACGGATTACGAGAACGGCGCCATCGGCGACGATGTGCTCCGCTACAAAGCCGGCTGGTAAGCCGATCACCACAGAGAATACGGGACACCGGATCTTCCGGGGCAGATACAAGGTGAAGTGAAGTTTGTTCCGCTCTTATATTTATTCTATCTTTTTGGAGGAGATATAATGACAAAGAAAAAATGGACTCGCTGGCTGATCCCCGGATTCATTTTCCAGTCCGTCACCATCGGCGGCGGATACGGAACCGGTGCCGAGATCGCACAGTACTTCGGCGCCAGCGGCATGGTGGGAGGCCTCCTCTCCGCACTGGTCACCCTGGTGATCTGGGCTGTGATGTGCGCCGTCACCTTCGAATTCGTTCGCGTCTTCAAGACCTACGACTACGGCTCCATGATGAAACAGCTGCTGGGGCCTCTGGGATTCCTGTATGACATCCTGTACTACCTGATGATGTTCATCGTTCTGGGCGTCCTGAATGCCACTGCCGGCAGCATGGTCTCCGCTCTCACCGGCGGCAGCCAGTGGATCGGTATCTTCATCCTCGCCGTGGGCGTGGTGTTCCTGGTGTTCAAGGGCACGGAGATGATCGAGAAGGTCCTGTCCTTCTGGTCCTACATCCTGTACGCCGTGTACATCATCTTCCTTATCGCCGTCATCGCCAAGTTCGGCGGCAACATCTCCGCGGAGTTTGCCAAGGGCGAGATCGCATCCAACTGGTTCGTCAACGGTGCCAACTACGCACTGTACAACCTGGTGGTCGTCCCCCTGATCCTCTACACCGTGCGTGACTGCGAGACCCGCAAGGAAGCCATGGGCTGCGGTATCCTGGCCGGCATCATCGGCGTCGTTCCCGGCATCCTGCTGCTCCTGGTCATGGGCGCAGACTTTACCAACGTCACCCAGGCCGCCACTCCGGTCACCGTGATCTTCGACATGCTGGATATGCGCTGGCTGTACATCGTCTTTGAGATCGTCCTCTTCGGTACCCTCATCGAGACCGGCACCGGCTTCATCAAGGCCGTTACCGACCGTATCGAAGTTGCCGTTACCAGAAACGGCAGGGAACTGGACGCATGGGTCCATCCCACCCTCGTGGTGGCCATGGCCGTCATCGGTATCGCCATCTCCACCTTCGGACTGCTGAACCTCATCGTCAAGGGTTACGGCACCTCCGTCTGGGGATTCCTGATCATCTATGCCATCCCCATGCTGACGCTGGGCGTCTACAAGATCATCAAGTCCGGGAAATAAGAGCCGAAAGAAGTAATAACGCTGCAGATTTCTGCAGCGTTATTTTTTTCGAAAAACTCTGAGGGAAAAGGGAGAAAAAGTTTCTGAAATTAGCGAAAAATGGTTGAAAATCCCATTATTTACCATATATAGTTATAAGATTTCTTAAGTTCCCCAACAGTTACCATAATTCTGTCGGAAAACTAGCAATATAAGGAAAATTGATGGTTGTCACGTTCCCGGCAAATTTATATATTATAGGCAAGTTGACCGCGCCCCTATCCCTGCGCGGAACGATAAAAAATGGAGGAGACGACTATGTTCACATTTTTCTTTGGACCCGTATCGAAAGGTCTGGCTCTGGCCCAGGGCATCACCTTCCTGGCAGGACCCGGCAACTGGCATGCATCCGCAATTCTCGGACTGCTCAACGTCCTCATTCCGTTCTAAGAATTCGGACACAGCCAAAAGAATGGCACAGCCTGTGAGCTGTGCCATTCTTTTTTTTGTTT
>CADCMP010000078.1 GCA_902802565.1 Oscillospiraceae bacterium
CCCGGGGGATCTTCTCCCCACCATTTCAGGAAAGGAGGCTCGTGACCAGGGTCCCTCGCGGACCGATCCACCATCATTTTTTCTCAAAGGAGGATTTTTCATGACAACAGTGAAACGACACTTCCTCCGCTGGCTGCTGACTGTCTGCGCCGTCGTGTGCCTGTTTGCCGTCCCGGCTTTTGCCGAGGAGGCCGATCCCGTATCGGCCATGACGGAGACGGGCACCGTCCTGGCGAACGATCTCATCGACATGGGAGCCGGTCTGACGCAGAACCTTCTGACGGGAAGCGCGGACCTGGCCTCGTCCTTTGTGGAGACGGTATCCGGAGGCATGATCTCCGGGGATCTGATCCGCATGGGCGCCGATGCCGCCTCGGATCTCATCGGCACTGCCGCCGGGATCACGAAGGATCTGGCAGGCGGTGCGATGAGCATCCCCGCACAGCAGCAGCCATGGGCAGTGACACGGTCTCGAATCTGGTGCCGGAACTTGCGGGCACCGGTTCGGGTCTGGTCTCTGCCCTGGCGGAGAACACGCAAACCGCCGTCTCCGGTCTTGCACAGGCCGGGCTGAACGGCACCACCGGACTGATCCAGTCGGTCAATTCCGGTCTGGCGGATCTTGCCGCCGGCACCGCCAATGACCTGATCTCCGGACTCACCGGCAATTCCATGGCCGGTTCCCTGACGGGAGGTCTGGCCGGAACGGGCCTGTCTCTCGTAAGCAATCTCACCAACTCCGCCCTGAACGGTCTGAACACCATGACACAGAACCTTCTGGGCACCGGGAGGAACCTCATTCCCAGTCCCTCCCTTCTCGCATCTCTGCTGGCTCCGGGCAGCGGAGGGCTGTCGGATCTTTTCCTGCTGCCCTCCCGGTTCCTTCCGGACGGGTCCGGTCTGGCATCGGTGCTGGATAACGCCTCCGCGATCCCTTCCGCCCTGTCAGAACTCGGATCCGCGGGCACGGAACGCATCACCGGCGTGATCCGGGATCTGGGAGGCCGCGCGGCGGATTCCCTATCCGGTGCGGTGAATGCTCTGGCCTCCGCCGCTCCCTCGGACGGCAGCGCCCTTGGTTCTCTTCTGGGCAGCGGGATCCCGGTGAACATGATCTCCACCGGTGCTTCCGTTCTGGAACAGCTGCAGGAGAGCGCCCGGACCCTGATGGAAAACGGAGTACGGGCCGCATCGGACAATGCGGGCACCGCCGGTCTCGTGGCCAGTGACTTTGCCGCGGAACTGGAGGGGCTGCTCCGGAACGTACCGGAAGCCGCGGGCCGGATCCTCGGGGAAGGCACCGCCGGGGAAGGTCTGCTGGAAGAACTGCTGGACCGCGCCGAATCCGCAGGATCCGGAGTGCCGGAGGCGATCCTGGACACGGTCCGGATCTCCGGTGCTTCGGAGGCGGACCGAGGGGGTCTGCTCTCTTCCCTTCTGAACACCTTTGCCGGTGCCTCTTCCGCGGCTGCATCCGCCGGCCGTGACGGACTGGGTTCTCTGTGGTCTCTTCTGACACCGGAGGCTCTTCCGGCGGAGGAGGAGCCCACCCTGTCCATCTATCAGAACCGGTATGAGGCAGAGCCGGTGAACCTCAACGGTATAACGGACCTCTTCCTGCTTCCCGGCCGCATCCTGTCCGCCGTGGCGGGAGCTGCTCTGGGAACACTGGACGCGCTTCCGGCCCCCGGCGTGAATCAAGGAACCGGCACCCTCGCCGATGCTCTGAGGAACGCCGGGTGTGAGGGAACGCTGGGCCGCACCGTCGGGTTCGGTCTCGGCACCCTGGCGGACGCCTTCACGGGCGCGGTCACCGGGACCCTGCTGGGCACTCCCGTGGGGGCCGGGCTGGGAGCCCTCACCGGCGGACTCATCGGCACGGGCTTTGACGCTCTCACCGGAGCGCTCCTCGGTTCCGTGCTCTCCGCGCCGCTGGGGGCTGCCGCCGGCAGTGTCCTGGGAGGCATCGCCGGCACGGCACTGCTTCCCGGCAAGTGGCTGGGAAGTGCCGCGCTGGGCACCGCTTCCACCCTTCTCGGTCCCGCCAAGTGGATCGACGCGCTGGCAGGTGCCGGTCTCGGCGCTCTGTCCGGACTTCCCATGGCGGGGATCCTGGAGCTGGTGGTCCGTCCCCTGCTCATCCTGCCGGAAGCCATTGCGGCGCTGGCCGTTTCGGAACTGGTGAACGTGCCTCTCGGCACCGTCTTCGGACCCATGAAATGGATCCTGGGCGCCGGTTCCATCCCCTTCAGCTTCATTCCCAGTCTCATCGCGGGCTTTCTCGGCCAGACCGCCATCTTCCCCATCGTGGGCATGATCGGCGTGCCTCTGGTGCAGCTGGCCGTGTGGCTGGGTACCGGAGCCATCACCGGCATCCTGACACTGCCGGTGTCTCTCATCACCGTACCGGTGGCCCTGGTGCTGGCGGCGCCCATCTGCGCCGTGGCGGTACTGCCCCTCTTCGGTTTCTTCATGACGGTGGCCACGGTTCTGCATGTCTTCACCTACGTACCGGTGCTGCGTGAGATCATCTGGACCATCGTGGGCGGCTTTGTGGGCGTGCCCATCGGCGCTCTGGAAGGATCTCTTCTGGGTGCCGTGGTGGGCGGTGTCCTGGGTGCCGCCGGAGGATTCCTCCTGGCATTTCCCGGCTTCCGCATTCCCGTGGCCATCCTCACCGGTCTGGGCTGGGCGCTGGCCGCCGGCGTCGCCTGGTTCTTCCTGGGCGGCTTTAACGGCCTGATCATCGGTGTCGTAGGCGGCTTCATCGCCTCCCTTGCCACCAGTCCCCTGGCCAACATCGCTGTGAGCACCGTCATCAGCGGCATCGTCGCCGCCCTGAGCTTCGGTGTGGGCACGCTGCTGGACGGAGGTCTGGGAGCGCTTCTGGGCGCACTGGTACAGCCCCTGTATTACGGCGGCATCCGTCTCATCTCCAATCTGGGAACGGACGTGCTGGCCGCCCTGTCCATGCTCATCCCGGCGGCACTGGGGATCCTCCCCGGATTCCTCTTTGGATCTGTCGTGGATGCCCTGTCCGGGATCCTTCCCGGCTTTACCCTGGGCAGCATCGTCGATGCCATCACCGGCGGCATGCTGGGAAGTCCTCTGGGGGCTCTCATCGCATCCGTAGGCGGTGCCCTGACGGGTCTTGTCCTGGGCGGCATCCTGCTGCCCGGAAAATGGCTGGGCGCAGTGACGGGCAGTGTGCCCGGTGCGCTCCTGGGCGGCAGTCTGGGTAACCTCGCCGGCCGCGGTGTGGGCATCGTCCTGCTCCCCGGCAAGTGGCTGGGTGCCCTTCTGGGCAGTCTTTTCGGAGGCTGCAGAGATACGGAAACGAAGGACTGCGTGCCCGCGGAATGCGGTGACAGCAGCGATGGAGCCCGTGATGCGGACCGTGAAGACCGCGGCCTGCCGGTTCCCTCCCATCCGGTCCCTGCCCGCTCCCCGGTATCCATTGACGATCTCCGTCATGGCGGCTCCGCGCTCCTCCCCGGCTCCTATTCGCCGGAGACGGGAGACCGGGGCGTCACGGGGTGTGCAGCCGTATCCGTCCTGTCCCTTCTGGTCCTGCTGCTTCTCATGGGAGCAAGAAAGAAGGAGGAGACCTGATTCTCGACAACTGACCTCATGACGGCATGAGGAAGGCGGGAGCACCACCGGTGCTCCCGCCGTTTCCGTTTTCATGGAAAATGAATGTCTCCGGTGCGGAGATGACACCGGAGACATATAAAACATTTGTTAAAGATCCTTGTTCGTTCTATTATTCGTTAATTGCGTTCAGTATCTGTTTAGCCATATAGTCATGACCGTCTGCACTGGGGTGAATGGGTCCGGTCTGCGTGGCACTGAAATTATCCATGGTTCCGTTCGTAAGAAGATCCAGCAGACTGCTGCTCTCAAAGCCGGCCAGTTCCACATCGGAAATATCCGCGAAACGATACTTAACCAGGCGGCTCTGGGCGTAAGGTGCCAGATTCTTCATGTAGGCGTTCATCATCTTGATGTTGCTGTCCATGAGGACACCGGCAGAGATCTGTATATGATCGGTCAGATTCAGCTTTGCCAGAGGATTGAACGTACCCACAGAGATCACCTTCGCTTTGGAATTGAGCTGATAGATCCGTGCGATGACCTTGCTGTAGTTGGTGTAGAACATCATGGTGCCTTCCAGAAGGGCCTTGGTCATGGCGGTCATCATGAGAGGCAGTTCTCCTGCTTTCTGGGCTGCATCCAGTGCGGTGATCACGACGGAGCTGAGATCTCCGCCTTTTTTAACGATATCCACCAGTTTGTCATGCAGCGCACGGGCGTTAAGGACCTTCACTGTCCGCATGAGAGTCCCGCGTTCATCAAAGAGGTTATCGATGACGGTGGTCATGACGTCATTGCCGCCCAGTTCCACGATAACGATATCCGACTTCTTAATCCACGTCTGGGCGTTATTATAAAAATCATCCCGATCCTTTGTAGTAAAACCACTGTAATGGCCTTCATTCATGTAGGCCTCACTGAGCCAGTCGCTCCGGCAGGACAGATCGTAAAGACTGTTCTTTCCATACAGGAACCGAAGTGCCTCTTTGGTGCGCAGCCCGGTGAAGCACATCTTGTGGAAGTTGTCGCACCTGTTGGAATAATTATCTTTGTCGATCATTTCCAGACCTTCCGCCACGAGGCGCGGAGCACTTCTGGGGGCCAGCAGGTCATAGGGCCGATAGGCCAGACGGATTTCCGGAGAATTCTTATCGATCTTTCTCCATTCCTCCACTATGGTGTTCCAAACTTGTGAATCTTCCCATTCGTCTTTATTCTGTTCCAGGAAGAATCCGGAGGAAACACTGGTGCCGATATAGGTCACTACCGGTTTTTCCGCTGTTGCGGAGCTGTCCGCCAGGGCCATGGTCCCCACCAAGGACACCATCATGGCAAGGGCGATCAGCAGACCAAGCAGCCGTTTCGCATTCTTTTTCATTCTTTCTTTTCCTTTCTTCTTTTGGGGGATTCATTGGGGATAGTGTACGATCCCCGCCGGACTCTCCATTTCCGGGAGGATCTGTCTTATATTCTAATATATATTTAGAATACAGATGCGGTTTTTTAGAAATCTTTACTTTTTTTGGCATTATTATCCATTTTCCGTCGGCGCCATTTGGGTTATCTGCCGAGCCGGCTCCGCCCGGACAGACAGGCTTCTCAAAGAAATGAGGAATGCTCTTTCCGCATTGCCCGAAACGGTTCCGCATGATATAATTTCCCCCGAAAAAACCGAGACGAAACTTCCCGCGCTCAAGCGGCCGGAGAGAGGGTCTCTTTATGACAGGGAGCAGAACATGATCGATCTGAAAGACACCTGCCGTCTGGCTCTGATCCAGGCGGAACCGGTATTGTTTGATAAAAAAGCATGCACCGCCAAGGCTCTGAAATATGTGGAACAGGCGAAGGAGAAAAATGCGGAGCTGATCGTCTTTCCGGAGCTTTTCATCCCCGGATATCCCATCGGCATGAACTTCGGCTTTTCCATGGGAAAGCGCACGGAGGAAGGACGCGCCGACTGGAAACGGTATTACGATGCCTCCATGGTTGTGGGAGAACCCTGCTGGGAACAGCTGCGGCAGGCTGCCGCGGACGCCGGCGCCTATGTCAGCATCGGCTTTTCCGAGCGGGACGCCGTCATCGGGACGCTGTACAATTCCAACGTCATCTTCGCCCCCGACGGCACCTGGAAGGTGCACCGGAAACTGAAGCCCACCGGTACCGAACGGGTGGTATGGGGCGACGCCGACCGGGCCTTTTTCCCGGTGACGGAGACTCCCTGGGGAAACGTGGGAAGTCTCATCTGCTGGGAGAGCTACATGCCTCTGGCCCGCGTGGCGCTTTACGAAAAGGGCATCACCATCTACATCTCACCCAACACCAACGACAACCCGGAATGGCAGGCCACCATCCGCCACATCGCCATTGAGGGAAAATGCTATTTCATCAACAGCGACATGCTGGTGCGCAGATCCTCCTATCCCGAAGACCTGAAGACCGGTGCGGATCTCGCTTCCCTTCCGGATCTGGTATGCCGCGGAGGAAGCTGTATCGTGGATCCCTACGGACACTATGTCACCGAGCCGGTATGGGACCGGGAGGAGATGATCGTGGCGGATCTGGACATGCAGCTGCCCGCTGCGTGCCGCATGGAGCATGACGCCGCAGGTCACTACTCCCGCCCCGATGTACTGGAGCTCATCGTACACGAAAACTGAGAACCCTTTGGAAGGAGATCCCCCATGTTTCATCGTTTTTATACTCTGGATAAAAAGCCCACGGTGTGGAATATCGCGTTCCTGACCGTGTTCATGATTATCGGGATGGCCGTGATCCTCACGCGGCAGGCCATCTCCATCCCCTGGTTCCTCGCGGTGTACATCGTATTTCACCTGGCGGTGCTGGGGATGCTGATCCGCGCCTTCTTCCGGCAGCTGCGGTATGATCCCTATTCCTACAACACCATCTACTACTCGGGCTTCACCATCCTGATGCTCGTGTATCTGCTGCAGGTGGTCTTTCTGGTCTCCCGCAGCTACTTCTGGACCTATGAACCGGACATCCAGA
>CADCMP010000079.1 GCA_902802565.1 Oscillospiraceae bacterium
TCCGTGGGATCCTGTCCCTCCGGCGTCCACCGCTCCGGCGGCATGGCCGCTTCCATCACCGCCCGGTTCCGGCAGGCAAAGGACATGGTGGCCAGATCCTTCTTCGCGATGATCCGGCAGATCCACCGGGGATACGGATAGGGCGTGATGCCCGCGTCGATGACGGCTTTTTCCACCGGGATCAGCTGCATGGCCACCAGATGCATGAGGGCGGAGCCTCCCATGGACACGCCGTAGGCCATATCCAGTTTTTCGATGCCGTGGTCCTTCAGCCAGGTCACGGTCTTTCCGGCGTAGTCCTCCACCGTGGTGAATTCCGAACCGGACTCATCGTGACCGTCCGCCACGGACAGGATCACGTGATAGTCTTCCGCGGCAGCCTTCGCCGCGTCTTCAAATGCCCACCAGGGCTCCAGGGCACAATGGAACATCAGGAGCGTCTTCCGGTTGGATGTTCCGAATTCCATAAATTTCATTCAAGGTTCTCGCTTTCCGGGACAGGTTGTTGTTTCAGGGTAATGACCAGGGAATACACCGCCGCGCAGAGCAGTACCAGTGCGAAGACCGCGATGGTGCCCGCGCTGCTGGTGGTGGGTTCCGACACGAACAGATGGGAGGAGAAATCGATGAGGAAGTGGAACAGCATCACCGAGAACAGATCTCCCGTCTTCAGGTACACCGCGCCGAAGACCAGGCCCACCACAAAGGCATAGCCCACCTGCACCAGCACGTTGAGCATGTCGCCGGAGATCCCGTTGGTGAGATGGACGGCGCCGAAGATCACCGCGGAGATGAGAAGGGCCGCCAGAGGCGACTGTCCGTTCTCCCGCAGTTTCCCGATGAGGATCCCGCGGAAGAGCACTTCCTCGAAGATGGCGGGGGCCAGTGCCGCCACGAAGGCGGAACCCAGCACGCCGCTGCCGGCGAAGGAGGCGCCGGCGGACAGGTGATAGACGATGTTCCACAGCACGAAGATCAGAGCGGGAAGTCCCCACAGAAGACCTCTGCCGGCCCGTCCCCGGGGGAAGGTCTCCCGGAACACGAACAGCAGGATCACGCCGACAAGGATCCGCGAAAGGGTGGTGGCCGTCTCCGACGGAAGACCGGCGGAGGCGAGAACGGCGGTGATCAGGGCCGCGGCGGCAAAGGCCGCGACGATCAGGATGATCCCGAACAGGACGGGATGTTTGACGGAAAACTGTTTCAATGTGAGACCCTCCAGTTTATTTTTCGGTTTTTCTCCGGTTCAGCCGCCACAGCGCGATGCTGATGAGCCAGGTGAATAAAAAGATCACGGGGATCACGATCCAGACGGTCTTTACACCGCCGGCGAGGAACCCGTACCAGTCGTATGCGATATCCACCATGCCGTTGACGGCGTGGCGCATACAGTTGGCCAAATAAAAGACCGCGTACAGCACCATGGGGACGATCCCCGTCAGGGTATGCCGGAAGGGGATCTTCCGGGTCTTCTCAAATACCGTGAAGGTCACGATGGCCAGAAGGGGATTGAACAGATGCAGAAGGAAGTTGCTCCCGGCAAACAGGGCAAAGAGCCCGAACTGGGGCGCCATGGTGGGTTCCAGAAAGAAGACCGTGACCAGCATGGTCAGCGTCACGCCCACGGTGCCGGCGAGATACCAGACATAGCAGGCCGTGGAGAGGTCCTCCCGCTGCCCGCGGATCACCTGCCGCAGCTGCAGAGCCGTAAACAGGGCGATGACGCCCATGAGGACGTTGGAGTCGATGGTGAAGAACTTGAACATCTCCGCTCCGGATGTGGTGAGCACGCCGCCCACGAGTCCGCTGGACATCCAGATGGGAGCCAGCACTTCCAGCAGTGCCAGACACAGATTGAGGATATAGGCGATACGGAACCTTTTCAAAGCTCCCAGCTCCCTTCCATGGTACATTCGAATCGTACTGCAACTAATCTGAGGGTATTATACCACGCATTTTTCCTCCGTCACAGCTCCCGCAGGCCGTTTCCGTCGATTTTCCCCCGGCGCCATGGTATAATGCAGACAGCAAATATCTAAGAAACGGAGAAATGACCATGATCCAGTATGTCGTGGATGCCTTTACCGATCACGTCTTCGCGGGAAATCCTGCCGCCGTGTGCGTCATGGAGCAGTGGATCCCGGAGGAGACCATGAAGAGCATCGCCATTGAGAACAACCTCTCCGAGACCGCCTTCGCGGTGAAGGAAGGAGAGCGGTATCACCTGCGGTGGTTCACTCCCGGCGGAGAGATCGATCTGTGCGGGCACGCCACCCTGGCCACCGCCTTTACGATCCTGAACTTCTACGAGAAGGACCGGGACGTGGTGTCCTTCGACACCATGAGCGGCGTCCTCACCGTCACCCGGAAGGGGGACCTTCTGGAGATGGACTTTCCCGCCTACGACCTGAAGGAAGTGCCCGTGACGGATGCCATGGAAGAGGCCATCGGCGTCCGCCCGGTGAAAGCGTATATGGGACGGGACCTCCTGTGCGTTCTGGACAAAGGGAATGAGATCCCGGACCTCCATCCCGATCAGGAGAAGGTGGAGGCCCTGCCCGGCGCCCTGCTGCATGTTACCGGAGCGGGGGAGGAGTATGACTGCGTGTCCCGCTCCTTCGCGCCGAAACTGAAGATCCCGGAGGATCCCGTGTGCGGTTCCGGCCACTGCCACATCGCGCCCTACTGGGCAGCGGCCACGGGCAGGGAGGAACTGACGGCGTATCAGGCATCGCCCCGGGGCGGTGTGGTGTACTGCCGTGTGGACGGGGACCGGGTACGCCTTGCGGGCCGTGCCGCCGTATATTCCCGGGCGGAACTGTACGTCCGCTGACGACAGGAGGAACGTCCTTTGATCATGACGGTATACAGTCTGGTTCCCGGGGCTCCGCTTCCGGAGGAACTGGAACGGGAGGACCGGCCGGTGTATGTGCCGCCGGACACCGGAAGGGATCTGCCGGAAGCCCTTCGCACCGAACCGCGGCTCAACGGCATCCCGGACAGCCCCGGGAAAACGGCGTCGTTTCTGACCCGGCTTCTCTGGTGGCTGCGGTTTCTGCTGGGGATCGGCTCTCCGGCGGAGAGCGCCCGGCAGGCGCGGCATCGTGCCCGGAGCTTTGCGGAAGAACTGCTGCAGCGGAACGAAGCCTGCGTCGTGGCGGCGGAAGATTCCTTCCTGGAACTGTTCCTGCGGGCGCTGCGGCGGAAGGGATTCGTGGTGCGGCGGAGCAGCATCGGGTTTGTCCGTCCGGGAGAGAAGATCTTTCTCAGCCAGCGGCATGACCACTGCGGCGGATGCAGCCACAACTGCCTGCTGCAGAACCCCGGATGCGGCGTCGGACGGGACAAGGCCCGCCGGGGATATTAAAAATGGATTGCCTGCGGCATGAAATCCTGTTAAAAAAGAAATAGAACACCAGCGCATTCCTCGGACGGTTTCCGACGCGGATCCGCTGGTGCTTTTTGTTACCCCTGCAAATACATGGGAAGGAACAAGTCCTGAGACTTGGATACGATCATGAATCCTATCGAAAAAACCTTTGTGCTGGATCCCTCCGCCTGCGATGAGGTCGCGGAGCAGATCACGGCTTTCGGCGAGAGCCTGAAACTGGAGCGGAAGGACATCCTCCGCTACCGGCTCGCCGCGGAGGAGTGCCTTCTGTTCTGGATGGCCCGCGACGGTGAGGGAGCCCCGGTCCAGCTGCGCATGGGGCAGAGGATGCTCACCCCCTATATCAGTCTGGAGATGGAAGGGGAGCCCATGGATCCCTACCGGGACGAGAGCGGAGAATTCGGCCCCTTCTGCGGCGGCATCATGCAGAACCTGCATCTCACTCCGGAATACAGCTATGACGGCGGACGGAACCGGATCTACTTCCGGGTACAGAGAAAACGCCTGGGTCAGATGGCCACTCTGGGCATCGTCATCGCGGCGTCCGCCCTGTTCGGCGTGCTGGGACTGATGATCCTGCCGGAAACGGCGCGGCTGACCATCCAGCAGGGCATCGTTGTGCCCATCTACGACACCTTTTTCAACCTCCTGCGATGCATCGCGGGACCGATGATCTTTCTGTCCGTGGCCTGGGGCATCTACGGCATCGGCGATGCGGCCACCCTCGGACGGGTGGGAAAGAGACTCATGCTCAGCTACATCGGCGTCGTGTTCCTGGCGTCGGCATGCAGCAGTGTCCTGTTTCCGCTGTTCCGTATGCCGCTGACGCACGCCGGTACCCATGCCACGCAGCTGTCGTCCCTCGCAGAGCTGATCCTCGGCATCTTCCCCTCCACCATCGTGGAGCCCTTTGCCACCGGAAACACCCTGCAGATCATCTTCCTGGCGGCGGTCATCGGCATCGCGATGCTCTTTCTCGGACGCAAGACGAGCTCGGTGGCAAGAGCCATCGAACAGGTGAACTATCTGGTGCAGTTCCTCATGGAATTCATCAGCCGTCTGGTACCCTATGTGATCTTTCTGGTGATCCTCAATCTCATCTGGTCCGGAGACCTGGGCGTGCTCAGTTCCGTGTGGCAGATGTTTGCCATCATGGCGGTGGCATTCGTCATCGCGGCGGCGGTATTTCTCGTGTACACCGGACTGCGTCAGAAGGTCAGCCCGCTCCTGCTGCTGCAGAAGGGCTTTCCCACCTTCCTGGTGGCGCTGGCCACCGCGTCCTCCGCGGCGGCCTTCTCCAGCAATATGACCGCCTGTGAGAAGAAATACGGCATCTCCAATTCCCTCAGCAGCTTCGGCATCCCGCTGGGCATGGTCATCCACAAGCCTATCTCCGCCATCTACTTTGTGATCCTGGTCTTCTATTTCGCGTCAAAGTACAGCATCGCCGTCTCGGTCACCTGGATCATCACGGCGGTGTTCATCGCCGCCATCGTCGCCATCGCCATGCCGCCGATCCCCGGCGGCGGAGCCGTGGCCTATACCGTCCTGTTCGCCCAGATCGGCATCCCCGCGGAAGCGCTGTCTGTGGCGCTGGCCATCGACATCCTCACGGATTTCCTCATCACCGCCTTCGACATGTTCGTGCTGCCGCTGACGCTCATCAACGTGTCCTCCCGTCTGTCCATGATCGACCGGGAGATCCTGCGGGCACGGAATTAGTCCGGGAACGGACGAAAAAACGTCGAAAATGTGGTCATGACCACATACAGGAACAATTCCGTCTGATACAATAGCAGCGTAAATAAGAACACTGCTCCGGCGGAACGGGCCGGGAGGAAGGAAGAGATACTATGCTGAGAAAGATCATCGTCATTGACGAAGAGCGCTGCAACGGCTGCGGCCTGTGCGCCGATGCCTGCCATGAGGGCGCCATCGATATCGTGGACGGAAAAGCGAAACTGATGCGGGAGAACTTCTGTGACGGTCTGGGAGACTGTCTGCCCGCATGCCCCATGAACGCCATCTCCTTCGAGATGCGGGAAGCACCGGGCTATGACGAACAGGCGGTGCTGGAAGCCAAGCGGAAAAAGACGGAAAAGACCCTGCAGGCGGCGGAGGGGGAGGCCCCCAATGCCCTGGACAACTGGCCGGTGCAGCTGTTTCTGGTGAGCAGTTCCTCTCCCGTGTTCCACAACTGCGACCTGCTCATCGCCGCGGACTGCACGGCCTACGCCTACGGCAACTTCCACCGGGATTTCGTGGCGGGACGCACCACCGTCATCGGCTGCCCCAAACAGCACGAGCACGATCTGTCCGAAAAACTGACGCAGATCCTGAAGGAAAACGAGATCCGCTCCATCACCGTGGCAAGGATGTTCGTACCCTGCTGCGGCGGACTGGAGTACGCAGTGTACAATGCCCTGGCGGAGTCCGGCAAGGACATCCCCCTGAAGGTGGTCACCATCGGTGCCGACGGTGCCCGGCTGTCGGAGGAGGAGACCGGAAAATAAATAATGACAGACAACGCAAAGGACAGGCCGTCACATTTCGTGACGGCCTGTCCTGTTCTTTTTATAGTATTATTCGGCCGCTTCCTTTTCCAGCTGGACATAATCCACTTTGCCGCTGGCGGTGCGGGGCATGATATCGATGATCCGGATGAAAGCCGGTTCATAAAGATCCGGAAGATTGCCCTCGATCAGGGATCGGACGCGCCCGGAAGATTGTCCGCGATCAGAGAGCGGACGCGCGCGATCAGATCCTCGTCGGATTCGGAGGATCCCTCCGCACGGGTCAGGAACACTCCCGGGGCGTGGCCCCGTTTCGGATGCGGCAGCGCGATGACGCCGCTGCGCTCCACGCCGGGATCGGTGTCGACGAGATCCTCCACCCGTGCGGGGAAGAACTTCATGGCTCCGTTTTCGGGGGTGATGCAGATGTAGATGCGTTTCAGCTTTCCCTTGAAAAACAGGAATCCGTCCTCATCCATGCATCCAAGATCGCCGGTATGGACCCAGCGGTCTCCGTTCTCGTCCACTTCGATCATTGCCCGGGTGGCTTCCTCGTTCTTGTAGTAGCCCAGCATGGCGCAGGGAGTGCAGAAGCAGATCTCGCCCACTTCGCCCAGAGGAAGCTCCTTGCCGGAGTCCTCATCCACGATCTTCACATTGGTCTTGGGGAGCGGAAGACCGAGGCTGTCTTTTTTGTACAGCTTGTTGCTGTTGGCGCAGGTGCTGGAAGCCACTTCGCTCATGCCGTACCCGCTGCAGAATTTCACATATTCCGGTACATTGTGTTCCTTCAGGAACTGGTTGAGTTCCGCTTCCCGCTCCGGGGAAAGGGATTCCCCGCCGCCGGTGAAGTTGATCAGGCCGGACAGGTCTCCGGTGGTCTGCTTTATGATCTCTTCCACCATGCTGGCCGCGCCGGCAAAGTGGTTGGGTTTCAGACGGTTGAATTCCGCGCCGATCTCCACAGGATCCATGGAGAGCCACAGAGTGGACTCGATCCCTACGAAAGCGGCCAGCTGCAGCATTCCGGTGCCGTAGGCCAGGAACGTGGGGAGGATATCCAGATAGGTCTCGCCCCGCTGGAAATGAAACTCGGCGTTGAGGTACTGTTCCACCATGGCGTTGATGTTATGGGAGGACAGCACCACGCCCTTGGGTTCTCCGGTGGTGCCGCTGGTGTAGACGATGACGGCGGGAGCGTGGGCATCCTCGGCCGCCTCCGGAAGAGCCTCATCCTCCGCACCCTCCACAAACTGTGCGTAGGTGGGATAGGGGTTTTCCGGAACGGGGTTCTGTGCCCGGTATCCGGTGCGCACCGGTTCCGCCATGGAGTCGGAGACGGGAAGGGTCACGACGGTGACGTCTTCCGGCAGACCGGCGGCCATGACCGCCTGCACGGCCTTGTCCATGATGAAGTATACCCGGGATCCCGTCATTGCCTGGCCCTGCCGGACCTCCGCGGGAGGCAGCGTGACATAGACCATGTTGGCCACCGCACCGAGATAGCTGACGGCGTAATAGAGATAGATGGTCTCCGGGGTGTGCATGGACTGGATGGTCACCAGATCCCCAGCCTTCACGCCGGCCTTTTTCAGCGCACGGGCGGCACGCCGGATCTCCTGAAACAGCGTTCCGTAGGTGATGGCGTTGCCGTAATAGCGGTAGACCACACTGTCGGGATAGTCCCTGTTCTTCTCTTCGATAAACCGGAACAGGGTCCGTTCCGGGATCTCCATGCTCACGGCCTCGGGGGAGTAGTGGCGCAGCCACGGCCGTTCCACAGAAGGGAAGATCGGGGTAGAGGATTTCTCGTTCATATCGGGGGCTCCTTCCAATTCTTTCATCTTTTATGATTTTCTTAATAATTCTTGAGCGTCATAAAGTATATTATGGTAAACTATATCATAACCGTAATTGCCATTTTTTTCAAGATGAAAACCGGAGTAACATGAATATAAGGCCGATCCGGTCCCTGTTTTACGGAAAAAACGGAACAAAACGGGATTTTTGGCCGGGGGAAGACTGTGATATAATGATCACAGAAACAGAAAGAGGGGGGACCCTCTTCCAAGATAAAGGAGTGTTCGTTTATGGAAAGAAGTACGAAGATCCGCGTCATCGTGTGCGCGGGACTCATCATCCTGTCCATGGTTCTGGGCTTCATCCTGTCGCCCCGGGCGATGAACAACGATACCTCATCCGCGACCTATCTCACGGACAAGCGCACGGAAGTGCTGGAACTGGCGGCGGCCTCCGCGGCCTCCAGCGTGGCCATCACCGCGCTGCCGGGAGACGCCGGCACCCCCATCGCCGAGGAACTGGCCCGGCTGTCCGGATACTTCACCGTCATCCTCACCGCCATCTATTTTGAGAAGTTCCTGGCGGCAGTGGCAGGCACCGCGGCGCTGAAGTTCCTCATACCCTTCGCGCTCCTGTGCATCATCCTGGGACTGTGGAAGCTGGGCGACCGCATGCAGCGGGCCGGCGAGAAACTGCTCATCTTCGGACTGGTGCTCCTGCTGGTGGTGCCCTTCAGCGTGAAGCTCTCCCAGGCGGTGGAGAAGAACATCCTGGCACCCTCCGAGGCGGAGACGGAACAGGTGGCGGAGGAGTATCTCCCCGCGGAGACCACCCCGGAGCCGGAGGAGAGCAAGAAGCCGGAGACCGCGCAGGACATCGTGTCCGTCATCACCGGATTCATCACCGACACCGC
This sequence comes from Oscillospiraceae bacterium, assembly GCA_902802565.1. Classification (GTDB taxonomy): domain Bacteria; phylum Bacillota; class Clostridia; order Oscillospirales; family Oscillospiraceae; genus UBA2922. The sequence goes on from CADCMP010000079.1 coordinate 8,618, forward strand.
GGAGAACATCGCCCAGACCGCCAGTGACGCCGCGGATACCGTGACGGGAGCGGTGAGCGAGAAGATCGAGGCGGGGAAGGACCTGTTAAACCGCCTGGTGGATCAGATCGCCGCCCTCATCATCACCTCCTGCGTCATCCCCCTCGCCGTGCTTCTGGTGCTCATCTGGGTGCTGAAGATCCTGTTTTCCGTGGATATCAAGATGCCGGACCGCGCCATGATGCGCCGGCGTTAATAAAGGAGGAGCGGCTATGGATCTTATGGAAGCCGTCCGGGCGCGTCATTCCGTCCGGAACTATACCGACCGTCCCATCGAAGGGGAGGTGCTGAAGGCCCTGGAGGAGGAGATCGCCGCCTGCAACCGGGAGGCGGGACTCCATATCCAGCTGGTGCGGGACGAGCCCCGTGCCTTTGACAGCACCCTGGCCCACTACGGAAGCTTCACCGGTGTGCGGAACTATCTGGCCATGATCGGTCCCAAGGACGGGGATCTGATGGAAAAATGCGGCTACTACGGAGAGCGCATCGTGCTTAAAGCCCAGATGCTGGGACTCAACACCTGCTGGGTGGCTCTCACGTTCAAGAAGATCCCGGACGCCTACGTGGTGGGCCCGGGAGAGAAGCTGGGCATCGTCATCGCCATCGGCTACGGCACCCAGGAAGGCCATTCCCGCAAATCCAAATCCCCGGAGAGCGTGTCCAACCTCACCGAGGATTCCCCGGAGTGGTTCCGGAAGGGCGTGGAGGCGGCGCTGCTGGCCCCCACCGCCGTCAATCAGCAGAAATTCTTCCTGAAACGGTCCGGAGACACCGTCTCCCTGAAAAAGGGACTGGGTCCCTACGCCGGCTGTGATCTGGGCATCGTCCGGTATCACTTCGAGATCGGGGCGGGGACGGAGAACTTCCACTGGAAATGAAGAGAAAGAACAAAAAAGAGATGACCTGCAGGTCATCTCTTTTTTTACCGTTTTTCCGGCACCATGATCAGGCAACGGATTCGCTGTTCACCGGGAAGGTGAAATAGGTGTCGGTGTAGGGCTCATCTTCCAGGGTGAAATGCCACCATTCCTCCACCAGAGGCTTGAAGCCGTGGGCCAGCATGGCCTCGCGCAGGATCATGCGGTTGGCATACTGCTCCTCGGTGATCCCGGTGTAGTCGGGATGGGACAGTTCTCCGAAGAAGTCAAAGGTGCCGCCCATGTCCACTTCCTTTTCCGTGCGCATGTCGAACAGCGTCAGGTCCACGGTGCTGCCGCGGCTGTGTCCGGAGTGTTCCGCGATATAGCCCTGGGGGAACAGGACGTCCTTCTCCAGATCCGGATAGAAATATTCCTTCATCCGGGTGTCATCCGTGTCCTTTGCCCATTCCACGAAGTTCGTCACCGCCTCCTGGGGACGGTAGGCGTCGTAGATCTTCAGACGGTAGCCCTTC
>CADCMP010000080.1 GCA_902802565.1 Oscillospiraceae bacterium
GGATCTGGCCACCATGTCCTTTGCCTGCCGGAACCGGGCGGTGATGGAAGCGGCCATGCCGCCGGAGCGGTGGACGCCGGAGGGACAGGATCCCACGGAACATTACGACCGGGTCTGGGCCTTCCTGCAGGACCATATGACGGACACCACCATCTACAATGTATTCTGGTCGGCCAACAACTATGCCATGCCGGATCCCATGCCGGAACCGGACACCAAAATGGAATACTGGTACGGAGAAAACGAAAAGAAGGCGCGCCGCGCCAACATCCGCTACGCGCGGAACGCCTTTCCGGACATCACGCTGCGTGAGTTCCCCGGGCTGGAGCACGGAGAACTGGTGATGATGTTCCCGGAGCGGTTCCATCAGGAGATCCTGCGGTTTGGAAACGAATGATCCTGATGTTCCCGCATGAGCCACAAAAGAGATAACAAACATTCCCTGAAATGCTTACAATGGAATCATTGAGGGGTCCCGGACAAAGACTGAAGCAAAAAAAGAACCGAACACCCTCTTCCGTATCCCGGAAGAGGGTGTTCTTCTGTATTGTCTGTTATGGATGTGAAACGCGGTGCCGTCAGATCAGGCGGCGGCTCTCCCGTCTTCCTTCCGGTCCAGGGACGTATTGCGGACGTACAGGCCGATGTCGATGAGCACCATGAGGATGTCCGCGAGATAGAACCAGATGGAATAGGCCCACACACCGGTGCGGTGCCAGGTGATGAACTTTCCCGTCAGGCCCACGAGATATCCGAACACGACGATGATCTCGAAGACGACGCTCTTTCCCCGGGCCGTCCGGGACCGCCAGGACTTGGCGATATTGAAGGGCCAGGAAGCGCCGAAGGCGATGAGCATCCCGATCTCACAGAGCTGTACGATATCCATATCCGATTCCTTCTTTCCGTATCATCCGTGTTCTTTTTCTCAAAATCCAACTCATCTTAATCCCCGATAAACCGGCTGTCAAGGACGAAAAAACGGAAGGTTTTGGCACGATTTGGAACTTTTTTCCACGAAAAACCGACATATTCTTCCGTTCTGTATGCTTTTGCAACAAATACAGAAGAATTGTAGAAATCAGACCAATTTCGGAAATTCCGTCGGAACGGGAGCAAAGTGCGGCGGGTCTGTCGGTCTCGGCACAGATCCGGAGAATCTGATGGTTGTTTTCTGTTTTTCCGAAACGGTACAATAAGACCAGAAGAAGCGGGGCGCCCGACGTTCCCCTTGCCCCGCATAATGAAGAGCATTCCTACTATCCCGGGAATGCGCAGACAAATGACGAAAGGAGACTAGGCTATGATCACCATGTTCAAACTGTTCCAGGTCGTGAAGATCCTTACTTGGCCCCTGCACCCCTGGACCATCTGATACGTTTATTTTCTCTTTTTCCCAGAAAGACCGGCGGAGAACTCTCCGCCGGTCTTCTCTGTTATTTACTTTTTAAAAAAGACGACCATGTGCGTCAGTTTCCGCACCGGCGTGGCCAGGGCCTCCCCGTTGACGTACAGAGCCGTGGAAGCGCCGCCGTCCAGGTTCATGGCATCCCGGCAGCCCGCCGCCGCCATAAGCGTACTGAGTCCGAAGAGCGTGGTGGTGGCAGTGATGATGACCACCGTTCCGTCCTCCTTCACCCCCAGGCCGATGCGGGCGGTGAGACCGTAGAGGATCTTCCGGTCGGTAAATCCCTCCTGCTGATACGTCTGGGCATTGCCGTAGGGCCTTCCGTCCTTCACGATGGTGGGGCCGGCGCAGAAGGCGGTGCGGATGTCCTGCACCCGGGATCCTTCGTAGTTCACCGACAGGGTCACGGTGTCTCCCACGGAGGCCTCCTCAAAGAAGGTCTCCCACTTGGTGGCGTAGTCCTTGTCCCGGCGATGGCGCTCGCACAGGACGAATCCTTCCTCGGGGATATCGATTTCCTCTCCGTACCAGGAGTCCACCACACGCACGACGGTGCCGCTGCCATCGCAGATGACCGCCGCCTCCATCGTTCCGGGGACCGTCTCCCCGTATTCCCGTGTGTACACCATGCGGGTGCCGTCGTCCTCCGCCAGCCGGTAGTTGCATCCCACTTCCTCCAGCACTGCCTCCGGCACCGCCGTTCCGTCGCGGGAAAGCACGGCGGTCTGGAGGATCTTCATGTTCTGGAAGGAACAGTTCCCCTCCGAGTCCACCACGAAGTAGGGCTTGTACTGAGAGTGGGCATTCTCGATGCGCAGGACCTTTCCGTCCCGGACAAAGGAGGACAGGACTCCCAGATCGCTGTTGTTGAAATAGGTGCCGTTCACCGCCACGGCGGCGCCGGACCGCTTCACCATGGAGGAGGCCGCCTCCGAGGAATACAGCTGATCATTGGCCAGGATCACGTCCGCCTCGAACCCGTCCTCCGGATGGAAGGACACGATATTCACCGTGGTGCCCAGCACCGGATAGGACTGGGTGGTGATGCCGTCGGCGGTCACCGGCTCTTCCGGCTCCTCCGGGGTCTCTTCCGATCCGTTCACATCCAGATCGAAGACCCGGCACAGCACCGCGGCGATCTCCGCGCGGGTGATGGTGCGTCCGGGGCCGAAGGTGCCGTCGGGATACCCACGGAACAGTCCCGCCCGGAGACTTTTGTGTACCGCGTCCGCGGCCCATCCGGGGATCTCCTTCTCATCCTTCGGCTCCTCCAGTTCCGGCAGCCGTCCGGATAGGATGGGGTTTTCCGTCTTCGTGCAGTAGGCGATGAGGATCACCGAGGCCTCCGCTCTCGTCAGGGGCCGGTCGGGACGGAAGGTGCCGTCCTCGTAGCCGGAGACCCAGCCCTGCTCGCTGGCCCAGTTGACATAGGGGGCGTACCAGGCGCCGGGGGCGACATCGGAAAACCGTTTTCTGTTTTTGTAAAGCTCCATCGCCTCCTCCCCCAGTTCCGGGGTGAGCATGGTCACCAGCTGTGCTCTCGTAAGGGGCCGGGACGGACCGAAGTGGGTCCCGTCCATCCCCTCGATGACATGCTGCCGATGCAGAGCCATGACGTAGGGGGCATACCAGCTGGTCTCCTTCACGTCCTCAAAGGGCTCCGTCTCCAGGGCACGGCCCGGGACCGGAAGCATCCCGGCCGCCAGCACGGCGGCGAGGAGGAAGGCGAACATCGATCGCAGTTTCAACGATGATCCTTCTTTCTTTTTGGTTCTTTCGACCATGATATCAGAAGAGGTCGCAGGTGGCAAATGGCCCGTCCGGAACCGCTCACCGGAAAAAAATAAAAAATATTTTAAATTTTTGAAAGATTTCGTCTTTTACTGCGTCTTATATAGATACAGTGGGAACACTGAATACCTCAAAGGAGAAAACAAACATGTTATCTAAGATTTTCAAAGCATTCGCAGGCGCTTCCGGCAAATGGGATCAGATTGGCAACAACGATGCAGGTGATGTTCTGAACCTCATCGGCGGTCTCTTTGGCGCACTGGGATTCTGATTCAAACAGGAATAATCCGGCCGGCTCTTTGTGAGCCGGCCTTTTCTTATGTCCCGGCGGCTGTGTTGCCATCCCCGTGGAGCAGATGTACTACGTCATGCAGCACGTGTCTCCCGACTGCGTCGTCGTCATCGATTCCATGGAGAATCTGGGTGCAGAGTTCTGAGATCCGCACACGGAAGAATCAACCAAATTAAAAAGGGCTGCTGCACCGGAATTCCGATGCGGCAGCCTTTCCCGTTACGGGAGGTCTCCTGTTTTTTGTTTTTTCAGACGGCCGCCCCGTGAAGCCTCACATGCTTAAAAGCACGTGCTTCCTGACATGGCTGTTGCCATGGGCTGCTTTAGGCAGCCAGACCTGGTCTTCTGCGGATACGCGATCGCTTTAGTTCCACCCGCCATTGGCCGGCATCACCACAGTAATCGTAATCCGCAGTAAGACTGCCTGCCCTCATGCCGAAGATCTCCATTTTCCATAACAGATCCAGAAGATCGGCATAAACACAGGAGCTTCTACGCGGAACCCAAAGAACGTTCGCTTCGAGCTCCGACCATTCCCTCGCGGAAAAGGGTTTTAAAAATTCCCGAATGAAATATCTGGCACCTATGTTATAGGACGCAGACAGATCACAGTTGTACTTCTTTCCATTTCGGAACGTGCACAGGGAGTGATTGTTCTTATCTCGCCTCACCGGTCCGGAACCGTCAAAGGCAAGCGCACTGGTATTTCTGGCACAGACTCTGGAGATGCGGATCCCATTTCGGTGTGCCAGGCGTTCCGTGATGTTCTGGATATCTTTCTTCTTCCACATGTGGAGCTTCTGGGCATTCCTGCCCCTTGTTTTGCCCTTCGTCTCCAGATATTCGAATACGATCACATCTGCCTGATGGTCTTTTGCAAATCGGACGATCTCACGGGATACTTTGATCGCAAGATCATCGTTGATCCTTTTAGCATAGTTCCATAGTCCGGTGACTGCTTTGGGACCATACTGACGCTGTTTCTTCCGGGTTCGGTTGCATACTCGCAGAAGACGGTCTTTTTCAGTTGGGAAGTTGATGAACTTCCTCGAAACGACAGTTCCGTCCCCCTGCATGATGCTGCATACCGCATCCGTATTGATCCCAAGATCCACCCCGCAGATGACTCGTTTTCCGGCTTCTTTCTCCGGCAGCTGCACTTCTTTCTGAAATGTGAATACCAGATAATATTTCTTGTGTTTTTTGATCAGCGTAGGTGCGGATGCCTTCACTCCGGTCCAATACTTGCGGAGATAGTTTACATCCGTTTTTCTCAGTCGGATTGGGTACCAGACCCAGTCCGTTCCACTGTAAAGCTTCAGATGGGTCTCTCCGTCTTTTTCCTTATACATTTGATCTTTGTAGAACGCAGGCATCGCATGGCCGGTAGAGCGGAGCTTCGGCTTGTTTCCCTGTTCTCCCCCTTCCTTCCACTTGTCCAGATTCGTATGATAGGACCGTACTGTTCCAAGGACTTTCTGCAATACCGATCTGCGGAAATAGCTCGGCATCTTCGGAAACACCTCGTCAAAGGGATGGTCCGGTTCATTGTCCTTTGTCTTATGGATCAGATGTTCGGCGTAATTGAACTGCCGCTTCAGGCCGTTCTGGGCCGAGATCCGATCCCATTCCGAATCGATGACCGGCAGCAGCCAGTCCACCGCTTCACGATAGATCTTAAGCGTCTTCTTCAGCGGGGTATGCAGTTGCAGGATCTCCACTTTGTAGCTGGCCGTGATCTGCATGGTGTTCCAGTCCTCTCCGATGGTATTCCTTCAGTCTCTCCAGATCTCTCGGCGGTCTTCCGGGGCCGCCCCACTGTTTTTCCTTCTGACTTTCGATGTAACTTAAGACATGCTCCCGGCTTCGGTCACTGACGGTGACGGCACAATAGGAAGGATTCCACAGATGCCCTCTCCAAAGCTTGTCTTTCAGCTCCGGGTGAAGCATAAACAGCTTCCTTGCGGTAGTTCCCTTTAGGATCCGCATCATATCCATGATGCTCATCTGCGGTTTGGCATCCACCAACAGATGGATATGATCCGGCATGACTTCCATGGCCAGGATCGTAAACCTGTATTCCTCCGCGATCTCCAGAAGGATCGTCTTGCAGTCCTCATTGATACCATCGGTCAATACACTCCTTCTGTATTTGGTGCACCAGACGAGGTGATACTGCAGGGAATAAACATATCCTCTACCATGAGTTAAATAGTTATCTCTTATCGCAAATATATCATTATCCATATGGTAATAATACCATATGTTAATTATTCTGTCCATAAAAACCAGCTAACTCACGACTGAAGTCACGAGAATGCGCTGGTGGTTGTTTCAAATTAATCTGTGTGTGAAAGAAATAATACGGGAGAATCGGCGGCCTGTCAAACCCCGGTCTTCTTGCAAAGACCGGGAAAAACGGTATAATAAGCATTCGTAACACAAATTGTTTTCCTATTATATATATGAAATGAGGTCCGCAATTATGCAACGTTCATCCGGGATCCTTCTTCCCATCACCAGCATCCCGTCTCCCTACGGGATCGGGACATTCGGCAGGAAGGCCTACGAGTTTATCGATTTTCTCCA
>CADCMP010000081.1 GCA_902802565.1 Oscillospiraceae bacterium
CATTCATGCTGTCTGCACTGACCGGTGCTGCAGCGGATTCCTCACCGTCATCTGCCGGTGCGGCGGTGCCGCAGGCACAGAGAACGACGAGCATTGCCATAGCAAGGAGCAGTGCAATGAGTTTGCTCTTTTTCATAGTTTTTCCTCCATATTTTTGCCGGCTCTCGGAATTGAAAGTCGGTATAGTACGTTGTTGTGAGATCAGCCGATCTCGTGGATGCGGTGGCAGGCCACCAGCCGTCCCGGTTCCACCTCCGTCAGTTCCGGCATGCTCTCAGCGCAGCAGTCGGCGGCGTAGGGGCAGCGGGTACGGAAGGGACATCCGCTGGGAGCGTTCAGCGGGCTGGGGATATCCCCGGCCAGCACGATGCGCTTGTTGGCGCGGGCGGTATTGGGATCCGGCACCGGCACCGCGGACAGCAGGGAACGGGAGTAGGGGTGCAGAGGATGATTGTAGATTTCCTCGGCGTCCGCCAGTTCCACGATATGTCCCAGATACATGACGGCGATGCGGTCGGAAATGTGCCGTACCACCAGCAGATCGTGGGCGATGAACAGATAGGTCAGGCCCAGCCGGTCCTGCAGTTCGTCGAACATGTTGATGACCTGTGCCTGGATGGATACGTCCAGAGCCGAAACCGGCTCGTCACAGACGATGAACTCGGGGCTCACCGCCAGAGCGCGGGCGATGCCGATACGCTGACGCTGGCCGCCGGAGAACTCATGGGCATACCGGGCGGCGTGCTCGGAGTTCAGTCCCACGTATCCCATCAGTTCCAGGATCCGGTCGTGCCGTTCCTCCTTGGAGGAGTACAGCTTGTGCACGTCCAGCGGCTCCCCGATGATGTCCGAGACGGTCATGCGGGGGTTCAGGGACGAGTAGGGATCCTGGAAGGTTGAGATCCTCTTTCGTGACGACCTGTTTTCCGTCGTACCAGATCTCGCCGGCGGTGGGCTTGTACAGCTGCAGGATGGTCCTTCCCACGGTGGTCTTGCCGCAGCCGGACTCTCCCACGAGGCCCAGGGTCTCGCCCTTGCGGATCTGGAAGGAGACGTCGTCCACGGCCTTCAGGTCACGGGACTGGAAGGCGTTGACGTTGACGCGGAAGTATTCTTTCAGATGGCGTACATCCACCAGAGGAGTTTTCGGATCAGACATCGATCTCGCCTCCTCTCAGTTCCATGTCGATGGTGCCGTGGTTGATGCCGTTGAGGACGTTGACCCAGCAGGCCGCGTCGTGGCCCTCCTCCACCGTGATGAGGGGAGCGGGCTCGCGCAGACACATGCGCATGGCCCCCTTGCACCGCGGCGCGAAGGGACATCCTTTCGGCATGTTCAGTAAGTCGATGGGCGTTCCCGTAATGGGCTCCAGCTTCTTGCCGCTGTTGGCGGCGGTGGGGATGGAGTGGAGAAGGCCCTTGGTGTATTCGTGTTTCGGATGATAGAAGATGTCGTCGACGGTTCCCTTTTCGCAGATGCCGCCGGCATACATGACGATGACTTCATCACACATCTGCGCCACGACGCCCAGGTCGTGGGTGATCATGATGATGGCCATGCCCAGTTCCTTCTGCAGCTGCTGCATCAGTTCCAGGATCTGTGCCTGGATGGTGACGTCCAGCGCCGTGGTGGGCTCGTCCGCGATGAGGATGTCCGGTTCGCAGGCCAGGGCCATGGCGATCATGACGCGCTGCCGCATGCCGCCGGAGAACTCATGGGGATACTGCTTCATGCGCCGCTCCGGGCTGTTGACGTTGACCATGCGGAGCATCTCCAGTGCACGGTCCCAGGCCTCCTGCTTGTTGCGGTCGGTGTGGAGCATGATGGCTTCCATCAGCTGATTGCCCACGGTGTATACCGGGTTGAGGGAGGTCATGGGGTCCTGGAAGATGATGGAGATCTTGTTGCCCCGGATGTCGTGCATCACTTTCTCTCCCGCGTTCACCAGCTCCTGTCCGTCCAGCCGGATGGACCCGGAGACGATGCGTCCCGTGTCCGCCAGGATCTGAAGGATGGAGTAGGCGGTGACGGATTTGCCGGAACCGGATTCGCCCACGATGCCCAGGGTGCGGCCCCGGTCCAGATCGAAGGACAGTCCGTTGACGGCCCGTACTTCACCGGCGTCGGTGAAGAAGGAGGTGTGAAGATCTTTTACGGATAATAAACTCATTTCTTCCCCTCCTTTACGTGTCCAGCTTCGGGTCAAAGGCATCCCGCAGTCCGTCGCCCATGAGGTTCAGGGACAGGACGATGAGGGAGATGACGATGGCCGGAATGATGAGAAGGAAGGTGTGGCTGGCCAGTCCGTTCAGTGCATCGGAGGCCAGAGAGCCCAGAGACGGCATCGGCGCGTTGACACCCAGTCCCAGGAAGGACAGGTAGCTCTCCGTGAAGATGGCGTTGGGGATCTGCAGAGCCGTGGAGATGATGATGACGCTGATGCAGTTGGGAAGCAGATGCTTCCGGATGACCCAGCCGGGCCTGGCGCCGGTGGCTTCGGCGGCCATGACGTACTCCTGTTCCCGCAGGGACAGGATCTGTCCGCGGATCAGTCGGGCCATGGAGACCCAGTAGAGCAGGGCGAACACCACGAACAGTGAGATGATGTTCGATCCGATGTGCTCCAGGATGGTGCCGTCCAGCGCACCCGCCAGCGTCTGTTTCAGAACGGAGGCCAGCAGGATGACCATCAGCATGTCGGGAAGACTGTAGATGATATCCACGATGCGCATGATGATGAGGTCCACCGCGCCGCCGGCGTAGCCGGCAATGGACCCGATGAGAAGTCCGATGATGAGCACGATGATACTGGCGAAGAATCCCACCGCCAGCGAGATGCGGGTGCCGTACACCACGCGGATGAAGTAGTCACGTCCCGAGGCGTCGGTGCCGAAGACATGGGGGAAGACTTTCTCCCCGGCCTCCATGGCCGCGATCTCGGACCGGCCGTACTCGAAGGGTTCCAGATTCTTGAAGCTGGGATCCACCGGTCTGCCCGTCTGCACCCCCAGCATCTGGTCGTAGGAATAGGGCCAGAACATGGGGATGAGGATGCTGGACAGGGTGATGATCACGATGATGATGAGACTCACCACCGCCACCTTGTTCTTCATGAACCGTTTCACGCCGTCCTGGAAAAAGGTGGAGGACGGACGCATGGTCACGATGTATTCTTTTTCTTCGTCCGTTGCAGGAATAAAGGAGTCCAGATCCACCTGCATGGACAGTTTTTTCATATCCATTGGGGTCTCCTCCTTATTCCAGATTGATGCGCGGATCCACGATCTTGTAGAGGATGTCGCTGACGAGGTTCATGATGACGATGAGCGTGGCCAGGATGATGGTGGTGCCCATGATCATGGGGTAGTCACGGTTGGTGATGCTGGAGACGAACTGGCGGCCGATGCCCGGCACGGCAAAGATCTGCTCCACCACGAGAGAACCGGTGACGATGTAGGCCAGCATGGGGCCGAAATAGGTGATGACGGGGATCAGCGCGTTCTTCAGCGCATGCTTGAAGAGCACGGCCCGCTTGGAGACACCCTTGGCCCGTGCGGTGCGGATATAGTCCTGCCCCAGAACGTCCAGCATGGACGATCTCGTCAGTCGCGTGATATACGCCATGGGGTACAGCGCCAGGGTCACGATGGGAAGGATGAGTCCCCGTCCCGTGGAGCCGTTGGCCGGCAGCCAGTGCAGGACCATGGCGAACAGTACCAGAAGCAATGTGCCCACGATGAACGAGGGCATGGAAACAAAGGCGGTGGTGATCACCATGATGATGCGGTCGATGAGCTTGTTGCGCCGCAGCGCCGCGAAGGCACCCAGCACCACGCCGGAGATCAGGGCCGCGACGGCGGCGATGACGCCCAGCTTGGCGGAGGTGCGCATGCCGTCGGAGATGATCTCAATGACCTGACGGCCGCGCTGCTTCAGGGACGGACCGAAGTCCATCCGTGTCACCACGTCTTTCAGATACGTAAAATACTGCGTCATCAAGGGCTTGTCCATGCCATACTTGGCCTCCAGCTGCGCCTGCGCCGCGGGAGAGATGGCCTTCTCGCTGAGGAACGGTCCGCCGGGGACAGCACGCATTACGAAGAAGGTAATGGTGATGACCACCCAGACGGTGAACACAGCCAGGATCAGTCTCTTGACGATATACAATGCGGTCTTGGAATCCACCCGCAAATTCCTCCTCCCTTGAGGGTATGTTAATATCCACAATATTATATCACAGATATTTGAAGTATGTACCGATTGTTGCGGAATAAGTGACGAAAAAAGCCGCCACAATCAAGATAGGTTGCACAAAAACAGTGAAAAAGGGTTTGATGGGACTTGACAGAAAATGAGGAGCGTGTTCCACAGAAAACGACCGCAGTTCCGGGATCCTGTCATCCCAAAACTGCGGTCGTTGATGTTCGTTACAGACTGTCTCGTCAGGTCTCGCTGATGCCGGCCAGATACGTGACGAACTGCTGGGCGGTGCGCCCCGTCCGTCCGCCGTGGCGCATGGACCAGGCCACGGCCTGCCGGTGCAGCTCCTCGCCCCGGAGCAGGATCTGGGGGTACCGTTCCACCAGGGTGTCCACGATGTGGAGGAACTCCTCGTGATCGGGCTTGAAGTAGCCGATGGAGACGCCGAAGCGGTTGGCCAGGGACATCTTCTCCTCCACGGTGTCGTTGCGGTGCATGTCGTCGGAGGACACATCGGACTGATCCCGCCAGGTCTCCCGCACCAGATGGCGGCGGTTGGAGGTGGCGTAGATCACCACGTTCTCCGGCTTCGGCTCCAGTCCGCCCTCGATGACGGCCTTCAGGTATTTGTATTCCAGCTCCGTCTCCTCAAAGGACAGATCGTCCATGAAGATGACGAAGCGGTAGTTGCGGTGCTTGATCTCGCTGATGACCTTGGAGAGGTACTGGAACTGGTGCTTGTAGATCTCGATCATGCGCAGGCCCTGATCGTAGTACTGGTTCAGCACCGCCTTGATGCTGGTGGATTTTCCCGTGCCGGCCTCGCCGTAGAGCAGCACGTTGTTGCACTCCCGTCCGGCCACGAAGGCCTCCGTGTTGGCGATGAGGCGCTTTTTCTGGGACTCGTATCCCACCAGGTCGTCCAGGTGCACGTCCCCGGTATTGGTGATGGGGATGAGAAGCTCCCGCTCCGGATCCTCCGAGATGCGGAAGGCCTTGTTGAGACCGAATTTGCCCACGCCCACCCGGCCGTAGAATCCGGTGATGACCTCATAGAGCTCGTCCTCCGTGGAGGCCTTCTCGATGTCCTTCGACAGCTGCCGCACCTTCTCGCTGACGTTCTGGTTGTAGAAGCTGGGGCGCTTCTCCACGGACCGGAAATCCTCCAGCACGGAGAACACCGGCACCGACAGCGCCTTTTCCAGCTGGGAGAAGTCATAGTCGAAGAGCTTCTTGAAGAGGATGAAGTCATGGCGGGCAAAGGTGTTCACCGAACCGGTGTTCGCCCCCACTTTCTCCGATACCAGCGTAAAGGGAGTCTCCGTATCCGCCAGCAGGAAGGCCAGATAGTTGTGCCAGAGATTATCGTTGAACCCGTACTGCGTGGCAAGATCCAGCAGCCGGTGGACTTCCGTCAGCGTCTCCTCCGCCAGACGGTCCCGGGGAGTGTCCCCCTGCTCGAGACGCCGGCAGATGTCCGCCAGACGGAACAGGATGCTGTCCTGCCCGATGTTGCGGTAGATGATGAGCTGTGATGTGAGACGATACATAACGCACCAAACCTTTCCAAAGACCTGATATCCTGCAGGTCCTGATAGCTGGATTATAGTCCATTTTCCGGGGAAAATCATCCTTTATTTTCGCGCCTGCCGCCTTGCATCCTCTCCCGGATTCGGATATAGTGGACATGCGAGAAAACACCGGCGCCTCCGGCGTCCTGGAATAGAGGGAGGATACCATTATGGGTAAGACACTGGTAGCATGCTTTTCCGCCTACGGCAAGACCCTGAAAGTGGGCAAGATGCTGGCGGAGACCATCGGCGCGGACTTCTTTGAGATCGAGCCGGCCAAGAAATATCAGAATGTGGATCTGGACTGGATGAGCACCAAGAGCCGTGTGGTCCTGGAGATGAAGGATCCCAATTTCCGTCCGGAGATCAAGAGCAAGGTGGAGGACTTCGATCAGTACGATAAGATCTTCATCGGATACCCCATCTGGAAATTCATCTGCCCGCAGATCATCTCCACGTTCATCGAGAGCTATGATTTTGCCGGCAAGGAGGTCTACCTCTTCTGCACCTCCGATCAGAGCGGCATCGGCAAGAGCGCCACGGATCTGAAGGACCGCTATCCGAAACTGAACATCGTCTCCACCAAACGGTTCTCCATCAGCCCCACACCGCGGATCATCCGCATGTGGACGGACACCCTGTGAGAGACATCCTGTCACACAAAGTTTAAGCAGCAGCATCTTGCCCTTGGGAAGGCTGCTGTTTTTTTGGTTTCTTCAGAAAAATTAACCCAATAAGGCTAGTAAAGGGCGGAAAGATGTGCTATCATTCGCAAGGCAAGCGCGTGATCCGCGCTTTTTTTGCGGCTATTTACGTCCGGTATGTTGAGACCGGATCTACAGGAGAGAACAATTACCATGTACCGATTTGACAATGACTATCACTGCGGTGCCCATCCTCTGATCCTGGAGGCGCTGCGGGAACACAACGACGAGGGATACGACGGATACGGACTGGATCCCTGGTGCGAGAAGGCATCGGAGGAGATCCGGAAGCATCTGGACCTTCCCGGAGCCGCCATCCACTTCGTGGAGGGGGCCACCCAGGCCAACTTCACCGTCATCTCCTCGGCGCTCCGTCCCTGGCAGAGCGTGCTTTCTCCCACCACGGGACACATCCACGCCCACGAGACCGGTGCCGTGGAGCACACGGGACACAAGATCGAGCTGCTTCCCACGGAGGACGGCAAGATCACCGCGTCCCAGGTAAGGGAAGTGGTGGAAGGCTACCGGGACAGTGAGGTGCAGGAGCACATCACCCAGCCGAAGATGGTGTACATCTCCTTTCCCACGGAGATGGGTTCCCTGTATACGAAGGCGGAACTGGAGGAGCTGCACCAGGTATGCCGCAGCTACGGACTGTACCTGTTCGCAGACGGCGCCCGCATGGGCTACGGCCTGGGTGCGGACACCTGCGATGTGACCCTGAAGGACCTTTCCCGTCTGACGGACGTATTTACCATCGGCGGCACCAAGTGCGGTGCGCTGCTGGGAGAGGCGGTCGTCGTGGGAAATCCCCAGATCCAGACCGGGTTCCGGGTGTCCATGAAGCAGAACGGCGCCCTGATGGCAAAAGGGTGGCTGCTGGGACTGCAGTTTTATACCCTGTTCAAGGACGGACTGTATTTCGAGATCAACCGCAAGGCCTGCGAGTACGCCATGCGCATCCGGAAGGCCTTCGAGGACGAGGGCGTCGCTCCCTATATCGACAGCCATACCAACCAGCAGTTCGTGGTGCTGTCCCGGCGCCAGCTGGAGTACCTGGAGAAGAACTATGTCCTCCAGCACTGGGAGAAGATCGACGAGGACTACACCCTGGTACGGGTGTGCACCTCCTGGAGCACCACTCCGGAGGAAGTGGACGCGCTGGTGTCCAACATTGAACGTATCTGACACTAACGATAATCGGGTGAACCCTGTTGCGGCCTGTGCAAAAAAACTCCCGGTGGTTTTTGCACATTTTACAAATTTTGCAGGTTTTGAAAATTGCCATTGAGAATTATGGAAAATCGTGGTATCTTAAGTCCTGCGCGAAATTTGACGGAGGAAATTGGTTATGAACTACAATCGCTGTTTTCACTGCGGAAACAAACTGATCCCGTCCACGGCGGACATGAAGATCTCCTACGAGGAGCTGGTCGTGGAAGTACAGGATGCCCCCTGCGAGAAATGTTCCTACTGCAGCCGGATCTCCTTCGGCGACGAGGTGTACGGAACGGTGGAACGCTTCATGGAGACCATGAAACCCAAGGGGATCAGCGGAACGGTCATGAACTACTACGAGAACATCGCAAAGGGGATCGAAGAGGGCCAGTGAGCCGGTGCGATCCCGAACATGAAACAATGAAGAAAGGTGCTGCAGATAGCGGCACCTTTTTTGCGTGAAAAAAGACCTGCCGGACGGCAGGTCGTTGTCATATAACAGTATTATTTTTCTTCCTTTTCCGCCTCATAGGTGTTGACGGCCACCTTCGGCCCGAAGATGCGCACCTGGGGAACTTCCCCGATGTGTTCCTTGAACTGGCTGGTGAAGGAGGAGGGCTTGATGGGCAGGTCGGAATCCCGGCTCTGCCAGATGTACTCGCTGTCGGTCTTCCGAAGGCGCTTGGCGTAGATGCGCACATCGGGAGGTACCGGGATGATGCGGTTGCGGTCGCTCTTCACCGGGACGACGACCGGCTCTCCGTTTCTCGTCTTCACCTGGTTGCTCACCCGGATCATGGACCCGTCGGTCTGGATGTTCCAGGGGGTGAGGGCCAGCAGTTCGTACATGTCGATGCCGGTGCGCAGCATGAGGCGGATGGACCAGCCCATGCGGTCCTCGGGAAGCTCGGACATGAGAAGCTCCACTTCCCGGGGCGTGAAGGTGTCCGGGACGAACTCCTCCGGATGCTCCTTCTGCTGCTTCCGCAGCTTCTGGATCTCCGCCATCTGCTCTTCCACTTCCTTGTTCTGCAGGCTCTTGAGCAGCGTCTCCGTGGCCTCACCGGCCAGCTTGGCCATGCCTTCCGTCATATCCGAGGCGGCGGCCTTCAGTTCCTGCAGGGACTCGTACTGGTCCTTCGTCTTCCGGATCTCTTTCTTGACGCTCTCCGGAAGCACTTTATCCATGACGGCCTTCACTTCCTCCGGCTTCTCCTTGTAGAGATAGTACGCGGCGGTTCCGACGATGGCCATCCGTATCAGTCTTCTGGTGGTGTTAAACATAGTGATCTCCCCTTAAAGAATATCGAGGGTATTCTAACACATTTCCCACCTTGTGAAAAGGGAGGAGAAATACCGAAGGAAACCGTGGCAATTGTCCGGAATTCGTGTATAATCGAGGAAAGACAGTATGATACGGAGGTTCATCATGGAATCCAGAAAAGAAAAAGCGAATGCACTGCACGATAAAGGATACAACTGCGCACAGGCGGTAGCCTGCACCTTTGCCGACAAGGTGGATGTGGACGAGGAAATCCTGTTCCGGGCCTGCGAAGGCCTTGGACTCGGCATGGGCTGCATGCAGGGCACCTGCGGCGCCATCTCCGGCGCCTGCGTCCTGGCGGGATTCGTCAACAGCTCCGCCAACCTGGATGCCCCCAACAGCAAACAGGCGACCTACAAGCTCTCCCGTCAGATCGTGGAGAAATTCCAGGCGAGAAACCAGGGCACCATCTGCAAGGACCTGAAAGGGGTGGAGACCGGGAAGATGCTCCGGGCCTGTCCCGACTGCATCATGGATGCGGTGGAATTCGTGGAGGAAGTGCTCTTCGCCGAATAATCATCATAACGATAGAAAATGGGAGTTCCGAGACCGGAACTCCCGTATTTTTTTATTTAATTTCACACCGGTGCGTCGGTGTGGGATTCGCTCTTGATCATGCGGTACACCGCAAGATACATGAGGATGATGAAGACCACGAACACGATGGTGGAACCTGCCGATCCGATCATGGCGCAGGAATCGTAGAAGCCATGGAGGAACACGGCGGACAGATAGGCCAGCCACAGATTGGTGCGGGACTTCTCCTTGTCGCCGTAGTCGAAGAAGAGCTTGGCCCTGCCGTAGAAGTATCCCATGAACACCGCAAAGGACATGTGTCCCGGAATGGCCAGAAGGGCCCGGGCGGGAGCGACGGTGATGCCGTAGCCGAAGACATAGCCGATGTTCTCGAAGGCGGCAAAGCCCAGGGAGACGAAGACGGCATAGACGATGGCGTCAAAGCGGTAATTGAAGTTGGGGTTTTTCCAGGTCCTGCGGTGCAGGAGGTAGAACTTGGTGCCTTCCTCCACCACTGCCACCACGAGAAAGGCCAGAAAGATGACATAGGCGGGATTCTCGGGGCTGACGAAGGAGTTGAGGATCGTGGTCCCGATCTGCTCCAGCACGATGGAGGCAAGGGCTTGTCCACGGTGTCCTGATTGTAGATATACACCAGCAACAAAAGTGCCGGCAGGATGGCTGCCATGATATAGATCACGAATATCCTGGACAGAATAAACATTAGTTGACCTTCTTTCCGAGTCGAAGTATACTAACATAAATTATACGGTGGATGGGCTGGAGAATGCAACAAAAAACTGTTCCTTAGATTGTCTTAAACCATGCAACAAACGAAATTGAGTTACGTCTATATAGATAGAAACCAAAAATGGGAGGCGACAAAGATGACGGAAATACTGCAGCGTTGGATAAATTATATCAAACTGTATCTGGCCATCCTTTGGCCCTGAAACAGGGGATAATGGAAATGCACGGGATCGGAGAAAGTCGATCCCGTGCATATTTTATTCGGTTTCAGGCTTCCTTTTTGGGACGGCGTCCGCAGGACTTGGCCTCCGTGCAGAAGCCGGTGACATCGCACTTGGGGACGAAATAGCTGTCCACCAGGGTGTTCCACTCCTGGGAGTAGGAAGACAGACCTTCCATGAGGTCGCGCATGAGATCCCGGTATTCCCAGTAGGCCCGGGTGCACAGACGCTGATGGGACATGTCGATGAGGTTCCGCAGGTTCGTGCGCAGCACGACTTTGCTCTCCATCCCCAGAGGCAGCAGCATGCCGCAGTCCTCCCGGGGGATCCCCAGGGCCTCCAGCTTCTGAAGCGCGCTGGTGATGTCCGCCATGGCTCCGTCGTACACCGCTCTGGCTTCCTCGTTTTTCTCCACTTTGGGAGGAGTGACGTAGGCAAAGCCCGTCTCGTAGTCGATATACCGGGTGGATGCCTGCAGGCGGGAAGGACCTCCCGCAATATGGGTATAGAACTCCCGGAAGACCCGGGCGGAGTATCCGTCCATCACCACATAGACCTGAGGATATTCCCAGGTGCGGCCGTGACCGCTGGTGAGGCAGCCCATGCCCCGTTTGTAGTTCTTTTCCGGATCGGTAATATCTGCGCCCCAGCACACGCCGGCTTCCCGGCCGATGAGGGAGATGGGATCGGGAGTGGTCTCTTTCTGTATGAGTATGGTACCCAAGGCAAGCCCTTCTTTCCGTTAAGTGGATGACAGCGGCCGACACTGCGGCCGGTGACTATCATACCATGTCCACGGCATTCCTCCAAGGGGTTTCTGTGGAAAACAGGAGAAAACTTCATTTCGGTAATGCGAAAAAGATGGTCAATTTGTATTGTGCAACATGCTGAAATTCAAAAATATTTTTAGGGCAGAATCACGATGACGGTGTGTTGCCGGGAAAATGGGAATCCCGTGAAAAAACGGAAGAAACAGATACTTCACAAAACTTGAAGGATTTTGAGAGGGAAAAAGTGACGCAATTTTGCCGAAAACAGAGAATCCCGTCACTTTTCCTTGCAACTTTTCGGAAAAACCCAGACTTTGTATCGATTTTAGTTAATTTTACCAAGGAAAAATCCGAAGTGTTCCCAACTCGATTGACACCAAAAAACCGGGATGCTAGATTAGGAGCTGTGATACAGTGTCTCGTATCACATTGGGATTTGTCTCTCCCGAAAAACACCCGCAGCAGGACCGATCTGCCCTCGGTCAGTGCTGAGGGTGTTTTGTATTTTGCCGGTCGTTCCGGACCCGGAGGGCGGAAACTTCCGGGAAGTGCTCTCCGGCGGAAAACGGCCGGCGACAACTTTTCATTCACAATAAGAGGAAAACATGGTAAAATCATAGGGCAACTTTATTAGAATATACGAATCCGGAACGGATCGGGGCTCTCCGGAGCTCAAATCTCGACAAGGAGGAAACCGATATGAAGAAGAAAGTGCCGGTGGCCGTGTGGCTGATCATCACCTTCGTGATCTTTGCCCTTCTGGCCTGGTGGGCCTATATGATGCTCAATCACGTGCGCAATGACGCATCCGGTGCCTATACCATCACCACCCAGGTGGCGGAAGGAGAGGGCACGGTGACGCCTGCCAAGGAAAAGGCAGGGGCCAAGGAGAAAGTGGATGTGGCCATCAAGGCGGGGGATGACTTCGTCATCAACACCGTCATGGCAAAAGCGGACGACGGCGGAGATGTGGAGATCAGCACCAAGGATTCCGGCGGGGAAGTCTTTACCCTCGTGATGCCGGATCCCGGACAGAACGTCACCGTCACGGTGCATTTCACCCCGGCGGACGGCTCCGTGCAGGCTCCCACCATCAATTCCAATGCCCCCACGGTGCATTACGTGGACGTGGATACCAGCAAGTGGTATTCCGACGCCATCTCCTATGTGACCATCAAGGGCTACATGTCCGGCATCGGCAAGGGCGCATTCAATCCCGACGGTCAGGTGACCCGTGCGGAACTGGCGCAGATGCTCTATGCCATGGACGGCTCTCCCGAAGTGGAAGTGACCGCCGGCTTCAGTGATGTCCCGGCAGACCAGTGGTATGCCAAAGCCATCAGCTGGGCGACCCAGAATGCCATCGTCTCCGGCTACGACGCCGCCACCTTCGGTCCCAACGATCCGGTGACCCGTCAGCAGATGGCTGCCATCCTGTATCAGTATGCGGTACAGCGCAACTATAAGACGGATGCCGCGGATCCCGCAGTGCTGGCACAGTTCTCGGACGGCAACCTCGTTGCTCCCTATGCCGCCAACGCCATGGCGTGGGCCGTGAAGGAAAAGATCATCTCCGGCTACAAGGAGTGGGTGGAGCCCCTGGGACCTGCCAGCCGCGCTCAGACGGCAGCGATCCTGAAATCCTTCGAGGAGAACGTCAAAAAGTAATACCAAGACAAGACAGCCGCCCCGGTTTCCCGGGGCGGCTTTTGTTGTGTGTATGTGGTTACTTTTTCATATATCCCGTGACCATGGTCATGACGAAACAGACCACGGTACCCCAGGCAAACAGACGATGCATTTTCATTTGACACTCCCCATGGATAAATCCAGGGGATTCTTGGGTCAGCGACCAGCAGCTTTCAAAGTGAAAGTCTTATGCAGTCTCACCAAGCGTTCGGTTCG